>JASGGJ010000030.1:0-26473 GCA_047605085.1 Protaetiibacter sp.
CTGAACACCACCTGAAACGATTCATGAATTGTTCAGGTGGCGCGCACCCCTCCCGCACCATCCGGAAGAGACGACGATGTCCGACATCCCCGAGTCCGCCGCACCCGCGCCCGGCGAGGCGCCCGCGGTGCTCGAGCTCAGCCGCATCGCCAAGGCGTTCGGCGCCGTGGTGGCGCTGACCAACGGCACCCTGCACCTGGAACGAGGCAGCATCCACGCCCTCGTCGGCGAGAACGGCGCCGGGAAGTCCACCCTCGTGAAGATCATCGCCGGGCTCTACCAGCGTGACGCGGGCGAGTTCCTGCTCGCCGGGCGCAGCGTCGACTTCACGAGCACCGCGCAGGCGAAGGACGCCGGCATCGCGGTCATCTACCAGGAACCCACGCTCTTCCCCGACCTCTCGGTCACCGAGAACCTCTTCATGGGTCGCCAGCCGCGCGGTGCGCTCGGCGCCATCGACCGCAGAGCGATGCGCGCGGAGGCCGTCGCCCTCTTCGACCGCCTCGGCGTGCGCATCGACCCCGACCGCCCCACCCTCGGCCTGTCGATCGCCGACCAGCAGATCATCGAGATCGCCAAGGCCATCTCCCTCGACGCCCAGGTGCTCGTCATGGACGAACCCACCGCGGCGCTCTCCGGCGTCGAGGTCGAGCGGCTCTTCGCGGTCGCGCGCGGCCTGCGCGACGAGAACCGCGCCATCCTCTTCATCTCGCACCGCTTCGAGGAGGTGTTCGCCCTCTGCGACACCGTCACGGTCATGCGCGACGGGGCATACATCGCCACGAGCCCCATCGAGGACACGACCGTCGCCGAGATCGTGCGGCAGATGGTGGGGCGCGACGTCACGACCCTGTTCCCCAAGCAGGAGGTGCCGATCGGCGACGTCGTGCTCGAGGTCGCGCACCTCACTCAGCCCGGCGTCTTCACGGATGTCAGCTTCGTCGCGCGCTCCGGCGAGATCGTCGCGCTCGCCGGGCTCGTCGGTGCCGGCCGCAGCGAGATCGCGCGCGCCGTGTTCGGGGTCGACCCGTACGCATCCGGCACCGTCACGGTCGGTGGAGCGCCCCTCCCCAAGCGCAACCCCTCCGCAGCCATGGCTGCGGGCGTCGCCCTCGTCCCCGAGGACCGCCGGCAGCAGGGCCTCGTGCTCTCTTCGAGCGTCGCGCGCAACGCCACCCTCGCCATCCGCCGCGCCCTCGCCCGCTTCGGCCTCATCACGAGCGCCGCCGAGAACGCGAGCGCCCGCATCTGGGCGAGCCGGCTCGAGGTCAAGACCGCCTCGCTGGACACCGAGGCGGGCACCCTCTCCGGCGGCAACCAGCAGAAGGTCGTCCTCGCGAAGTGGCTCGCGACCGACCCGCGCGTGCTCTTCGTCGACGAGCCGACGCGCGGCATCGACGTCGGCACGAAGGCCGAGGTGCACCGCCTGCTCTCCCAGCTCGCCGGGGAGGGCATGGCGATCGTCATGATCTCGTCCGAGCTGCCAGAGGTGCTCGGCATGGCGGACCGCGTGCTCGTCGTGCACGAGGGGCGCATCACCGCCGACATCCCGCGGGCGGATGCGACCGCCGAGTCGGTCATGTTCGCCGCCACGCACGCCACGGGGGAGGCGGCATGAGCCGCCTCGGCCACCTCCTCAAGGCGCGCGAGACCGGCATCCTGCTGGCCCTCGTCATCGTCGTCGTCGCGACCACGATCAAGAATCCGGCGTTCCTGTTCTCGAGCGACGGCTTCCGCGACCTGCTGCTCACGCCGTCGATCCTCCTGCTCGTCGCCGTCGGGCAGGCGATCGTCATCATCACGCGCAACGTCGACCTCTCGGTCGGTTCCGTCGTCGGCCTCACCGCCTACCTCACGGGCCGCGTGTTCATCGACCTGCCGGGCGTGCCGTGGCCGCTCGTGTTCGTCATCGGCCTCGTCGCCGGCGGGCTGCTCGGCCTCGTGAACGGCGCCCTCGTCGCGTTCGCGAAGGTCCCTGCGCTCGTCATCACGCTCGGCACGCTCTACATCTACCGCGGTATCAACGTGATGTGGACGGGCTCCGACCGCATCAACTCATCGGACATGCCGCGCGAGTTCCTGGCCCTCGGCACGAGTTCGCTGCTCGGCATCCCGTGGCTGACGATCATCGCCCTCGTGGTGCTCGTCATCGCGGGCTGGTATCTGTACACGCAGCGTGCCGGCCGCGAGTTCTACGCGATCGGCTCCGACCCCGCGGCGGCGCACCTCTACGGCCTCCAGGTCACCCGCCGCGTGCTCGTCGCGTTCGTCGTCTGCGGTGCGCTCGCCGGCCTCGCGGGCGTGCTGTACGCAGCCCGTTACGGCACCGTCAACTCGCAGGCGGGCTCCGGATGGGAGCTGGATGCCGTGGGTGCGGCCGTCATCGGCGGCGTCGCGATCTTCGGCGGCTCCGGCACGGTGTGGGGCGCCGCGATCGGCGCCTACCTGCTGTTGACCATCAACCGCGCCCTCCCCGTCATCGGCGTGCAGGACTTCTGGCAGCGCGCCGTCGTCGGCGTGCTCATCCTCGGGGCGATCGTGCTCGACCGGGTGCTCGCCATCAGAGCGAGCCGCCGGCTCATGGAGGCGAGGAGCTCATGACCGCCGATCTCGTTCCCGCGCCCGCGACGCGCAGCTACCGCGACTGGGCGCATCCGCTCTGGCGCCGCCTGCTGGTCACCCGCGAGGCCGCCATCATCGCCCTGCTCGTGATCGTCTACCTCGTCGCCGCCGTCTCGGTGCGCAACTTCGCGGCGCCCATCACGATCACCTACCTGCTCCTCGACGTCGCGACGATCCTGCTCATCGCACTGCCGATGACGCTCGTCATCATCACGGGCGAGATCGACCTCTCGGTCGCGAGCGTCGTCGGGCTCTCGAGCGTCACCCTCGGCACCCTGCACCAGGCCGGGCTGCCGATCGAGGCGGCCGGGACCGTCGCGATCCTCGTGGGCGTCGTCGCGGGCGCCATCAACGGCTTCTTCATCACGGTCGTCGGGCTGCCGTCGCTCGCCGTCACGATCGGCACGCTCGCGCTGTTCCGCGGGCTCGCGGTTGGCCTGCTCGGCACGACGGCCGTGACCGACTTCACCGAGTTCTGGACCGACCTCGCGAAGTCGAAGATCCCCGGCACGCCCGTCCCGAGTGTCATGGTGCTCTTCGTCGTGCTCGCGATCGTGTTCGCCGTGCTGCTGCACTTCACCCCGTTCGGTCGCGGCATCTACGCCATCGGGCTCTCGAGCGAGGCCGCGCGCTTCTCCGGGGTTCGGGTCGAGCGCACCAAGTTCATCCTGTTCGTGCTGAGCGGCGCCGTCTCGGCCCTCGCCGGCATCTACTACACGCTGCGATACGGCAGCGCGCGCGGCGACAACGCGACGGGCCTCGAGTTGAGCGTCATCGCGGCCGTGCTGCTCGGCGGCGTCTCGATCTTCGGCGGCCGGGGCAACATCCCCGGCGTCATCGCGGGCGTGCTGCTCATCGGCATCCTCGGCAGCGCCCTGCGCCTCGCCAACGTCACGAGCGACGTCATCAACATCATCACCGGGGCGTTGCTCGTGGCGTCCGTGGTGTCGACAAGCGTCCTGGCCTGGATCCACCGCAAGCGGATCGGGGCGGGCATCAAGAAGGGGCCCCCGGCGCCTGCGCAGGACTGAGGACCCCCCGACGTCGATGCAACCACATCGGCACACATCAAGAGGAGATCAACAATGATGTTCAGCACCAAGCGCGCGAGCGCCCTCGCGGCCCTCGCCGTGACGGTCGCCCTCGTCGCCACCGGATGCGCCGGCTCCGACGACGGGGACAGCGGCGACAGCGGCGACGCGAACCTCGCCATCACCTTCCTGCCCAAGAACCTCGGCAACCCCTACTTCGACACCTCGTCGAAGGGCGGCGAGGCGGCGACCTCGGAGTTCGGCGGCACCTTCGCCGAGGTCGGCCCCACCGAGGCCGCAGCGGATGCCCAGGTCAGCTTCATCAACACGCTCACGCAGCAGGGCGTCGGCGGCATCGTCGTCTCGGCGAACGATCCGGAGGCCATCTGCGACGCGCTCAACGAGGCGCGTGACAACGGCATCAAGGTCGTCACCTTCGACTCCGACACCAACGCCGACTGCCGCGACCTGTTCATCAACCAGGCGACCGCCGAGGGCATCGCGAAGGTGGAGGTCGATCTCATCGCCGAGCAGATCGGCGACGAGGGGCAGATCGCGATCCTGTCGGCCACGGCCAACGCGACCAACCAGAACGCCTGGATCGAGCTCATGAAGGCCGACCTGGCGGCGGACCACCCGAACATCGAGCTCGTGGATGTCGTGTACGGCGACGACGACGACCAGACCTCGTTCGACAAGACGGCGGCGCTGCTGCAGACCTACCCGGACCTCAAGGGCATCATCTCGCCCACGACGGTCGGCATCGCGGCCGCGGCGCGCTACCTCTCGACCTCGGAGTACAAGGGCAAGGTCGCGCTGACCGGTCTCGGCACGCCGAACCAGATGCGCGACTTCGTGGAGGACGGCACCGTCACCGCGTTCGCGCTGTGGAACCCGGAGGACCTCGGCTACCTCGCGGCCTACGCCGCCTACGCGCTCATCACCGGTGAGATCACCGGTGCCGAGGGCGACACCTTCGAGGCTGGCACGCTGGGTTCCTATACGGTGGGCGAGGACGGCACCGTGCTGCTCGGTGACCCGTACGTGTTCAACGCGGACAACATCGGCGACTTCGACTTCTGATCGATGTCGTCACGGGGCCCGGCCGGTGCGAGCCGGCCGGGCCCTCCCGTTCTAACCGGAGGTCACCGTGGGCGTGAGCATCCGCGACGTCGCCCGAGAGGCCGGCGTCTCGGTGGGGACCGTCTCGAACGTGCTCAACAAGCCGGACGAGGTGTCCGCCGACTCGATCGCGCGCGTGCAGCGCGCGATCGACCTGCTCGGCTACATCCGCAACGATGCCGCGCGCCGGCTCCGCGCGGGCATCAGCTCCACGGTCGGCTTCGTCGTGCTCGACGGGCGCAACCCGTTCTTCAACGAGGTCGTGCGCGGGGCCGAGGACGAGGCCTCCCGGCACGGCATCGCGATCCTCGTCGGCAACACCGACGAGGACCCGGCGCGCGAGGAGATGTTCCTCGACCTGTTCGAGGAGCAGCAGGTGCGCGGCGTGCTCATCTCGCCCTACGGCGACATCACGCGCCGGCTCGAGCGGCTGCGCGAGCGACGCATCCCGGTCGTGCTCGTGGACCGCACGAACCCGGAGGGCCGGTTCAGCGCCGTCGCGACCGACTCGGTGACCGGTGGCCGCCTGGCCGCCGAGCATCTCCTCGCGCAGGGGCGTCGCCGGCTGGCCTTCATCGGCGGCCCCCTCGATCTCCGGCTCGTGCGGGAGCGTCTCGACGGCGCCCGCTGGGCCGTCGAGAACGCCGAGGTCGCGGCCTCGCTCGAGGTGATCGCGACGGATGCGCTCTCGATCGAGGAGGGCGTGGCGGCCGGGCGCCGCCTGCTCGAACGGCATCCGGGTGCCCGTCCGGACGCCGTGTTCGCCGCCAACGACCTCATCGCCCTCGGGGTGCTCCAGTCGCTCATGAGCGGCGGATCGTCGCTCGTCCCGCGGCAGATCGCGCTCATCGGCTTCGACGACATCTCCTTCGCGGGGGCCGCCGCCGTGCCGCTCTCGTCGATGCGCCAGCCGGCGCGCGCGATCGGGGCCACCGCCCTGCGCCTGTTGCTCGAGGAGGCCGCGGATCCGGAGCTCATCCCCCGGCAGACCGTGTTCCGCCCCGAGCTCGTGGTGCGCGCCTCCACTCGCTGAGCAGGCCCGAGGCGCCGGTTCTCGTCGCCTCCATCGCCCGCCAAGCGACCCAAGGCGACGCCTCAATCAAGGCGGGCGAGCTGGTCCTCGAGATGAAATACCTCGGCGAGTCGCGGGGCTCCCTGGTCGGGGCGAGCGCCGGGGAGGGCGACGAAGAAGCCCGCGGCCTCCGCCTCCCAGGCGGCCGTGCGCGGGTCGGCGGCGAGCGCGGCGGCGGATGCGTCGTCGTCATCCGTCTCGTAGTAGCCGATCAGCAGGCCGTCCTCACGCAGGAACAGCGAGTAGTTGCGGCGGCCGGCGTCGGCGATCGCGCGCAGCATCTCGGGCCACACGGCGCGGTGCCGCTCGACGTACTCCGCCATCCGCTCGGGTTTCACCTGCAGCTGGAAGCACACCCGCTGCACGTCCCTCACAACGCGGTCATCCTCGTCCATATCCACATTCTCCTGTCCCGCGGGAGCTCCGCTCCCGCCCGCTCGCCACAGTTGACGGATGCCTACCGTCGCCCGCGAAGGCCCATACCGACTGTTCTTCTACAGCAACGAGAACGCCGAGCCTCCCCACGTGCATGTCGAGCGCGGTCGCGGGCGCATCACCGCCAAGTTCTGGATCGCGCCGGTACGATTGGCGCGAACCGGCGGGATGCGTCCCGTCGAGCTCTCGGCGGTCGCCGCGATCGTCCGCCGCCGGGAACGGCAGATCGAGGAGGCATGGCATGGGCACTTCGGTGGGTGACGCTGTCGTCGTCGATGTCCGGGTCGACGACGAGGCGATCCACGTGCGGCTTCGCGACGGCCGGGAGGTGTCCGCCCCGCTCGCGTGGTTTCCCCGGTTGCTCGAGGCGGCGCCGGATGATCGCGCTGACTGGTACCTGCTCGGTGACGGCGAAGGGATCCACTGGCCCGCCGTCGACGAGGACATCTCGGTCGCCGGGCTGCTCGGCGCGGGAGCCTAGGCCCCCCAGCCCGCCTGCGCCCCGCCGACGCGGCCCTCGACGATCGAGGCGGCGTAGCCGGATGCGGCGTAGGCCGCCATCGGGTCGGCCGGGAGCCCCTTCGCCTCGCGGTAGGCGGCGAGGCCGGGACGCACGTCCGTGGAGAAGGCGTCCATGAGGATGCCGTTGGCCGCGAGCACGTCGCCGGCCGCCTGGGCGGCGGCGAGCGAGGCCCGGTCGACGAGCAGCGCGCGCGCGGTCATCTCCTGCACGTTGAGCACGCTGCGGATCTGGCCGGGGATCTTGTCCTCGATGTTGTGGCACTGGTCGAGCATGAACGCCACGCCCGAGTCGCGGCCGTAGCCGCCGCCGCGCACCACTTCGACAAGGATGCGGAACAGCTGGAACGGGTCGGCCGCGCCCACGATGAGGTCGTCGTCCGCGTAGAACCGCGAGTTGAAGTCGAAGGAGCCGAGCTTCCCGAGCCGCAGCAGCTGCATGACGATGAACTCGATGTTGGTGCCCGGCGCGTGGTGCCCCGTGTCGAGGCACACCATCGCGCGGTCGCCGAGCGCCGCCACCTGCACGTAGCTGGTGCCCCAGTCGGGGACGTCGGTGTGGTAGAACGCCGGCTCGAAGAACTTGTACTCGAGCACGAGCCGCTGCTCGGGGCCGATCCGCTCGTAGATCTTGGCGAGCGAGTCCGCGAGGCGGTCCTGCCGGCCGCGGATGTCGTCCTGGCCGGGGTAGTTGGTGCCGTCGGCGAGCCAGATCTTGAGGTCGCGGCTGCCCGTCTCGCCCATGATGTCGATGCACTCGTAGTGGTGGTCGATGGCCTTCTGGCGGATGCGGGGGTCTGCGTGGGTGACAGAGCCGAGCTTGTAGTCGTCGTCCTGGAAGGTGTTCGAGTTGATGGTTCCGAGGGCGACGCCCAGGTCTTCGGCATGCCGGCGAAGGCCGGCGTAGTCGTCGACCTTGTCCCACGGGATGTGCAGGGCCACCGTCGGGGCGAGTCCCGTGAAACGGTGCACCTGGGCCGCGTCGGCGATCTTCTCGTAGGGATCGCGGGGCACGCCGGGCTGCGCGAACACCTTGAACCGGGTGCCGGAGTTGCCGAACGCCCAGGAGGGCAGTTCGATGGCCTGCTCGTGAAGGAGCGGGGCGATCGCGGTGAGGTCGGTCATGGTGCTCCTGCGGTCTCGGCGTTGAAACGATTCACGGTCAGGGCTACAGTAGGCCGCGCCGAGGGAGGCGTCAAGTCGTCCGCTAGCCTGACCCCAGAGGGTGAAGGGAGACGGATGGCGGTCTCGATCCGCGACGTCGCCGATCGCGCCGGCGTCTCGGTCGGCACGGTCTCGAACGTGCTGAATCGCCCGGAACGCGTGTCGGAGGCCGTCGTCCAGCGGGTGCACGACGCCATCCGCGAGCTCGGCTACGTCCGCAACGACGCCGCCCGCCAGCTGCGCGCCGGACGCTCGAGCTCGGTCGGGCTCGTCGTGCTCGACGCCCGCAACCCCTTCTTCACCGACATCGCCAGGGGGGCCGAGGACGCGGCCGCCGAGCACGGCGTCGCCGTGCTGCTCGGTGACAGCGACGAGAAGCCGGAACGCGAGGCCGCCTACCTCGACCTCTTCGAGGAGCAGCGGGTGCGCGGCGTGCTCGTGTCGCCGCTCGGCGATCTCCGTGAGCGGCTTGCGCGCCTGCGCGCACTCGGCACGCCCGTCGTGCTCGTCGACCGGAAGGCGGAGGACGGCGAGATCAGCTCGGTCGCGGTCGACGACGTGGCGGGCGGGCGCACCGCCGTCGCGCACCTGCTCGAGCGCGGGCGTCGACGCATCGCCTTCGTCGGGGGTCCGCTCGGACTCCGCCAGGTGGCCGACCGTCTCGCGGGGGCCCGCGAGGCCGTCTCGGAGGTGCCGGGCGCGGCGATCGAGGTGCTCGACGCCGCGGCGCTCTCGGTGCTCGAGGGCCGGCGGATGGGGGAGGAGCTCGCCGCGCGTCCCGCATCCGCGCGCCCGGATGCGGTGTTCGCCGCCAACGACCTGCTCGCCGTCGGCCTGCTGCAGGCGCTCGTCATGCGCGGCGACGTGCGCGTTCCGCAGGACGTCGCCATCGTCGGCTTCGACGACATCGACTTCGCGAGCGCGGCCGTCGTGCCGCTCACCTCCATCCGCCAGCCGAGCCGCCTCATCGGGCAGACGGCGCTGCGCATCCTGCTCGAGGAGGCGGATGACCCGGAGCTTCCCCCGCGACAGCTCGTGTTCCAGCCGGAACTCGTGGTCCGGGAGTCGACCGCGGGGCCCTCGAGCGGCAGGATGAGCACATGAGCGACTCCACCACCCCCGCATCCGTTCCCCCGTCGACGCCCGCGGAGGTCACCGGCCCCGCGTCGCAGGCGGGTCGTGCCCCCGCGAAGAAGGAGCTCGGCCCCGAGGCCGTCGACGCCCGGAGGGCGCGCCGCGGTGCGAGAATCGCGGGCGCCATCGCGCTGCCGCTCGTGACGCTCGGCGTGATCCTGCTCGCCGTGCCGCTCGCGGTCTGGTACCTCGGCACCGTCATCCGCACGCTCGTCGTGGTCGTCGCGAACATCGTGAGCGGCGGCGACGCCGCGGAGGACGCCAACTCGACCCTCGGGCAGATCGACCCGGCCGCGCTCGGCGGCGTGACCCTCGGGTTCGCGATCGTCGGCGCCGTGTTCGTCGTGGCCGGATGGCTCGTCAGCTATTTCGTGCTGCGCGCCCACGAGGTCGCCAGCCCCGGCTACGTGACGGGGTTCGGGGTCGCGGTGGGGCTCGTCGTCTCGAGCGTGCTGACCGCGACGGTCGGTGCGCTCACGGGCCTCATCTTCAGCACCGCCCGCACGGTCGGACAGGTGCTCGGCAACGCGGCGCTCGGCATCGCGCTCACCACGATCGGCTCGGTCGCCGCCTCGGTCGTGACGGGCATTCTGGTATGGCTGTGGATGGCGCGGCTGTTCCGCGAGCCGGCCCCTGCATCCTCGACCCCCCGCGACAGCGATCGCTGACTGCTCGGTCGGTGACCCCCGATCGCGATGTCGGGATCCGTCGGGGCGAGCTGCCGCACGGGGGGCGCCCCCGCTCAGCGCCCCTGGCCGCTCAGTGCCAGTCGACGAGAACGCGCCCGGCCTCGTAGGTTCCGACCTGATTCGCGAAGGGCATCGGCGAGGTCTGATCCGCCTCCACGAGGCGCAGCGCGGGAGCGCGCCGGATGAGCTGCCCGATCGCCTCCCTGATCTCGACCCGGGCGACCTGCTGCCCCACGCATCCGTGGATGCCGAAGCCGAACCCCAGGTGCCCGAAGGCGTCGCGCGTGATGTCGAAGGCGTCCGGCTCGGCGAAGCGCTCGGGGTCGCGGTTGACCGCCACCGGCGACACCACGACCGTCTCACCCCGGTGCATCGTCGTGCCCTCCACCTCGACATCCTCCGTCGCGGTTCGCGGGAACAGCGTGAGGAACATCGCGCCGACGCGCAGGAACTCCTCCACGGCCGTTTCGACGAGTTCCGGCTGCGCGCGCAGCCGCGCCAGCTGCTCCGGGTGGGTGAGCAGGGCCACGGTGGTCGTCGCGATCATGTACGCGACCGAGTCCCGCCCCGAGGTCGTCACCACGAACGCCAGCCCCTCGATCTCGGACGGCGAGAGCTCGGACCGCACCAGGTCGCTGAGCAGATCGTCGCCCGGCTCCTCGCGCCTGAGACGGATCACCTCGCGCAGCAGATCGAACTTCTGCTGCGGTGTCGTGGGCGTCAGGACCAGCTCGATGAACGCGGCCCGGTGGGAGTCCGGGATCCCCAGCACGCGGGCGTGAACGGCGGCCGAGATGGGCTGAGCGTAATGCTCGTTGAGGTCGGCGGGGGAGTCCTCGCGTGCGAGGAACTCGTCGAGGGTCCGCGCGACGAGCTCCTCGACGAAGGGCCGCAGCGCCCGGGCGGCCTTGACGCTGAAGCGCGCGGTGAGCGCCCGCCGCAGCCGCGCGTGCTGCTCGCCGTCCTGATCGAGGATGCTCGCGACGCGCAGGGACTCGAGGGCGCGGTCGTCGAGCTCGATCGTCCCGTGGCCCTCGAGGGGGAGGCGGTCAGTCGGGGTGCGCGAGAACGCCGGGTTCGCGAGCAGGTCGTGCGCGGAGCCGAACCGCGTCGCGATCCATCCGTCGTGACCGTCGGCGAAGGTCAGCGGGGTGATCGCGCCCTCTCGGCGCCACGCGGCGAGCGTGGGGGAGGGGCGCAACGGGACGCCGTCGCTGGGAAGGCGGCGGGCGCCCGTCACCGGGCACGCACCGCTCGGGTGGGCAGCGTGGGGGGCTTCGGATGCGGTCATGCGGATGTCTTTCTCCTGGAGGCCTGGGTGAGGAGGGTCAGTCGCGAGGCCCGGAGCTCGCGAGGCGAGTTCCAGGCGATCGCGCCGTCGAGCGTCGCGCCCCGTCGGAGGTGGAGCACGAAGCGCCCCGAGGCGGGGTCGCCGCTCGCGAGCTCGGCCGGGGCGTCCGGGGGGAAGTCCCCGGCGACGGTGATGCGCTCGGCGAACAGCTCGGACGAGAACCCCGCAACGATGGGCTCGGTCGTGTGAGCCCCGTCGTGGGTGATCGCGCGCGCCACCGCATGGGCCTGCTCGACGGCGGTCGACTGATGCTCGTGGCGACGTGAGAGCGATCCGGGTCCCGACGCCCAGCGGGCGACGTCGCCGACGGCGTACACGCCCGGCGCGGCGCGGCCGGTCTCGTCACACAGCACACCGTCGGAGAGGTCCAGCTCGAGGCCGCTGCCGATCAGCCAGTCGACGGCGGGTGAGGACCCGATCGCCGCGATCACCAGCTCCGCCTCGAGCCGTGTCCCGTCATCGAGCACGGCGGTGCGCGCCGCTTGCCCGTCGCGCAGGATCCGTTCGCACCTCTTGCCGAGGTGCACCTCGACGCCGCCCTCGCGGAGCGTGCGGATGACGCGTTCCCCGATCCACGGGCCCAGGCCGCCGAAGGCGGCCGTCGCGTGTCGTCCGACGAGCGCCACCTGCTTCCCCAGCATCCGGATGGAGGCAGCGAGCTCGCATCCGAGCACCCCCGTGCCGATCACCACCACGCGGCGGGCGGTGACGAGCGAGGCGAGCAGCGCCTCGGCGTCGTCGCGGTTCCGCAGGCCGATCGCCGCGTCGCCTCCCGGCACGCCGAGCGGGCGGGGGTGCACCCCCGTGGCGATGACGAGGATGCCGAACGGAACATCCGCGTCATCCGTTCGGATCACGCGCGCCGTGCCGTCGACCGACGTCGCGCGCGTCCCGGCGAGGAACCTCACGCCGAGCCGATCCCACGAGTCGCGATCGGCGATGGCGGTCTGCTCGAGGGTCCAGGCCCCCGACATCACCTGCTTCGACAGCGGCGGCCGCAGGTAGGGGGGATGCGTCTCCTCGCCGATTACGGTGATCGGCGCCTCCATCCCCTCCGCGCGCAGCGACTCGGCGAGGGTGAAGCCGGCGATGCCCGCGCCGACGATCACGATCCCCTCGGATGCGGCGGTCACCGCTCGGTCACCGCGATCGCCCGCGCGGGGCAGAGCGCCGCCGCGCGGGCGGCCGTGGCCGCCTGATCATCGGCGGGATGTTCCGTCAGCAGCAGCACGATGCCGTCGTCGTCCTGGTCGAAGATGTCGCCCGCGACGAGGGCGCACTGCCCGGCGCCAATGCAGGCGTCGCGGTGGACGGTGATGTCGAGCACGGCTTGTCTCCCTGAAAGCTTCACCTGGAAGCTACACTCGCGTGGGGTCCGGAAATTTGGATGTGAGGCGCTCTTTCATGGACGATCCGCTCACCACGGTTTCGCCTTCCGTCTCCGGGGGCGGCCCCGTCGTCGTCGCGGCAAACTGGTTCAGGTTCCGTGCGGGTCAGCTCATCCGCCACGCGCGTGTCGACAGCGTCTGCTTCGTCTGGGCGGTGCACGGCTCCGGTGAGATCCGCGCAGCGGGGCGCAGCCACCCCCTGCGACCGGGAGCCGTGCTCCGTCTTCCCTGGCGGCACGACGTCGCGTACTACGCCGACGAGCGCTCTCCGTTCCACGTCGGCACGATCCACCTGGTGCCGTGGCACTCCTTCGCGCACCCCGTCGAACCGGCCGTCGCGCATCGGGGTCGGGATCCGCTGTTCTCGGTGGACTACCGCAGCCGCGGCGAGGACCCCGAGCACCGCCCGCGGCTCGTGCCCGCGACATCCGCGACCCGCGACTTCATCTCGCTGGGCACCTACTGTGTCGAGCGGTTCACCGCGCAGCGATTCGACGAGGCCGCGGCGCGTGCGCTCGGCGTGCTCATCGCGGGCGAGGACGCGCGCATCGCGTGCTCCTCGCCCGCGCGCGAGTGGCCCCCGGCGCTCGCCCTCATGGTCGACTTCGTCGAGCGGCACCTCGCGGAACCGCTCAGCGTCGCCGACGTCGCGATCGCGGGAAGATGCTCACCGGCCACGGCGCAGCGCCTGTTCGGCACCCACGTCGGCCATTCCGTGCTCGGCTGGGTGCGCGCGCAGCGCATGCGTCGGGCGGCGGAGCTGCTGCGGAACTCCGGGATGCGGGTCGGCGAGGTCGCGCACGAGGTGGGGATCGGTGATCCGCTCTACTTCTCCCGGGTGTTCCGCGAGACCTTCGGGGTGCCGCCCAGCAGATTCGCCGTCTCGGAGCTCCGACCCTGAGGCGGCACCCGATGCCCGTGACCGCTCAGTCGCTCGAGCGGTGCGCTTCGAGGAACTCGTAGAGCTCGCGGTCGTCGACGCCGGGGTAGGTGCCGGATGGCAGGGGGCTGAAGATGTGCGCGTGCACCTTCGCGCTCGTCCAGGCCTTGCCCGACCAGTGCGCGGCGAGCTCGGCGGGTGGCCGTCTGCAGCACGCCGCATCCGGGCAGCGCGATCGTTCCCGCCTGGTCGCCTCGCGGCCGCGGAACCACTTCGACTCCTGAAACGGCACTCCGATCGCGATCGAGAACTCGGATCCGGTGCCCGTTCCGGTCTGTGCCGACTCGAAGAAGGTGCCCTCCGGGGTGTCGGTGTACTGGTAGAACTCCGTCGTGCGGTTGGTGCGCGCGAACGCGGTGCGTGAGGCCCAGTAGCGGCACACGATCTGCCCCTCGACGCCGCCCGTGACATCCTTCGGCAGCCGCAGCCCGTCGTTCTCGTAGGCCTTCGCGACGGCCCCGTCGTCGCCCACCCGCAGGAAGTGCACGCGCATGTCGAGGTGCGCGGTGGCGAGGTTGGTGAAGCGCAGGGCCGCCGCTTCGTGGGTGACCCCGAAGGCGTCGCGGAAGTCCTCGATCGCGATATCGCGGTCGGCCTTGGCCTGGGCGAGGTGCCGTACGGCGTGGCCGCGCGGCATGAGGCACGCGGCGGCGAAGTAGTTGATCTCGAGTCGCTGCCACAGGAACTCGGCGTAGTCGTGTGGCGGACGGTGTTCGAGCAGGCGGTGGGCGATCGCCTGCAGGGCCATCGAGCGGAGGCCGTGGCCGCCGGGGATGGAGGCGGGCGGCAGGTAGATGCGCCCGTTCTCGAGGTCGGTGACCGAGCGGGCCGAGTGCGGGAGGTCGCCGACGTGCACGAGCTCGAAGCCCAGTCGCTGCGCGATGACCGCGACCTGCCGGTGGGTGACGGCGCCGCCGTCGTAGCCGACGTCGCGCATGATCCCCTCGGCGAGCTCCTCGATCTGGGCGATGTGGTTGTCCGCCTCACGCATCCGGGCGCGCAGCTCGGTGTTGGCGCGGCGCGCCTCCTCGGGGGTCGCGATCTTCTCGCGCGAGCGGCGGTCGAGCTCGCGGTGAAGTCCGACGAGCGTCTCGAGCACCTCGTCGGGCATCGAGCGGCCCGGTCGCAGCGCGGGGAGGCCGAGCTCGGCGTAGAGGGCGCCGGACTGCGCGCGCTCGAGCTCGATCTCGAGCGCGGCCCGTGCCGACGGCGGGGCGTCGTCGAGCAGCTCGCCGACGGGAATGCCGAGGTGCTCGGCGATGGACGACAGCAGCGAGAGCCGCGGCTCGCGCTTGCCGTTCTCCAGGAGCGACAGCTGGCTCGCCGAGACACCGACCGCGTCTCCGAGCTCGCCGAGGGTGAGTCCCGCGGCGGTGCGGAAGTGCCGCATCCGCTGGCCCAGGGTCGAGAGATCGGGCATGAATACACAATACGTCAATTCTGGGAAAAATTTCGACCTACAACCCGTGGATCATGGTGATTCGGGCGCGCATAGTGGAATCACTTCGATTCTTCAGGAGGATGCCATGGTCAGCTCGCCCGCCCCCGTCGCCCCCGTCGCCCCCGTCCGTTCGCTCGACGACTGGGTCGCCGAGAGCGTCGCGCTCCTCGAGCCTGAGCGCGTCGTCTGGATCGACGGCTCGCGAGCCCAGCTCGACGCGCTGCTGCGCGAGATGGTCGACGAGGGACGCCTCATCCGCCTCAACCCCGAGCACCGGCCGTACAGCTTCCTCGCCCGCAGCGATCCGGACGACGTGGCGCGCATCGAGGCCCGCACCTTCATCTGCTCGGCACGGGAGGATGACGCCGGCCCCACCAACAACTGGCGCGAGCCCGCGGCCATGCGGGAGGAGCTGCGCGGGCTGTTCGCGGGCGCGATGCGCGGGCGCACCATGTACGTGCTGCCGTTCTCGATGGGGCCGGTCGGCGGCGCCCTCTCCCGCTACGGCGTGCAGCTGACCGACTCGGCCTACGTCGTCGCCTCGATGGCGATCATGACGCGCGTCGGCGACGCCGTGCTCGAGCGCATCCGCGCGGGCGCGCCCTGGGTGCCGGCGCTGCACTCCGTCGGCGCGCCGCTCGAGCCTGGGCAGGAAGACGTGCCCTGGCCGTCGAACCCCGTCAAGTACATCTGCCACTTCCCCGAGACGCGCGAGATCATCTCCTTCGGCTCCGCGTACGGCGGCAACGCGATCCTCGCCAAGAAGTCGTTCGCGCTGCGCATCGCCTCCGTCATGGCGCGCGACGAGGGCTGGCTCGCCGAGCACATGCTCCTGCTGCGGGTCATCGACCCGCGCGGCCGCCGCTTCCACATCGCGGCCGCCTTCCCTTCGGCGTGCGGCAAGACCAACTTCGCGATGCTGCGCTCCGCGCTGCCCGGCTGGCAGATCGAGACGCTCGGCGACGACATAGCCTGGCTCGCGCCCGGATCCGACGGGCGGCTGCGCGCCATCAACCCGGAGGCCGGCTTCTTCGGGGTCGCGCCCGGCACCGGCCCGGACACCAACCCGGCCGCGGTCGAGACCCTGTGGGGCAACACGATCTTCACCAACGTCGCGCTCCGCGAGGACGGCGACGTGTGGTGGGAGGGGCTCACCAAGACCCCGCCCGCGAACCTCACCGACTGGCGTGGCGAGCCGTGGAGCCCGGATGCCGGAGGCCCGGCCGCCCATCCCAACTCGCGCTTCACGGTGGCGGCATCCCAGTGCCCCTCGATCGCGCCGGACTGGGACGACCCGAACGGCGTGCCGATCGACGCGATCATCTTCGGCGGACGCCGAGCCGCCAACGTGCCGCTCGTCGTGGAGGCGCGCGATTGGGAGCACGGGGTGTTCCTCGGCGCGACGATCGCCTCCGAGCGCACCGCGGCCGCCGAGGGCGAGCTCGGCGAGCTGCGCCGCGACCCGTTCGCGATGCTGCCGTTCTGCGGCTACCACCTGGGCGACTACATCCAGCACTGGCTCGAGGTCGGCGCGCGCCTGCGCCGCACGGGCGGGGTGCCTGCGGTCTACCAGGTCAACTGGTTCCGCAAGGACGCCGGGGGCAGGTGGTTGTGGCCCGGTTTCGGCGAGAACGGCCGCGTGCTCGCGTGGATCATCGAGCGCCTCGCGGGGGAGGCCGCCGCATCCGACACCCCGGTCGGCAAGGTGCCGGCCGTCGGCGCGATCGACTTCCGTGCGGCTGGCGTCTCCGAGGGGGAGTGGCAGGAGCTGTTCCGCATCGATGAGGTGGCGCTGCTGGCCGAGGCCGATGACACGGAGGCGTTCCTCGACCTCCTCGGCGATCGGTTGCCCGAGGCGATGCGGCGCCAGCTCGCGGGGCTGCGCGAGCGGCTCGGCGCCCCGGCGGTCGCGGCGAAGAAGGCGGTCGCGTGAGCTTTGTCCTCGGCACCGCGGTGCCCGATCGCAACCTCGCTCTCGAGCTCGTGCGCGCGACGGAGGCCGCAGCCATCCGCGCCTCTGCCTACGTTGGGCTCGGTGACAAGAACGCCGCGGACGGGGCGGCGGTGGATGCCATGCGCGCCTTCCTCGGCACGGTCGCCTTCCGCGGCACCGTCGTCATCGGCGAGGGCGAGAAGGATCGCGCCCCCATGCTCTACAACGGCGAGGTGGTGGGCACCGGCGACGGGCCGGAGTGCGACATCGCGGTCGACCCCATCGACGGCACCTCGCTCACGGCGGCGGGCCGGCCGAACGCGATCTCGATGATCGCGGCATCCGACCGGGGCTCGATGCTGGACGCCTCGAGCGTGTTCTACATGGACAAGATCGTGACGGGACCCGCGGGCGTCGACATCGTCGACATCCGCCGGCCGATCGGCGACAACCTGCGCGCGCTCGCGAAGGCCTCGGGCAAGAAGATCGGCGATCTCGCGGTGGGGGTGCTCGACCGTCCGCGGCACGAGGGGCTGGTGGCCGACATCCGCGCGGCGGGCGCCGGCGTGCGGCTGCTGCTCGACGGGGATGTCGGCGGCGGCATCGCGGCGGCATCCCTCGAGGGCGACCTCGACATGTGCGTCGGCATCGGCGGTAGCCCGGAGGGGGTCGCGACGGCGTGCGCCGTCAAGGCGCTCGGCGGGCTCATCCAGGGCAGGCTCGTGCCGGGCGATGACGCCGAGCGTGAGCGCGGTGCGGCGGCCGGACTCGAGTTCGATCGCGTCTACGAGGCCGACGACCTGGTGCGCGGCGACAACACCTTCTTCGTCGCGACGGGGGTGACCGACGGGGCGCTGCTCGAGGGCGTGCGCAAGCTCGGCCAGGTCATCCGCACCGAGTCGATCGTGGTGCGCGGCCGTTCCGGCACCGTGCGGCGCATCACCGCCGACTACCGCGCCGAGCGCTGGGTGTAGCCCCGCCGCCGGCGAGGGGTCGCAAAGTGCGCCCATTCCGGCGTGTTGCGAGCATTTTGCGACCCTTCACCGGATGCGCGGGATTGTCTGACAATCTGGTAGTGTGTGGCAATCATGGGGACGCCGACGGATGCCGCGACCGCGGCCGTGCGCCCGGATGCGGTGGTCGCCTCGCTGCGCACCGCGATCCTCGCCGGCGCCATCGCCCCTGGCGAGGCCGTGACCGAGGCGCTCGTCTCCGAGGGCTTCGGCGTCGCCCGCCCGACGGCCCGCATCGCGATCGACCGGCTCGTCACCGACGGCCTGCTCGAGCGCACGCCGCACCACGCGGCTCGCGTGCGCCGGCTCGGTCGTGACGACATCGCCGACCTGTTCGCCGCCAGAGCCGCCGTCGAGTCGGCGGCCGTCGAGCTGCTCGCCGGAACCGCCCGCGTGCCGGACGCCGCATCCGCCGCCCACCAGTCACTGCTCGCCCTCGACGCCGACGCCTCCTACTGGGCGATCGACCTCGCCTTCCACCGCGCCCTCGTCCGAGGCGCCCCCTCGACGCGGCTGCCGCGGCTGCACGACCAGCTCATGGGCGAGATCGAGTTCGCCCTCGCGCAGGTCGACGCGCACCGGCTGCGCTCGACGCGCGAGGTCGCGACCGAGCACGGGCGCATCCTGGACGCCGTCGCCGCGGGCGATGCGACGCTCGCCGAGCGACTCACCCGCAGCCACATCCTCTCCTCGCGCGATCGCCTGCTCGCGCACCTCGATTCGCACGAAAGGTGACCACGGTGGTCAAGCGTCAGTTCCCCCGCCCCGCAGAGGTTCTCGGCCTCATGAAGTTCAAGAAGCCCGAACTCGACGCCAAGAAGCGCCGCCTCGCGAAGGCGCTCACCATCTCCGAGCTCCGCGACATCGCGAAGCGCCGCACCCCGAAGGCGGCGTTCGACTACACGGACGGCGCGGCCGAAGGCGAGTTGAGTCTTGCGCGCGCCCGTCAGGCGTTCCAGGACGTGGAGTTCAGCCCGCGCATCCTGCGCCCCGCGACCGAGGTCGACACGAGCTCGACGATCCTCGGCGGGCCGAGCGCCTTCCCGTTCGCGATCGCCCCGACCGGCTTCACGCGCCTCATGCAGACCGAGGGCGAGGTCGCGGGCGCGGGGGCGGCGGGCGCGTTCGGCATCCCGTTCACGCTCTCGACGCTCGGCACGACCTCGATCGAGGACGTCAAGGCGGCCAACCCCGACGGCCGCAACTGGTTCCAGCTCTACGTGATGCGCGAGCGGGAGATCTCCTACGGCCTCGTCGAGCGCGCCGCGAGAGCCGGCTTCGACACCCTGCACTTCACGGTCGACACCCCCGTCGCAGGCGCCAGGCTGCGCGACAAGCGCAACGGCTTCTCGATCCCGCCGCAGCTGACCATCGGCACGATCGTCAACGCGATCCCGCGGCCGTGGTGGTGGTTCGACTTCCTCACGACGCCGACGCTCGAGTTCGCCTCGCTCTCCTCGACGGGCGGCACGGTGGGCGAGCTGCTCGACGCCGCGATGGACCCGACCATCTCCTTCGACGACCTCGACGTCATCCGCGGGATGTGGCCGGGGAAGATCGTCGTCAAGGGGGTGCAGAACGTCGAGGACGCCCGATCGCTCGCCGACCGCGGCGTCGACGGCATCGTGCTCTCCAACCACGGCGGACGCCAGCTCGACCGCGCCCCCATCCCGTTCCATCTGCTCCCGGACGTCGTACGCGAGGTCGGCAAAGACCTCGAGATCGGCGTCGACACCGGCATCATGAACGGCGCCGACATCGTCGCCTGCGTCGCGCTCGGCGCGCGGTTCACCATGATCGGCCGGGCCTACCTCTACGGACTCATGGCCGGAGGCCGGGCGGGCGTCGACCGCGCGCTCGAGATCCTCACGGGCGAGCTCGTGCGCACCATGAAGCTGCTCGGCGCCTCCTCGCTCGCCGAGCTCGAGCCCGCCCACGTCACCCAGCTCGAGCGTCTCACCCCGCGCCCCCGCTGACGCCCCATCCCGTCCATCGCCGACCGGTCGCCTTTCGGGCCCAAAGCACGCTGTTTAAGGCCTGAATACGACCGGTCGAGGGATGCGGGTGAGGCTGGCGCTCGGCTCGCCCCGCGCGCCCTAACATAAGGTTAGGCTTAGCTAACTTCGACGACTGGATCCGCATGAGCTTCCGCGACGCCCGCAAGTACGACGCGCACGCCCTCCTCGAGGTCGTGCGCACCGCCCAGATCAGCCCGCACATGGTGCGCGTCACCGCGGGCGGCGACGACCTCGCCGAGTTCCCCGACCACGGATTCGACCAGTGGTTCCGGATGTTCCTGCCGCGGCCCGACAACGACGCGGCCCTCGGCCGCCTGCCGCAGAAGGTCGACGTGCTCGGCACCCTCAAGTACATGCGGATGCCGGCCGGCACGCGCCCGGTCATGCGGTGCTACACGGTGCGTGAGCTGCGGCGCGAGCAGTGCGAGCTCGACATCGACTTCGTCGTGCACGGCGACGAGGGCGTCGCGGCCCCGTGGGCGCGTCACGCAGCACCGGGGGAGCGGCTCGCGATCATCGACCAGGGCACCGGCTACGAACTGCGCGACGGCATCGAGAGCCACCTGCTCGTCGCCGACGACACCGGCCTGCCCGCCGTGCTCGGCATCCTGCGCTCCCTGCCGCGGCACCACCGCGGCTCCGCGTGGATCGAGATCCCGGATTCCGCCGACGCCCAGCCCCATGACGCCCCGGAGGGCGTCGAGGTCCACTGGATCGTGCGCGAGGGGGGCGCGAGAGCTGGCGCGACCGTGCTCGCGGCCGTGCAGGCGGCGCCGGTGCCCGCCGAGCCGTTCACGGCCTACCTGGTCGGCGAGCAGTCGCTGCCGACCACCCTGCGGCGCTGGCTCGTCGCCGAGCACCACGTGCCGAAGGATCGCATCGCGTTCGTCGGCTACTGGAGGTTCGGCAAGGCCTACATGTGAGCCCTGCACGAGTGGGGTGGCCCGGATGCTCGCGCTGCGCGGGCGGGCTCAGAGGGTGAAGGCGGGCTCCCGGGTTGCGGCGTTCGCCGCGAGCTGGCTGCGCACGAGGGGGAGCGCCCGCGAGAGCGACGTCTCGATGCGCTCCTCGAGATCGTCGGAGGTGACCACGTAGTCGGTGAAGTCGCGTTCGTTCGCGAAGATCCCGAGCGGCAGCGTGAGGGCCTGGAAGAAGCCGAACAGCGGGCGCATCTGGTGTTCCACGAGCAGTGCGTGCCGGTCGGAGCCGCCGGTCGCGGTCAGCACGATCGGGACGTCGACGAGGGCGTACTGCCCCACATAGTCGAAGAACAGCTTGAAGAGCCCAGAGTAGGTGGCACGGTAGGCCGGCGACCCGACGACGAGCACATCCGCCGTCTCGACCGCGTCGAGCGCCTGCTGCGCGGCGGGGCCGAGATTCGAGCGGTACCCGCCCGCGGCGAGCGCCGGGAGCACCGTCGCGAGCTCGATGACCTCCGGACGGCCGTCGAGCTTCTCGGCGAAGGCCTCCGAGACGCGGCGCACGAGCGCCGTCGTACGCGAGGGATCGGTGGGGCTGCCGCTCACCCCGACGACGCGGATCGTGTCGCTCATGCACTGCTCCTCCCGCCGCGAGACCTCCGCGGCGCTCTGCCGATCCTGTCATCAGTGACGGATGCGCGAACGCTTTACGACCCGAGGTTGCATTCCATGACTCCGTATTGCACCGCCGCAATCCCCGCGACTCACAGGAATGACATAGCAAAAGTCAGGGTGCAGAGGAGACGGAATTGCGCTAATGGGGGAGTTGTTCACCGCACCGTAACCCGGGAGACCCCATGGACGCCCTCCTCCTCGTCGCCGCCAACCTCGTCGGCATCTCCGTGCTCGTGTTCGCGCTCTACTTCCCGCGGCACCGGCGGCGCGACCTCGTGGTCGCGTACCTCACGGTCAACGTGGGCGTGCTCGCGGTGTCGATCGTGCTGGGATCCTCGGCCGTCGGGCTCGGCATCGGGCTCGGGCTGTTCGGCGTGCTGTCGATCATCCGGCTGCGCTCCTCGGAGATCGAGCAGCACGAGGTGGCCTACTACTTCGCCGCTCTCGCCCTCGGCCTCGTCGGCGGACTCGGGGCGAGCGTCCTGTGGATCTCGCTCGGGCTCATGGCGCTCGTCGTGCTCGTGCTCGCGATCGGGGACAGCCGGCTCATGCTGCGCCGTTACCGTCAGCAGCTCGTCCGGCTCGACCAGGCCTACCCCGACGAGGTCGCCCTGCGGGCCGCCCTCGAGCGCGTCCTCGGCGCCCGCGTGCACCGGGTGACGGTGCGCGAGCTCGACCTCGTCGACGACTCGACGCTCGTCGAGGTGCGCTACGAGGTGACCTCCGACGCCGCGGTGCCCACCCCCGCGCCCGTGGTGGTGCAGCAGCCCGCGGTGGTGCAGCAGCCGAGCCGGACCGAGGCCCGCTGATGTCGTCCGTCGCCCCCGCATCCCTCGCCCCCATCGCGCTCGACGAGCTGCTCGCGCTCGCGGCGCTCCAGACCCGCGTCGACCGCAAGTACGTGCTGCCGCGCGCCGACGCCGAGCGCGTCCTCGCACGACTCGCCCCCGACACGCGAGTGCTCGAGATCGACGGCGCGCGGGGCTCGCTCTACGAATCGATCTACTTCGACACCGACGACCTGCTGAGCTACCGGATGGCGGCCCTCGGTCGGCGCCGCCGGTTCAAGCTGCGCACCCGCAGCTACCTCGACACGGGCGACGCCTTCCTCGAACTCAAGACGAAGGGCGCCCGCAGCGCGACCGTCAAGGAGCGCCTGGCCTACGAGATCGAGCACCGCGACGAGCTCACCGAGGAGGGCATCGCCTACGCGGCGCCTCCGCTCGGCGAACTCGGCCTGCACGACCCCGACCGGCTGCAGCCGACCCTCGTCACCCGCTATGTGCGCGAGACCCTCTACCTGCCCGGCTCCGGCAGCCGCGCGACCGTCGACACCGATCTCGGCTGGGAGGATGCGGCGGGCGACACGCTCGTGCTGCCCGAGCTCGCGATCGTCGAGACGAAGTCGACGGGCGCCGCATCCGAGGTCGACCGCCTGCTCTGGCGGGGCGGGCACCGGCCGCAGACCGTGTCGAAGTTCGGAACCGGCCTCGCGGCGCTCCGCCCCGAGCTGCCCGCCCACAAGTGGAACCGCGTGCTGCGCCGGCACTTCGCGCACGCCGCCTGATCCAGATCTCTCCCGGAAGGAGAAGAAGATGCCCACCCGTCGCACCACCGTCCTGCTGTCCGCGGCATCGCTCGCCGCGGCGCTCGGCCTCACCGGTTGCGCCGTCGCCGCGACGACGAGCCAGAACGGCCAGACCACGACCGCATCGACGATCACGATCCCCGGCGACCTCTCGGCCGAGGCGACCCTCGCCGCGAACTCCGACGCCACGACCGTGAACGACGACGAATGGGATGCCTCCACCGCGAGCGAGGTCGCGGCCTCCGACGACACCGTCACCATCACCGAGGCGGGCGTCTACCGGCTCTCCGGCGACTACACCGGCGGCGTCGTGATCGACGCGGGCGAGGACGCGCTCGTGGTGCTCATCCTCGACGGCGCCGACATCTCGAACACCGAGGGGCCCGCCATCCAGGTCACGAGCGCCGACGACGTCGGCATCTTCCTCGAGGACGGCTCGAGCAACACCGTGTCGGATGCCGGAACGAGCTACGCCGACGACGCCGACTTCCACGCGGCGATCGCCTCCGATGCCGACCTCACGATCTCGGGGACCGGCGCGCTCGCGGTCACGGCATCCGATGACGGCATCTCGACGAGTGACGACCTCGTCATCCTGTCCGGGACGATCGAGGTGGCCGCGGGCGACGACGGGCTGCGGGGCAATGATGCGCTCGTCGTCAAGGACGGCGACATCACGGTCGACGCCGCGAACGGCGACGCCCTGAAATCCGACCAGGACGAGGACGAGACGCAGGGCTGGATCGAGATCGCGGGCGGTACGCTCGACCTCACCTCGGGTGACGACGGCCTCGACGCCCAGACCGACATCGTCGTGACGGGCGGCGAGCTGACGATCGACGCGACAGGCGACGGGATGCACTCGGAGGCCGTGCTCGTCATAGAGGGCGGCGAGGTGACGATCACGAACTCCGACGAGGGCATCGAGAGCTTCACCATCTCGATCGCCGGCGGCACGATCGACGTGACCTCGAGCGACGACGGGCTCAACGCATCAGGCGGGACGAGCACGGCCGGCGGCGGCATGGCCGACGGCGGCCAGCTGCTCTCGATCTCGGGAGGCACCCTCACCGTGAACGCGCAGGGCGACGGCCTCGACTCGAACGGGTCCATCGAGATGACGGGCGGCACGGTCGAAGTGCAGGGCCCGACGAACGACGGCAACGGGGCGCTCGACACCAACGGCGCGTTCACGATCTCGGGCGGCACGCTCGTCGCGATCGGCAGCTCCGGCATGGCCGAGACGCCCGACGCGGATTCGGCGCAGGGCTTCGTCTCGATCGGCGTGACCGGCCAGGCGGGCTCGGTCGTGCAGGTGACGGATGCCGACGGAGACGTCGTCGCGGAGATCACCGCCGCGAAGCAGTTCGCGAACATCGTCGTGAGCACGGCCGAGATCATCGACGGGCAGACGTACACCGCGCTCGTCGACGGCGTCGCCGCGGGAACCGGCACCGCGGGGGAGGCCTCGAGCGGCATGGGCGGCGGCCAGGGCGGCATGGGCGGCGGCGGCCAGTCGAACGGCGGCGGCCAGGGCGGCATGGGCGGCGGCGGCCAGGGGTCCGGCAACGGTCAGGGCGGCTCCGGCCAGCGCGGCTGAGCGCGCATCGGCAGACTGGTGGCGTGATCTCGACCCGTCTTGCCCGCGAACTGCGCGAGGCCGGCCTCGCATGGAGCCCGTCCTCCGGCGACGCCTTCCAGATCGTGGGCGGCGAGTTCGAGGGCGATGTGTTCACGGTCAGCGACATGACGATCGAGGCGCACCACTACCCGACCGGCACGGTGCTCGGGTTCAACGGCACGACCGAGTGGGCTCTCGACTCGGTCGCGCTCGACGATGTGCTCTGGCTGCCGCGCGAGGAGCAGCTGCGCGAACTGCTGCGCGGAGCCTTCCGTTCGCTCGAGCGGATGCCGCGGGGCGCGGGAGCGCTCTACCGCGTCACGACCGAGCGGGCCGGGATCGTGACGGTGTTCGCGGCGGACGACGCGACCGAGGCGTACGGGGAGGCGCTGCTCGCGCTCATCCGGGCCGCCGGCTGAGCGGGCGCGGGCGTCGCGGTGCTCTGGCTCACCGCGGTGATCCGTCGCTCCCGCTGATCGCGGCGCGGTGCGACGGGGGCAGCCCGGCCTCCTCCGCGGGCACCGACGCGGGCTCGTCGAGGTAGAGCGCCGAGATCCGCCGGTAGGAGCGCGTGAGGAACGCTGCGCCGGCCGCGAGCACCATGACGAGGCCGGCGACGAGGAAGACGAGGGCGATGCCGCGCGCCTCGCCCTCGCCTAGCAGCCATCCCCACTGCTCCTGCCCTGCGGGCGAATCCATGTAGGGGATGATGACGAACTCGGCGAGCGGGGCGATGAGGAACGCCGTCACCGGCGCCGCGGCCGACTCGAACGCGGCCGCGAAGCCGAACACGCGGCCCTGCGTCTCGAACGGGACGACCCGCTGGATGACGGTCTGCTCGGAGGCTTCGATCGCCGGGACGAGCATCATGTAGAGCCAGATGCCGCCCGCGTACAGCCACCACCAGTCGCGGATCGTGAAGAGCGCCCCGATGGCACCCATGACCAGCACGAGCACGAGCATCGTGCGGATCGGGTTGCGGCCGAGCCCGAACCTCGCGATGACGACGCCGCCGATGATGAAGCCCGTCGAGGTGACGCCGAGCACGACGCCCCACCACTCGACGGGGAACAGCTCGAGCCCGTAGGGGTCCATGAGCGCCATGTAGACGCCGCCGATGAGGTTGTTGAAGGTCGCGAAGACGAGCAGCGAGAAGAGCCCGGGCGCGGCCCGCACGGCGGTGATGCTGCCGCGCAGGTCGACGAGCCCGGGCCGATCCGGGTCGCGTACCGGCTCCTCCTCGGGGATGCGCAGGAACAGCAGGTGCACGAGCGCGCCCGCCGTCAGCACGAGCGAGATCGCGAGGGTCCAGCCCATGCCGAGCAGCCCGACCGACAACCCGCTGAACACGCTCGTCACGGTGAAGGCGAGCCCCTGCACGGTGCCGACCATGCCGTTCGCGTTGGCGTGCCGCTCCTCGGGCACGAGCAGGGTGACGGTCGTCGAGAGCGCGATGTTGCGCATGTTCTCGACGACGGCGCCGATCAGGATGATCGCGGTGAACATCCAGAAGGCCGGTCCGCCGATGTCGACCAGCTGCGACTCCGGATAGAGCAGGTAGAGCCCGCCCGCGATGCCGAAGGCGATGAGGGTGACGATGCTCGCGAACACCATGACCCGCTGCTTGCGGTGCCGGTCGACGATCGTGCCGAACGCCATCGAGAACAGCGCGACGAGCAGCATGTAGGCGCCGCCGATGACGCCCGTCGCGAGCACCGAGCGCGTTTCGAGGTAGACCCAGAAGGTGAGCGCGAACCAGAGGTAGCTCGTCGTGACGTTGGCGAGGCCGGTGTTGAC
>JASGGJ010000031.1:0-25610 GCA_047605085.1 Protaetiibacter sp.
AGGTCTGCGCCGATGGGATGATCCGGCCGCCGCGTCGCAATCAGGCGATCGATGAGGTGGTCGCCCCATCCGAACTCGACAGCCGACACCACTCGGTCGAACGTCGCGTCGTCCACGTCGAAGGTCAGCGCCAACGACACCAGCAGCAGCCATTCGCGGTAGTAGTCCTTGATCCTCGGATTGCGGAACTGCAACTGGACGAGCTCCGGGGGGAAAAGCTCCTTCTCGAGTCGCGCCGCTCGTTCCGCCACCACGAGCACACCCTCGTACTCGTCTCGAAGCGTCTGCGTCGACGCCCCCTGCGAGTACAGCGCACTGAAACGGCTCCACCGCGGCTTCAACGCCTGGCCCGCCGCCATCGCCAGCGACCTCGGGGCGTGCCATTGGTCGACGGGACGCGAAAGCCGCCTTTCGTCACCCTCGCTGAAAGCCGCGAGCCTGTCCGCGAGAGCGTCGAAGTAGGCCTGATCGGCCCGGGTGTCACGCAGCACGGGAACCCTCCGTTCTTCGCGTTGTCATGCCACGACGCTTCGCGGGTCGCCATCGACTACACGCCGTGACGATGGTTTGGCCGTCCACGGGAAAGACTCTCACGGCCTCCCATTCGATACCGCGGCCGAGAATGAGCGTGCCAGGCTCGCCGGGGAGCGCGGAATCCTGGAACAGCACAAAATCACCGCCACCACCGCGCGGACACCGGCCACACCCTCACGCAACAGCCTCCGCTGGCCAGGCGTCGGCGAGCTCCCGCCGAACCTCGCCGAGCAGCCGCGGGAGCGCCTTCGTGCGGGCGATGATCGGGAAGAAGTTCGCATCCGCCGCCCAACGCGGCACGAGGTGCTGATGCAGGTGAGCCGCGATCCCGGCTCCGGCGATCGCGCCCTGGTTCATGCCGATGTTGAAGCCGTCGGCGCGCGAGATCTGCCGGATGACGCGCATCGCGGTCTGCGTGATGGCGCCGATCTCGGCGAGCTCCGCCGCGTCCGCCTCGTCATAGCCCGCGATGTGCCGGTAGGGCACGACCAGCAGATGCCCGCTGTTGTAGGGGAACAGGTTGAGCAGCGCGTAGACCCGCTGCCCGCGGTGCACGATGAGCGCCTCCTCGTCGGAGTGGGACGGCGCGGTGCAGAACACGCAGTCGTCGCCGGGCGAGCCGCCACCGCGCTCGATGTAGGCGATGCGGTGCGGCGTCCAGAGCCGCCCGAAGCCATCGGGCAGGCCGGCGAAGGCGCTCGCCGGTTCGGCGCCGGGGTACTCGGTTCCGTCGTAGTCGTGTGCCATCGCTGCCAGGGTATCCGGGTCGGCGAGGCGAGATCGCCGTCCTCGCCCCTCCCGGCGGCACAGATCGGGGTGAACGCGCGACGCGCGCCCACCCCGAGCCGACCCTGCTACTTGACCTTGATCTTCGTGAGCTCGACCGGGATCGTGTTGATCGCGTCCGATCGCAGGATCGCTGTCGTCGCCCAGGTGCCGCGCAGCAGACCCTTGACCGTGTAGTCGAAGGTCACCGCGCCGCCGGCCACCGGCGGGCTCGTCCGCACCACGTAGGCGAGGCCGGGGTCGACGTCGGCGACGACCACGCCGCTCGTGCCGTCCCGGTTCTCCGCCCCGGTGAGGGAGCCGGCCGAGGAGTCCGCCGTCAGCGGCCCGCCGTACACCATCCAGGTGTTCTCGGTCGCACCGAGCTGGATCCACACCTGGAACGAGTTCGACCCGCCGTCGCCCCACGAGGGCACCTCGGCCCACTCGGCGACGAGGTAGTCGTCGACCCCGTCCGACAGCGTGCCCACGTAGAGCGCGCCGCCCGCTTCCGGGTTCAGATCGGTCCAGAACGGCGCGATGACGTTGTTCGGCGTCGCCGCGTCGGGGAAGGACGCTGGCGGCGCGTACTCGACGTCGCCGGCCGCCCCGCCGCCGACCACCAGGTAACCGTTGGACACGACACCGATCTGGTCGTAGACCTCGCCGCCGTAGACGTACGACGGCACGGTGTAGTTCACGATCGACTCGTCGCCGACGTCCGCGACCGGGGTGATCCCGAAGTCCGCGAGCGGGAGGTACCCGCTCACCAGCTCGGCGGGATCCACCTCGTCGATCGCGTCCACGGTGGGCGGCAGCGCCGCGGTGAGCGTCCCCGTCCAGGTCGCGCCGAACGTCCGCTTGGTGGCGGGAGATGTCACGTTGGTCACCTTGAGGACCGGGCTCGCGACCACGTCGATCGTCGCTTCGACGTCGACCGGCAGCGTGCTGGACGCCGTGACCGTGCAGCTCGAGGTCTTGCCGAGCTTGATCTCGGTCGGCGTGCACGATTGCGCGAGGGCGAGGGATGCCTCGCCAACGTCAACCGCAACCGGGATCACGACAGGCATCGTGCCGCCGCGCGCCGCGGTGATCGTGATCTGACCCTCGTGCCAGCCCTCTGCCGCCTCGACACCGGTCAGGACGATCTTGAGCGTCTTCGATGCGCCCGCCGCGAGGCTGAACACCGCGGGGGTCACCACCGCCTGCACGCCGTCAGAGAACGAGGTGTGAACCGTGAAGACCTGCGTCTTCCCGGACACGTTCGTCACCGTGCGGGTGACGACGGCTGCGCCGGGCAGCGGGTCGATGAAGATGCTCGGGATGTTGAGGTCGAGCCGGCTGAGCTCGTCCGTGGCGCTGGCCGCGAAGTTCGCCGCCGTCTCGCTGATGGTCAGCGTCGGCGACACCGCCCGGTTGGCCCTGATGCTTCCGGCGCCGCGGTCGAACACGCCCGCCTCGGTCCCGTCCGCGTTGACCACGCTCTGCAGGGAAGAGGTCATGAGTGCGGACTTCACCTGCCCTGGGGTCCAGTCCGGGTGCGCCGCGATGACGAGCGCCGATACGCCTGCGGCGTGCGGTGCCGACATCGAGGTGCCCGCGATGGCCTGGTAGAGCTCGCCCTGCGGACCCGTGGCGACGTCGGTCGACTCAGGCGACAGACCCGCGAGGATCTGCACGCCGGGAGCCGTGATGTCCGGCTTCAGGAATTCGCCGATCGGTCCGCGCGAGCTGAAGCCCGCCATGACGTCGCCCTGCGCCGTCGTCGCCGTGCCCGCCGCCCACGTCGCGGTGATATCGGTGTGGGCGCCGAGGAAGGCGACGAGGTCATCGTTCGGCCCCTCCAGGTGGATCGCCGGCAGGAAGTGGTTGTCGGTTTCGACGTCACTCGCCGTCGGGTTGTAGAGGATCATGCCCGCCGCGCCGCCCTGCACCGCGTTGTAGCCCTTCTCGACCCGGCCGTTGGTGCCTCGCTCGCAGACCACGACCTCGCCGGCCACGCTTCCCGCCTCGAACGGCTCGAGGCACAGGGCCCCGCCGGTGTAGCCTGGCACCGATTCGGCGAGCACCACGGGTGCGTCGCTCACTCCTTCGGTGAGGGTGGCGCCCGACTTCGAGAAGGTTGCGCCGTCTGCCGCAGTGAGCGACAGGGTCGAGGCGAACTGGCGGTCGAAGGTCGACGCGCCCACCGTCGTGACCCAGGGGCCAGCGTGGTTGGCGGTCGACGCGGTGGGTCCGTCGTTGCCCGCGGAGGCGTTGACCGCGATTCCCGCCGCGTAGGCGTCGAGGAACGCGAGCTCCACGGCATCCGTGTACACCGATCCGGAGCCGCTCACCGAGTAGTTGATGACGTCGACACCGTCGAGGATCGCCTGCTGCACGGCAGCGAGCAGGTCGGAGGTGTAGCCGCCCAGCGGGCCGAGCGCCCGATAGGCGATGACGGAGGCACCGGGTGCGATCCCGCTCACCGGTCCGCGGTCGATGCCGAAGATCGGCGCGCTCGTCACGTAGTCGCCGGCCGCGGTCGTCGCGGTGTGGGTGCCGTGCCCGTCGGAGTCGCGCGCGGAGCACACGCCGTCCGAGCAGAAGTCCTCCTCGCCGACGTCGTTGAGCGCCACGTAGGTGTCGAGCTCGGCGTACGCGCCGACGAGCTTGTCGTTGCAGCTGAAGCCGGCGTCGCCGGCATCACCGAACTCGCAGGCCCAGGGGCCTCCGGCCGGGGTGCTGAGCCCGTTGTCGGCGAGCATCGGATGCTCTGGCCAGATGCCCGTGTCGATCACGCCCACGATCACGCCCGCGCCCGCCTTGTCGCGGCCTCCCAGCGAGGGCCAGACGGCGTCCGCGCCGATGAAGGTGCTCGCGTCGTTGTCGAGCGTGCTGTTCGTTGTGCCGCCCGGTGACGTGCCGCCCGGCTTCGTACCGCCCGGCGTGCCGCCGCCTGCACCGGTTGCGGCGACTGCGGCCGTGGACTGCGCGAGCGACCCGGTGTCGGACGCCGGGAGTTGTCGCAGCGAGTTGTCCTGCACCGCCGCGACGCCCTCGACCGCGAGCACCGCCTTCGCGTCGCGCGCCTTGACGGTGAGGGCGATGCCGCCGTAGGCGACCGCGTAGCTCTCCAGCACCGTGGCGGACGCAACCTTCGAGGTGATGGCCGCCTGCGTCTCGGTGAGAACCGAGGTGACATACGCGAGGTATTTCTTGACGGCGGGATCCGACAGCGAGAGATCCTTGCCGGTGACCTCAGGGCTCGTGGCCGGGTAGCCGTCGATTCCGCCCGCGTAGGAGGCGACCGGGTCGACATCCACCTTGACCATGACGGGGATGACGGTCGCATCCGACCGCGCCAGCAGCGCGCTGTCGCTCTGGGCCAGCTGCCCGGTCTTGGTACGCGCACCGTCCACGGGCGGCCCCTCCGGGGTGACCGCCGCGCCGGTGAAGCCGGGAACCGGTTCGGCGGCGTTCGCGGGGGCGGCGATCGCCCCCATGAGCAGCGCCGATACGGCGCAGACGGACACGAGGACAGATCGACGAGAGCGCATGGCTTCCCTTCCGCGTAGTGGTGGTGCGGTGCGGCGCTGTCACCCCTGTTCACGGGTAGACCCCCCGGTCTGGGCAACGCCTGGACGGTACGGTATCCGCCCTCTCGCGGGTGCGCTAGACCCTGAGACGCAAGATCGCTGCGTCTCGCGCATGATCGTTGCTCAAACTTGCGCGTGGGCGTCGATCGCGTCCCGGATGCGCCGCAGCGCCTCCTCGACCGGGACGCCGTTGTCCTGCCGGCCGTCGCGGAAGCGGAAGCTCACGGTGCCGGCATCGCGGTCCTGGGCGCCCGCGATGAGCAGGAACGGCACCTTCATGAGCGTGTGCGTGCGGATCTTCTTCTGCATCCGCTCGTCGCTCGCGTCGAGCTCGGCGCGTACCCCCTCGGCCCGCAGGCGGTCGACGATCCCGCCCAGGTAGCCGGCGAACTCCTCCGCCACCGGCACGCCGACGACCTGCACGGGTGACAGCCACACCGGGAAGGCGCCGGCGTAGTGCTCGAGCAGGATCGCGAAGAAGCGCTCGATCGAGCCGAACAGCGCGCGATGGATCATGATCGGCCGCTTCTTCTGCCCGTCGCGGTCGGTGAACTCCAAGCCGAAGCGCTCCGGCAGGTTCGGATCGACCTGCACGGTCGACAGCTGCCAGGTGCGCCCGATCGCATCCCGGGTCTTGAGGTCGATCTTCGGGCCGTAGAACGCGGCCTCACCCGGCATCTCGGTCAGCTTGAGCCCCGATGCTCTCGCGACGTTGCGCAGCGCGTTGGTCGAATAGTCCCAGAACTCGTCGGAGCCGATCCACTTCGACTTCTCGTCGTCGCGCATCGAGAGCTCGAGCTCGAAGTCGTCGAGACCGAAGTCGCGCAGCATCGAGATGACGAACTCGAGCACCTTGGTGGCCTCCCCCTCGAGCTGCTCGGGGGTGACGAAGAGGTGCGAGTCGTCCTGGGTGAACCCGCGCACGCGCGTGAGTCCGTGCAGGGCTCCCGAGAGCTCGTTCCGGTAGACGGTGCCGTTCTCCGCGAGCCGCATCGGGAGGTCGCGGTAGCTGCGCGCCCGCTCCTTGTAGATGAGGATGTGCATCGGGCAGTTCATGGGCTTGAGGTAGTAGTCCTGGCCCTGCTTCGTGACGATGCCCTCGGCGTCGCGCTCCTCGTCCATCACGATGGGCGGGAACATCCCCTCCCTGTAGGTCACGAGGTGGTTCGACTGGAGGAAGAGATCCTCTTTGGCGATGTGCGGCGTGTAGACGTAGCTGTAGCCGGCCGCGATGTGGCGACGGCGGGCGTGCTGCTCCATCTCCTGCCGGATGACACCTCCGCGTGGGTGCCACACCGAGAGCCCGGAGCCGATCTCGTCGGGGAAGCTGAACAGGTCGAGTTCCTTGCCGAGCTTGCGGTGGTCGCGTCGTGCCGCCTCCTCGAGGCGCTCCAGGTAGGCGCGCAGCTCGTCCTTCGTCGGCCAGGCCGTGCCGTAGATGCGCTGCAGCTGCGGGTTCTTCTCGGAGCCGCGCCAGTAGGCGGCGGCCACCCTGGTGAGCCGGTAGGCGCCGAGCGCGCCAGTATTGGGCACGTGGGGGCCGCGGCAGAGGTCCTTCCAGGCCACGTTCCCGTCACGGTCGACGTTGTCGTAGATGGTGAGCTCGCCCGCACCGACCTCGACACTCTCGCCGTCCTTGCCGGAGTCGGCGCCGCCCTTCAGCCCGATGAGCTCGAGCTTGTACGGCTCCTCCGCGAGCTCGGCACGCGCCTCCTCGTCGGTGACGACGCGACGCACGAAGCGCTGGCCGGAGCGGATGATGCGGTCCATCTCCTTGGAGATCGCGGCCAGGTCATCGGGTGAGAAGTGCTCCTCGACGTCGAAGTCGTAGTAGAAGCCGTCGGTGACGGGCGGGCCGATGCCGAGCCTCGCCTCGGGGTTGATGCGCTGCACGGCCTGCGCCATGACGTGCGCGGTCGAGTGGCGCAGGATGTTGAGGCCGTCGGGCGAACCGATCTCAACCGCTTCGACGCCATCCGTCTCGGTGACGGTCGTCGCCTTGTCCTTGAGAACGCCGTTCACGCGGATCGCGATGACGGAGCGGTCGGGGAAGAGGTCGAATCCGGTCTGGTCACTCACGCGGAAAGCCTAGCCGTCGGCGCTAAGCCGGTCCGACGTGCTTGAGCGCCTCGCGGCGGCTGAGCGGGCTCAGCTCGTGCTCCGAGGCGAAGCGCCGCACCCACTCGGGGTCGGTGTGGGCATAGTCCCGGAGCGCCCAGCCGATGCCCTTCCGGATGAAGAACTCTGGGTTGGCCAGGTTCGGTGTGATGACGTTGGCGAGCAGCGCCGGGTCGGTGCGCTGCCCGCGCTGCAACTGCGACAGGATCGCGAGCCGGCGCATCCAGAAGTCCGGGTCGTTGGACCAGCTGCGCACCAGCGCCGCGGTCTCGGCCGGATGCGCATCGTGCAGGGCGGAGACCCGGTGGGCGAGCTCGTCGATGAAATCCCACCACTGCCCGGTGCGGGCGAAGTGCTCGATGAGCGGCACGGTCGAGCGGTCGCCGAGCGCGGCGGGCATCCCGATCAGGCCGATCGCGGCGTAACGTTCCTCGCGGTGCGTCGCGGCGTCCCACAGCTCGTCGGCGGCCGTCAGCAGTGTCGCGAGGTCGGCACCCTTCGCCGCCGCGCGGGTCATCGCCCGTACGGCGGGCACTGCGACCCCGAGGTAGGGCATCGCGGACTTCATGTAGGCCTGCTGGCCGGGCGCGCGCGAGGGGTCCGCTGCGCCGTGAAGCCGCTGCCGGATGGTGTCGGCGAGGGCACTCATCCGCGCACGCCGACGTCTGGCAGCTCGGGGACGGCATCGAGCAGGGCGGTGCGCATGACCGCGGCCAGACGCGCGGAGAACTCCGCGGTCAAATGGTGGGTGTCCACTCGCACCACGGAGCCGTCGAGCGCCCAGGGGCAGCTTCCGGCGTCCGTGCAGAACCAGCGGCGCGTGTCGAGGTACGCGGCGCCCTCCGTCGCCGCGGCCGCGCGTTCGGCGCTGGACTGCATCTGCCACTCTGAGGTGAGCGACGCGATGCAGCGCGAGCCGCCTGCCTCGAAGTCCGCGGTGCCGCACGTCGCGACGCCGAGCGGTGGGGGTGCAGCAACCACGAGAGCCGCCTGGGCGGAGGCGAGCTCGCGCAGGGTCTCCTCCGTCCCGAGGCGCCACTCCTCCTCCGCGGCGTCGCCGCTCGCACCACTCACCAGCCGGTCGAGAGTGCGGGACGAGCTGGTGAGCACGATCAGATCCGGACCGCTCGCCACCATCCGTGCGATGTACTCGTCGCGGATGGCCGCGCACTGCCCGGCCCAGGACGGATCGGACTGCCCGTCATAGTAGGACGCGACGGTCGAGGCGGGGCAGGCGCCCTCGGTCGCCATCACGATGCGCCAGTCCGGTCCGAGCGCGCCCGCGAGGGCGGGCAGCCAGCTTCCGGCGACCGAGTCCCCCAGGATGACCGCCGTGTGCTCCGCGTCCGGGGTCCCGAGCGTGCACGCGTCATCCCAGTTCTCGTGGTGCACGCAGCTCTCCTCGCCGTACGCGTCGGCATCCGCGTCGGCATCCGCGAGAAGGCCGTCAGGCAGTTCGCGCCACTGGATCGATTCGAGGACGGCGGCACGCAGCTCCGCGGTGTCGTGGAAGACCCCATCCGCGTCGAGGTACTCGATCGGCGGGGCGGGAGAGTCGGTCGCCGAGACCGTGGGCGGGTCGGTCGCGGCCGCGCGCTCGGCCGGAGTCTGCGACCCGAGGACGGAGGTGGCGCCGAGCACCACGACCGCCGCGGTCGCGACGATCGCCGCCCAGGGGGTGCGGCGCCCCCAGCGCTGCCACGGCTGCTCGAGCAGGCGCTTCATGAACCAGGCGACGATGAGCGACATCAGCACGATGCTGATGCCGTCGACCGCCGAGAACTCGCGTCGGTTCTGCAGGATCGCGAGCCAGGAGACGACGGGCCAGTGCCACAGGTACAGCCCGAAGGCGAGCCCGCCAAGCCAGACCGCGGGACGGGAGCCGAGCAGGCGGTGGGCCCCGAGCGCAGCCCCGCCGTTGGCGCCGAGGAGCACGAGAGCGGTGCCTGCGACGGGCCACAGCGAGGCGATCCCCGGGAACCAGGGGTCGAAGTCGCCGAGGAACCCGAGCCCGACCACCATCGCAAGGCCCAGCCAGCCGATCGCGACACTCCAGACCCGTCCCGGCACCAGACGGGCGCCGAGCAGGGCGAGCAACCCGCCCACGCCGAACTCCCAGATGCGCGCCGAGGTGTCGAGGTAGGCGTGCGCCTGGTCCTGCAGCGTCTCCACGAGGCTCCAGACCCACGAGGCGGAGGTGACCGCCGCGATCGCCGTGACCGCGATCCGCCGCCGCCGCAGCGCCGTGCTGCCCCGGCGCAGCGCCCACGAGAGGAGCGCGACGAGGACGAGCCACGCGAGATAGAACTGCACCTGCATCGACAGCGCCCAGAAATGCTCGGCCGGGTTGAGCACCCGATCGCTCGAGAGGTAGCCGTCGGTGGCGATCGCGAGGTACCAGTTCTGCACGAAGAGGGCGGACGAGCCGACGGAGCGCAGCACATCCGAGGCGAGCGACGGCCGGCTCGCCGCGAGCACGATCGCCCCGACCGCGATGCTGCCGAGCACGACGATCGCCGCGGGCAGGAGGCGCGCGGCGAGGCTGCGGAGATATCGAACGGCGCCGACCGAGCCCGTTCGCACCCAGCGGATGACGAGCGTCACGGTGATGAGGTATCCGGACACGACGAGGAACACGTCGATTCCCCCGGAGATCCGTCCCCACCACAGGTGGGACGCAGCGACGAGCAGGATCGCGACGGCGCGCAGCCCTTCGAGCTCCGGCCGGTACGGGGCACGGAACGCGGCCACCGCATCCGCGGTCTCGCGCTCGGCCGACGCACGCTCCGCCACGACAGTCACGCCTTCATCGTGAAGCACCGGGGCCCGTCCCGCGGCGACCGGATGCGGCGCGTCGAGTCGACGCGCGCCTCCGCTTCAGATGCCCAGGATCAGAACGGCCACCCGCCGAACGCGGCAGACACCGCGGTCATCCAGGTGACGATGGTGTCGCGCGTCAGCGCACCGCCCCAGGCGATGACGATCTGCGCGATCGCGACGATGTCGACAAGCACCGTCGTGCGCGGCCCGCGCGCGGTCGGAACCAGCGCGATCGCCATGACCGTCATGAGGATGAACGCGTTACCAGCCGACCCGCTCGGCAGAAGTCCGAGCACGAAGGCGACGAGAATGGCGACGAACACCAGGGTCGACACCACGATGGACCCTGCGCGTCGCACGATGAGCGCGACGAGCCATGCGCTCAGCACCGGGAGCACGAGGAACAGCCCGTTGACGCTCATGAGCACCTTGCTCAGTCGCGCCCAGCGCGTCGGCGCGTCGTCGAGCAGACCGTGCCCGAACGAGGCGAGCGGGTCGCCGGTGAACAACCAGCCGAGGAAGAGGATCGCCCCGAGCGCCGACACCGTCGGGTAGACGATGACGAGGACGTTGGCTCCGCGCGCACCCTTCTCACCCGCGCGCCCGAGTCGCAGGAACGGTGCCGCGAGGGCGGATGTCATGACGTAGACCAATCCGCTGAGGTCGGAGAAGGTCGCCAGCATGAGCAGTGTCCCGGCACGGAATCCGCTGAGTGTGTTGCGCCAGGCGACGAAGCGCACGATGTCGGCGATCGCCAGGCCGAAGAACGCCAGGCCGAGGAAGGCTGCGAAGTTCTCCGTCACGGTGTACGCGAACAACGGATTCGCGGCGAGCGCGACCGTCAGGATGACCACGGTGCGCGCGGGAAAGCGTCGCTGCACCATGATCTCCACCAGCTTCTGCAGGAAGATTCCAGCGATCAGCGCGCCAGCGACGGCGAGGCCGAACCGGCCGCCAGGGATGACGATCGCCAGGACGGTGCTGATCGGCGGGAAGATCTGCCCGATCCACTCCGGGTCGGCGCGATCCCACCCGATGCCGGCGACCTTCGCCAGCAATTGCTCGTTCGGGGTGTTCAGGGCAGACACTGCGCCGGAGCCGAAGGCGAGCTGCGAGATGATGAAATACGGCGCCGCGAAGGCCAGACGCATCGCCCAGCGTCGCAGCGGGTCGCGCGGGAAGGCGTCAAGGCGCGTGCGGTGCCCGCGGTGCCCGGACCGACGGGACTCCCGCACGGGCACGAGCTCAGCCGTGGGTTGGGCGGATGCGGTCATGCCGCCATCTCCTCCGTCACGTGCGGTTCGTGGGTCTGGCTGGTGAGCCCGTGCGCGGTCTTCTCCCAGTAGTGCGGTTTGACCAGCAGCTGCCAGAGCGCCTTGTACGACGCGACCGAGTGCAGAATCCAGTAGGCGGGGTCGAGCAGCGACCACAGGATCAGATTGAAGGTGCCGCGTTTGTACGGACCCATCATCGACAGGTAGACCATGAGCGAGTTGCCGACCACGAAGTTGAGGAGACACACCCAGAGCAACCAGACCGGGAAGTACGGCTCCAGCCACGCGGTCGGGACGAAGACGGTGAAAGCCGTCGCCAGGTACAGCGGGATGACGCCGAGGAAGGTCAGCGGCGTGCCGACGATCAACAGCGCGAAGCTCGCGAACCGGCGAAGACCGATCTCGCGGATGAGGGCGAGCGGCCGACGGGCGTGCACGAGACTCGTCTGCATGTAGCCCTTGATCCACCGGCTGCGCTGACGCACGAAGTTCGGGATCGAGGTGTTGGCCTCCTCCATCGTCGTCGAGTCGACGACCCCGACCCGGTAGCCGAGGGCGCTCGCCCGGATGCCGAGGTCGGCATCCTCTGTCACGTTGTAGGGGTCCCAACCGCCCAGCTCGACGAGCGCCTTCGTGCGGAAGTGGTTGCTCGTGCCGCCGAGCGGGATCGGGAGGTCGCCCGCGTCAAGGCCGGGGAGCATGTAGTCGAACCAGTAGTTGTACTCGAGCGTGAACATCCGGGTGAGCGCGTTCTCGTCGGCGTTGAAGTAGCTCAGAGCGGCCTGAACGCAGACCGTCTTGTCTCCTCCGCGGCGGAACGCGACGACGCATTTCTTCAACTGATCGGGGTCCGGCGCATCCTCGGCGTCGTAGATGACGAGGAACTCGCCGGATGCGAAGAACAGACCGACGTTGCACGCCCGTGGCTTCGTCTGCGGTGTTCCTCGCGGAATCGTCACGATGTGGAAGTTCGGCGGCGGGTCGGAGCCGAGGTAGGCGTCGCGCGTGAACTGATCATCCTCCTCGATGAGCACGAGAACCTCGAGCTTGTCGGCCGGGTAGTCGATCCTCCCGAGGTTGCCGACCAATTGCGACACGATGTTCGCCTCTTTGAACACCGGGACGAGCACCGTGTACCTCGGAAGCTCGGCGTCGCTGAGTGCCGCGACCTCCTCGCGCGTGACGCGCTCCACCACGTCGTACCTGGCGCCGCGCATCGACACCAGGAACTTGAAGATCGTGCTGGCCAGGAACGCGACGCTCACGAGCGCGAGGGAGACGATGACGGTTCCGCTCGTCCAGAACGCGAGGCCGAGAAGGAGCAGAACGCCCAGGGCGACGAAGCCCGCCTTCTGACCCCGCGAGAACACGATGCGGGCCGAGAGCGCGGGATTCCGGTGGAACAGCCCATTGGCCGCCTCATCCGCGATCGCCTCGCGGAACACGGTCAATAGCAGTTTGCGGATGTCCCAGGATGTCGCGACGAGGTAGCGGGCCCGTTCGCCGAGCACCGCCTCGATCTGCCACCGCCGCTCCTGGTCGGGGACGCGCGCGGTCGCCACCAGGATGACGCCGTCCGTGTCGCGCCGCAGCGGCATCCAGTTCTCGGCGAGCATCAGCTGCCCCGACCAGCGGCGGATGAGTGCGTCGTCCCGCTGGGTCGTGGCCAGATCCGCGACGGGAAGCCCCCAGCTGCGAGCCATCACGCCCCGCAATTGAGAGTTTGAGAGCATGCCGAGGCTCACGAGCACGTCGTCGATGTGCGATCCGGTGCGCTCCTTCGCCGCGCGCGCGATCAGCAATTCCTCGGGTGTGACGAGCTCCGAGTCCAGCAGCAGTTGCGCGAACGCCTGACTCTGCGTGGAGGGCGCACCGGGGGTCATGATTCGATCGTGCGGGCGCGCATTTCGTCCGGCAACACCCCAATGAGTGTGGCACCCGAGGTGGGTACGACGGGATTACCTGGCCACCTGCTCGGCGAATGTCTCTGCGATCCAGTCGGCGATGATGCCCGCGACATAGGGCATGTTGTCGATCGAGATGTGCTCGGTGCCGCCCTCAGGGTCGTCGAACAGCCGCAGCTCGGCCTTCGGGCTATTCACCGCCTGCTCGTAGGACTGATGCGCGTACTTCACATTGATCTGACGGTCCCCGACGCCGTGGGTGATGAGAAACGGCGCGGTGATCTGCTCGACGACGCCGTTCAGGTGCATCCCACGGGTCTTCTCGATGAAGTCGTCCATGTCCGAGGCACCCCACACCCAGAAGACATGGTCCCAGTAGTGCGGCACGGGGTTCTCACCCTCGCGGTGGCGGCGGCCCTCCTGCACCTCGAACCAGTTGTGGTTAGCACCCCACGCGACACCGAGCTTCAGGCGCTTCTCGAACGCGAGCGCACGGGGCGCGTAATAGCCGCCGAGCGACCAGCCGAGGATGCCGATCCGGTCGGTGTCGATTCCGAGGTCTGCGGCGTTCGCCTCCAGCCAGTCGACGATGGCGCCTGCCCACACCTCGGTGTCGTGGCGCGCGGTCAGCCCCCGCAGCCGCAGCGCCTCACCCGATCCTGGCGTGTCGATCATGAGCGTCGATACGCCGCGAGCGGCGAGCATGTGCGGCAACTGCGAGTAGTACATCATCTCCTTGGTCGAGTCCAGACCGTTCCACTGGATCACGACCGGATGAGGGCCATCCCCCGGCGCGCGATAGAAGTAGCCGGGCAACGCCGTGCCGTCCGGCAGGTCCTCGTCCGCCGGTGAGTACGGGACATCCACGGGCGTCAGCGGCACATTCAGCAGCCTCACATGCTTGAGCAGCAGATCGATCGACTTCTGATACGCCGCGTTGCGCCCCGCCCATTTCGGCGACTGCAGCCGTTCGGCTTGCGAGGTGTACAGCGAGGCGCGGTAGTAGGTCTCACCCGCTCCGATGACGCGCCCACGCGCCTCGTCATCCTGTGCCTTCGCGATGAGGCGGTCGGCGACGGCGGACCACGATGCGTACAGCTCTTCTGTGCCCGCATCGTCGCCGTTCTGCGAGGCGAGCAGCACGGGCTTGCAGGCGCGGTCGACCTCGTCGATGTAGCCGCCGTTGTTGAGCGTCGCGACGACCGACATGCTCCAGACGTAGTTGGTGGGAAAGTACATGAACATGGGCGAGGCTCCGTGTGAGGGTGACTGTGGCTCTGGTGTTTCGTTTCGCTGCGCTCGCTCAACGCCCTGGCGAGGTGGCGGGCCGCACGGCATCGGACAGGACAGTCGCGACGCCCGACAGCAGTTGCCCGCCGTCGACGCCGATCTCGGCACCGGTGACGTACGACGCAGCATCCGACAGCAAGAAGACGACGACGTTCGCGACCTCTTCTGGCTGGCCGCCGCGGTGCAGCGGCGAGACGGCCTCGTTGGCGGCGAGGAACGCGGGCGGAGCGGAGGCCGTCATGTCGGTGTGGATGTAGCCGGGGTGGACGAGGTTGACGCGGATGCCCCGAGGCCCCAGTTCCGTCGCGCAGGAGTGCGAGAGTCCCCGTAGCGCCCACTTGCTCGTGGTGTACGCGGCCGTGTAGTGGCCGGTGACGGCGGCGGCTGAGCCGATGTTCACGATCGACGAGCCTCGACCCATGAACGGCAAGAGCGCCTGGATGCCGAGCATTGCGCCCGTGACATTGATCGCGATGACGCGGTCCCAGTCGGCCCGGACGACCTCTCCGATGCGGGTGCGCTGCGTCACCCCGGCGTTGTTCACAAGACCTTTGACCTTGCGCCCGGCAAGGGCGTCAGCGAGGTGGCGCCAGTCGTCTTCGGAACTGACATCGACCCGCAGGTACGCGACAGAGCCAGGCAGCGACGCGGCATCCGAGAGCAACTCGGGCGCTTCGTCGCGCACATCGACCGCCAGAACCTCGGCTCCCTGGGATGCGAGAAGCAGAGTCTCTTGCGCGCCCTGTCCGCCGGCGGCGCCCGTGACGACGAAGAGGTTTCCCGGGATACCCGGCAGCGAGATGTCGTTCATGCCGTCACGGGCCCAGATCGATCGAGCAGCTCGATGAAGTTGCCCTCGGGATCAGTGAGAAACGCGAAGCGCACGCCCGGTTCTGGCGCCGCGCTCGGCAACGTCACCACGCCGGCACCGGCGGCGACGAGCGCGTCGAAGGTCGAGTCGACATCGGCGACGCGGAAGCAGATATGACCCCAGCCCTGCGCGAGCAGCTCGTCGGGGGGGTTATCCGCCGGCACGCGATGCGTGGACCCGCGGCGTTCCAGTAGCTCGATCGCGAGCCCGTCGGGACCGAGAAGGAAGACCCCGCGCAGCCCGGCCGGGACGACCTCGAACGGGTTCGCCGTCTCGAATCCGAATGCCCGCCGATACCAGTCACTCTGCGCCTCCAGATCGCCGACGGAAAGCCCTACGTGATCGACATGCATGACCGGCTCCTGTTCCTCTCTTAGTCCCGCGGCCCATGCCGCATGAGCCCGTCCCGCACATCGGCAGGCAGCACGTCGAGCACGTCGTCGCCGAACTGTCCACCGACGAGCACGAACGCCACGCGGGCGATCGAATCGCCTCGGTTCGCCCATGCATGGTCGGTGCCGCGCTGGACGACGATGTCTCCCGCGCGCGCACTCACTTCGCTGTCATCCAGGATCAGCGTGATCTCCCCCTCGAGCACGATGCCGTAGTCGATCGACTCGGTGCGATGAACGGGAGACTGCAAGCCGCGCCCATCGAGATGGCCGGGCAGGAACTCGTTGACGCGGATACGCGTGCCGTGCGTCGGAGGCGGGACCGTGATCGCCCCGGCCGTCGGATCCTCCGCGCCCGCGCCGATCACGGCGGGTGCCGTCTCAGTGACCCATACCTCGTGGAAGGCGACGCCGTCTGCGGGGAGTTCGCGCGAGACCGGCACCGGACCGTCGCTGACGACGATCGAAACTCCTGCGGCGTCGTGTCCTGTCACGATGCGACGAGGCACCCGGAACGTGCCCGTCATGGCGCCGGCACCAGGGCAGCAAGCGCGTCGGCCATCACGCGCGCGGGATCCGCATCCGGGGTTCCGGGGTTCTGTTCCCAGTACGCCAACTGCAGCGACGCCTCGACGACACCCTTGAGGCGCGGGATGCGACGGGCGTAGAACTCGGCGAGCAGAGCCTCCCAGTCGCCGGCCTGGGTGACGTATTCGGCGAACAGCGCGGCATCCTCCAAGCATTGGGCTGCTCCCTGCGCGATCAGCGGCGGCACAGCGTGTACGACCTCGCCGAGCGCGACGACACGGCCGGAGTGCCACGGCCCTTCGACGAAGATCCACTCGATCTCCTGGAAGTTCAAGAAGGTGTCGGGTCCGATCGAGTCGCGCAGGTAGTCGTAATCGCCGTGGAAGTTCGCCATCAGACGCTGCACCTCCTGCCAGCCCTCGAGACCGTTGTCGACCCGCTGCGGGCGACACAGCACGAAGATGTAGCACTGATCGTGGCTGACGGGGGTGTATCCCACTTTGTAGGCCCCGCCGTCGTCCGCGAGCGGAAAGGCGATCCCACCGGTCATCTCGGGCAGACGCGAAGTGACGGCGCGCCAGATGCCGAGGCCGCTGGGGGCACGGTCCTCCGTGATGCCGAGCTTGGGGCGCGTGCGGGACTTGATGCCCTCCGCGATGACGATGACATCCCACGTCTCGGTCGTGCCGTCGGAGAGCACCGAGCTTGCGCTGTCGCCGTGATTCGTGAACTCCTGCAACTCCAAGCCAAGGCGGATCACCACGCCCAACGACACCGCCTTCCGCACGAGGATGTCATGCAGATCGGGGCGCAGCGCCCCGATCGTCGCAGGCAGGTGGTCCCCGCCCGTGCGCGGGGTCTCGAGTCGCGAGATTACGACGCCGTCGGCACGCGTCAGTGTGACGGCGTTCTCGGCCTGGCCGACCGCGAGCACCTCGTCGATGACCCCGATCTGCTCGAAGACCCGCAGCGCATTGCCCTGGATCGTCAAGCCGTGACCGACGCGGGCCCACGCTCCGACTCTGTCAACAAGGGTGACCTGCACGCCTCGCTGGGCGAGCGCGATCGCCACGGTCAGCCCGGTGAATCCGCCGCCGACGACGAGCACAGTGCGAACCGACATCCTCGTTCTTGCCTCCTGGACACGCCGTCGCGTCCAGTGCTCGACGCTAGGGCCACAGCGGGGCCGATGCCAATCGGTTCGCGCGATGGCTGATATCAGGGACGGGACGCCGCCCGCGACCGCCCACCTCCGGCCGCTGATGAGTGGTATCCGTGTCGGGCATGGTGCCGGGCATCGTCCACGTCATACATTCGAAGGGTCGCGCCACCCACGCGAACCGTTTCAGGAGAGGTCGACGATGACTCAGCGACTGGTGTCGCATCTGCGCTACGGAGCCCTCGCGGTGGCGAACTTCGAGGAGGAGCGCGACTTCTTCGTGAAGCACTGGGGGCTCACCGAGGCACACGCCGAGGATGGTCTGAGCTATCTGGCCGCCGAAGGTTCCGCCGAGCCGTTCATTCTGCGGCTGCGGCGCGACGAGAAGCGCGTGGACCTCGCCGGCTTCGCCGTCGCCAGCGTCGCCGATGTGGACGCGCTCGCGGCGAAATTGCACGACGAAGACGTGCGGTTCGTCCATGACCCGCAGCAGCTCACCGGATTCAGCGGCGGCTACGGCTTCCGCGTCTTCGACGGCGACGGACGCGTGCTGGAGTTCTCGACGGGATATCAGACCCGCGTGCCCCGCAAGATCCGCGAGCGCGAGCCGATTCCGGTGAAGCTGTCGCATATGGTCTTCAACTCCCCCGACATCGCCACGACGACGCAGTGGTACATCGATCACCTCGACTTCACGATCTCCGACTCGCTCGTGCGCCCGGATGGCGTGGACATGATGCACTTCGTGCGCTGCAACAACAACCATCACTCCATCGCGATCGCGGTGGGGCCGCACCACTCTCTGCACCACCTGTCGTTCGAGATGCGCGGAATCGAGGAGTGGATCCGTGGCGCGGGCAAGATCCTGCGCTCGGGGGCTCGCATGATCTGGGGACCGGGGCGTCACAACGCCGGGGACAACACCTTCGCGTACTTCCTCGACCCCGCCGGCAATACGATCGAGTACACGACGGAGCTCGCCATGGTCGATGACGAGACGTGGGTGCCCCACCGGCACGACATCAGTCAGCTCTCCACGCAGGACCAGTGGGGCACGGCGCAGGAGATGAGCGAGCTGGTGGCGCAGGAGTCGTTCAACGACATCGACAAGGGGCTGTTCGTCGCCCCGCCGGTGTGAGCGCCTGCCCGGCATCCGTCGCCATCCGTCGCCAGAGGAGAACCCTGACATGACACGCATCCACTTCGCCGCCGACCACGGCGGCTATGAACTCGGGCGGGCGTTGGCGGCCAGAGCGAGCGAGAACGGGTTCGACGTCGTCTGGCACGGCTCCGACGAGCCAGACCCCGGCGACGACTACCCGGTCTATGCCGTGCGCGTCGGCCAGGCCGTCGTGTCCGAGCAGGATGCCGGAATCGACGCGTTCGGGGTTCTCGTGGTCGATGAGGCGCTCGCGGGCGTCGTCGCCGCCAATAAGGTCAACGGGGCGCGCGCCATCACCACAGCCTCACCGCGCGCCGGGGTGACCGCGCGTGCGGTCGTCGACGCCAACGTGCTGGTGCTCGACGGAATCGCCTACCCGGAGTCGGCGTGGCTCATCGTCTATGCTTTCGTCACCGCGGGGATGGAGCAGACCGTCGAGCGCGGCCGGCAGATCCTGCAGATCGAGGAGTTCGAGAACGCCGGAACGATCGAGGGGTGGGCGATCCAGCTCGAGCCCGAGCAGATCCACCGCACTTTCGGCTAGCCTCAGCCGCGAGATCTCCATCTTTTCGCTTCGAAAGCAGGGATGCCATGACGCACGCAGCCCTGTACGACGCGACCGGAGGACCCGAGGTGCTCTACATCGGCGAGGTCGCCGACCCCGCGCCCGGAGCCGGAGAGGTCGTGGTGCGCGTGCGCGCGGCCGGCCTCAACCCGTTCGACGCCAAGATGCGCGGCGGGTTCTTCCCCGGCGGCGCGCCGTTCCCCCGGCGCATCGGCGGAGACGTCGCCGGCAGGGTCGAGGCCGTCGGCGCGGGTGCCGTGTATTGGGACGGCACTCCCGTCGCGGTCGGCGACGAGGTGCTCGGCCGCGCCGACGGCTCGCTCGCCGAGCGCGCGATCGCGCAGGCATCCGACCTCGCCCGTCGCCCGGAGGGGCTTGCCGTCGAGGTTGCGGGCGGACTCGACGTCGCGGGCCTGACGGCGGTGTCGCTCCCCGCGACCGTACCCGTCGGCGCGGGCGACACCGTGCTCGTCGGGGGCGCGGCCGGCGGCGTGGGCTTCCTTGCCGCGCAACTCGCAATCAGCGCGGGGGCGCGGGTGATCGGCACGGCTTCCCCGCGCAACCACGAGCTGCTGAGCTCGGTGGGCATCGAACCGGTCGCCCACGGCGACGCGCTCGCCGAGCGGGTCGCCGCGCTCGGCACCGTCACGACGGTGTACGACTGCCACGGCCGCGACGCACTGGATGCCGGCATCGCCCTCGGCGTGCCGCGCAAGCGCATGGTCGCGATCGCCGGCTATTCCGCCGTCGACGAACTGGGCGTCCTGAACGCAGAGCGCGAGGCGCGGACGGCCCAGAACCTCACGACTCTCGCGGAGCGGATCGCCGAGGGCTCACTCACCCTGCCCGTCGCCGCGACGTTCCCCCTCGACGAGGTCGTCGCGGCCTTCAGGGAGCTCGAGGGCCCGCACGCCCCCGGCAAGATCGTCGTCCTGCCCTGACGATCCGCCCGTCCGTGAGACGCGCGCCGATTCGGCGCGGATCAGCCCTTCCAGACGGTCTTGAGGTTGCAGAACTCGCGGATGCCGGCGGCCGCCAGCTCGCGGCCCACGCCAGAGTCCTTCACCCCGCCGAAGGGCAGTTCGGGGTACGAGGCCGTCATGCCGTTGACGAACACGGCACCGGCATCGAGGTTCGTGACGAACCACTCCTCTTCTTCGGGGTCGGTCGTCCAGACCGCAGAGCTGAGCCCGAACGTCGTGCCGTTGGCGACCTCGAGCGCCTCCTCGCGACTGGCGACACGGTACACCGTGGCGACCGGCCCGAAGGCTTCTTCGAGGTGCAGACGCATCTCGGGCGTGATGTCACCGAGAATGGTCGGCGTGTAGAACCAGCCGGCCCGGTCGGGCACGGTTCCGCCCGTGATGACCCTCGCCCCGCGCGCTACGGCATCCTCGACCTGTCCGGCCAGCTCGGCACGACCCGACTCGGTCGCCAGCGGCCCGACATCGACCTGCTCGTCGAGCGGGTCTCCAACCCGCAACGCCGCGACCCCCTCGGCGAAGAGGGTCGTGAACTGGTCGTAGACGTCGGCGTGCACGATGAAGCGCTTCGCGGCGATGCACGACTGCCCGCTGTTCTGATTGCGGGCGGTGACCGCGACCGCGGCGGCCTCTTCGATGTCGGCGCTGGGCATCACGATGAAGGGGTCGGAGCCGCCGAGCTCGAGCACGATGTGCTTGACCTCGCTCCCGGCGATGGATGCCAGAGAACGACCGGCCGGCTCGGAGCCCGTCAGCGTCGCCGCCTTCACGCGCGCATCGCGCAGCACGCGCTCGACACCGGATGCCGGGATCAGCAAGGTGTGGAACGCCCCGACCGGGAAGCCCGCGCGTTCGAACAGCGTGTCGAGGTAGAGCGCGGCCTGTGGGACGTTCGACGCGTGCTTGAGCAGCCCCGCATTCCCCGCCATGAGCGCCGGGCCGGCGAAACGCAGCACCTGCCACAGCGGATAGTTCCACGGCATGACCGCGAGGACGATGCCGATCGGGGCGTAGCGGGTGCCGGCCCGCGAAGCACCGACCTGCGACGGGTCGGGCAGCTCCTCTGGCGCCAGGAACTCCTCGGCGTGATCCGCGTAGTAGCGCAGGCCCTTCGCACACTTCAGCACCTCGGCACGCGCGGCCTTGATCGGGCGGCCCATCTCGATCGTGATGAGCCGCGCGAGCGACTCGACATCGTCCTCGAGCAGCCGCGCGGCGGCGTTCATCCACTGTGCGCGCTGCACAAAACTCGTCGACTTCAACTGCGCGAAGGCGTCTTGCGCGGCAGCGATGCGACGGTCGACCTCGGCGTCACTGTGCGGCTCGAAGGTCTTCTCGGTCTGTCCGGTGCACGGGTTGATCGTCGCGATGGCCATGGATCGGCTCCTCATCGAGTGTGGGTTCGTCGCGAGCGTACGGCACGGCCGCGGAGCCCTACCACTCTCCGCGACGATGACAGTCATTCCGCGGTGAAGGGTGACGCGCAGTTGCGATCTTCGACGAGCGGGCCGAGCGGCCATGGCCCGGTGAGCCGATAGGAGGCATCGCCAGAGGGACGTGGCTTGCGGCACCCGGCCCCCGTAGCGTGAATGCCGGGGCACCGCTCCGACGAACCCCTGAAAGGAACCCCATGGCCTTCATCTGCAGCGCCACCTGGATCGCCAAGCCCGGTGAGGAGGAGACCGTCCGCTCCGCGCTCGAGCAGCTCTCCCCCGCTTCGCGCGCGGAGCCCGGCAACATCTACTACCAGGCCTATCAGAGCCCAGAAGAGCCGAACATCTTCCGCATCTTCGAGGTCTACACCGACGAGGCCGCGTTCAAGGCCCACGGTAGTTACCCGCACTTCGAGCAGTGGGCCCTCGGTCAGGCGATCCCGGCACTGGAGACGCGCCAGCGCGACTTCTACGAAACCCTAGACTTCTGAGATGGCGCAGTACGCGCGCTACGTCGGGACGAACGGCATCATCCACACGGGCCGCGTGCAGCACGGCAAGCTGCAGGATGTCCCCGGCGACCCGGAGATCCTCGAGCTGCTGCACCTTCCCGACGAGGTGCGGCGCGACCTCAACCTGCGCGGCGGCCGGTACCAGAAACTTCCGATCGAGGATGCTGTCTTCGCGGTGCCGCTGCAGCCGCGTGCCATGCGCGACTTCCTCGTCTTCGAGGCGCACATCGCCGGCATGAAGAAGAACGAGCCTGGTGACGGCAACGTGCCGCCGCAGTGGTACGAGGCACCGGCGTTCCTGTTCATGAACCCGTGGTCTGTCGTGCCGACCGGCGCAGACATCCCGATGCCGCCGTTCACGCAGCGGCTCGACTTCGAACTCGAAGTCGCGATGATCGTGAAGGACACCGTCCGCGACGTGCCGATCGAGGAGGCCGCGAAGCACATCGGCGGCTTCTGCCTGCTCAACGACTGGAGCGCGCGCGACATCCAGGCTAACGAGATGCGGGTGGGTCTCGGCCCGAGCAAGGGCAAGGACTTCGCCAACACGCTTGGGCCGTGGATTACGACCCCCGACGAGCTGGAACAGTACCGCGAAGGCGACCGTTACGCCCTCGAGATGTCGGTCGCGATCAACGGCGAGGTCGTCGGCACCGACAACCTGCGCAACATGTCGTGGTCGTTCGAGGAGATGCTCGTGCACGCATCGCGGGATGCCTGGGTGGGCGCTGGCGACGTACTCGCGACCGGCACGGCGTCGCAGGGTGCCCTGTCCGAACGCTGGGCACGCGCGGGCGGGGAGCTCGTGATCCCGCCGCTGCGGGTGGGGGATGTCGTGACGATGACGGTCGAAGGTCTCGGCACGATCTCCAACCGCGTCGTGGAGACGCAGAGCCCCGGCTACACCGTGCCACCAGCCCGTCGCAGCTACGGTGCCGACCGGCTCTGACACCTTTCAGTGCTGCGTTTCGACTCTCTGCGCTCGCGGGGCGACCGGGTCGAGGCGACCGGCCGCAACCGGTGATCAGCGGGGAGAGTCGGTCACCCGCCGGATGACCTGCTCGGCGAAGCGCGCACCGTGCGCTCGAGTTCGCGGTCGGCAGGCCCGGTGGAAGAGGCGTCGATGAGAGCCGTCTCCACGCCGCAACGCGCGAACGCGGCCGCGGCCCGATAGGCCCGGTCGCCGGAGCCTGCGATCAGCACGGACGACCCGGGCATGAGAACTCCTTCGCTACGCGGCACGTCTGAGACGCTAGGGCGATCGAAGCCCGCGTAGAACGAGCGCTCCTCGATGCCTCATATTTCCTTGGCGGCTTCCACCTCGGCTCGGAAGGCCTCCGCCAGACTCTCGCGGAACCAGATGTGCACCGGATCGGCGTCATGGCTGGGGTGCCACCACAGCCGGAGCGGAATGCCGACCCGCCCGAACGGCGGCTCCACCACGACAGTCCCGGTCAAAGGGCCGAGCGTCTCCGCGAGCACACGGGGCACGACCGCGACGAGGTCGGTTCCCGCCACGACACTCGGCAGCGTGAGGAATGAGGAGGTCGTCACCCTCGGTGCGCGACGGTCGACGCCGAGCTCCCGCAACCGCCGGTCGGCCGGCGTGAAGTGCAGTCGGCCGAACTGGGCGACCGCCTGCGGCAGCGCCACGAAGTCCTCGAAGGAGAGCTCGCCGTCCGAGATCGCAGGGTTGCCGGCATCCACGAGGCACACGTAGTCGTCCTCCAGGAGGGAAAAGCTGGAACCGTCGATCCCGATGCCAGGCACTGTCACCACGAAGTCGTGTGTCACGAGGTCACGCTCGCTCTCCATCGGGCGCTCTGGCAACGAGAGGAAATTCACCTGGACACCGGGAGACTGCTCCAGAACCGTTGCGATAGCACCGTGCAGCCGCATGATTCCGTAATCGGTGATCATGATCGATAGCTCGAGCCGGACGGCGCGCGGTTCGGGTTGATTCATCAGCACGCGCTCGATGAGCGGTACAGTCACCTGCAACTGAGGCAGCAGGGCGCGAGCGAACGGCGTGAGCTCGTAGTCGCGTCCGACGCGTACGAGCAGCTCGTCGTTGAAGACGACCCGCAGCCGCGACAGCGCCGAGCTCATGGAGGACTGACCGAGCTGAACTCGCTGCCCCGCGCGCGTGACGTTCGCCTCCTCCAGAAGCGCCCGCAGCGGCACGAGGAGGTTCAGGTCGTGTCCGCTGCCCACCATGGTCCGTATCGTACCCACCATGGCCGGAGCAGGAACCTGACACCAGCGCCGAGGCCTCTTGTGCGGCGGCATCCGCCCAGAGCCAATCCTGAGAGTCTCGACATACCTGGGATCGAGTCAGCGATGTGTGCGGCCTGCGCCACCCAGAGCAGGATGGGGATGAGCTTCCCCGCAGAAATCTTCGCCTGAGGAGGAGAGAGATGGGACGTTACGACGGCAAGGTCGTGCTCATCAGCGGCATCGGCGCCGGGATGGGCAAGCAGGCCGCCAAGCGGTTCGCCGCAGAAGGCGCCAAGGTCGTCGGCTGCGACGTGAACACGACGAAGCTCGACGGGGTGGTCGCCGAGGTGCGCGCCGCAGGCGGCGAGATCACCGGGTTCACTGTCGACGCCGGCGACCCGCAGCAGGTGTCGCAGTGGATCGATGACGCCGTGGCCACGTACGGCACGATCGACGTGCTGTACAACAATGCGGGCTGGCAGGCGCCGTTCCGCACGATCGACGAACTGCCGATCGAAGACTGGCAGCGCAACATCAACCTCGAGCTCAACCTCGTCTTCTACGCCGTGCACTACGCCTGGCCGCACCTGAAGGCCTCACGGGGCGTCATCATCAACATCGGATCGATCGCCGGGATCCGCGGCGTCGAGTTCATCCCGCAGAACGTGCACGGCACGGCCAAGGGCGGCGTGATCAACCTCACCCAGCAACTCGCCGTCGAGGGCGGGCCGTTCGGCATCCGGGCCGTGTGCATCTCACCCGGTTTCATCGTGACCGAGGCGACCGAGTTCCTCGTCAACGACCCGCCGCCACCGCTGAGGGAAACGTGGGACCGCATCCCGCTGCGACGCGTCGGCCAGCCGGATGACATCATCAACGCCGCGATCTTCCTCGCCAGTGATGAGGCGGCCTGGATCACCGGGGTCAACCTCGTCGTGGACGGCGGCGGCTCTGTCCTCGGCTGACGCCAGCACGATGCTGTGGCCCCCTGGAGAAAGACCGAGATCGACGATGACTTCTGACACCACCCTCACACCGATCTTCGATGGCACCCTGGTATTCCCCGGCGACGCAGGCTGGGAGGATGCCCGCGTCGGCCGCGTGTTCAACGGCCGCAGGCCCGATCGTCAGCCGGATGCCGTGCTCATCACCGGCAGTGTCGATGATGTCGTGAAGGGCGTGCGACTGGCCAAGAAACTGGGCTGGACGGTCGCGGTGCGCTCTGGCGGCCACTCCTGGGCGGCGTGGAGCGTGCGTGATAGCGGCCTGCTGCTCGATCTCGGCGCGCTGGATGACATCTCCTACGACGAGAACACCCACATCGTCAGTGCGGGGCCGGCGACCAAGGGCGGCGCGGTGCTTTCGCCCTTCCTCGAAGAGCGCGGTCGATTCTTCAACGGCGGCCACTGCCCCACGGTCGGCATCGGCGGGTTCCTCCTCCAGGGCGGCCAGGGCTGGAACCAGCGCGGCTGGGGCTGGGCGGCCGAGTCGGTCGTCGCCGTCGA
>JASGGJ010000032.1:0-25334 GCA_047605085.1 Protaetiibacter sp.
CGGGAATCGACGATGGCGAAACGCGCCTCCGTCTTCGCGTCGAGCGCGTCGATGCGCGCGCTGAGACTGGCGTGGACGGCGTCGATCTTGGCGTCGAGGGCGGCGGTCTTGCCCTCGATCTTGGCGTCGAGCCCGTCGACGAGGGCACGCATGGTGCGAGACAGCTGCAGGGTGGTGAACGCGAACCCGGCGACGATGATGGCGGCGAGCGACCCCACGAGGGTCACGAGCTGCACATTGTCCACGGGCGTCACGCCTCTCATTCTGCGGGTGTGGTGCCCACCATGCCAGCGATCCGCGGCGATCCGGTCCCGTGTCCGCCAGATCCGTGGATAGCTGCGTTAACCGCCGGTTGTGGAGGAGAGGAGCAGCCGCTCCGGCTACTCGAGATCGAAGGCGAGGACGATCGCGGCGGTCAGGCCGGCCTCCTGCTCAGGCAGCAGGTAGCCGAGCTGCTTTCCGAGGCTGTCGACCGGGATCGTCATCACGTTGTCAAGGCTCACAACCGATTCGTGATCGAGGCCGTTGCGTCGCCCGACCGCGAGCTCGGTCGACAGGCCGCGGATGGTCGAGGTGATCGGCGCAACAGTCACGCGACGAAGGTGCGGTCGAACCAGTTCGCGGGTCAGGACCAGGACGGCACGGGTCTTGTCGAGCCGCGCCAGGTGGATGGGGCGCATCGCGTCACGGGAGGTCGAGCGGGAGCCGCGCGGTGTGGGCGATCGCACCGTCCAGATCGTCGTCGAGCTCGAAGCGGAGGATCTCGATGTCGGCGAGGGCGAGGCGCTGGCGTCGTTCGCGCTCCAGGGCGCGCGCCACGACCGCGGCGCGACTCGGGGCCCGCCCGGCCGCCACCTCGGCGTCCACGAACGCCGCGAGGTCGTCGGGGAGGCGGACGGCAATCTGGGTGCTCATGGCGTGATGGTACCCGATTGGGAGCAATTCGGTACCAGCGGGCAGGCGTCTCAGCCCACCGCGCGTTCGCCGAAGGCCCTGCGGTAGGCGGTCGGCGTCGTCTGCAGCACTCTGAGGAAGTGGTGCCGCATGACGGCCGCGGTGCCGAAGCCGGAGCGCTGGGCGATCTGCTCGAGTCCGTCGTCGGTCTGCTCGAGCTCGGTCTGCGCCCGCAGGATGCGCTGGCGGTTGAGCCAGGCGGCCGGTGTCGTGCCGGTCTCGGCGCGGAAGCGGCGGGCGAAGGTGCGGTTCGACATGAGCGCGCGACGGGCGAGCTGGTCGACGGTGAGCTCCCGATCGAGGTGCTCGATCATCCAGTCGATGACGAGCGCGAAGGCGTCGCTGCGGCACTCTGGCACGGGCGTCGGGATGTACTGCGACTGCCCGCCGTCGCGCTGCGGAGGCACGACCATGCGGCGCGCGATGACGTTGGTGGCGGCCGCGCCGTACTCCTCCCGGACGATGTGCAGCGCGGCGTCGATGCCCGCGGCGGTGCCGGCACCCGTCACGACCTTGCCGTCCTGTACGAAGAGCACGTCCGGGTCGACCTCGGTGCCCGGAAATTCGCGGGCCAGCCGCTCGGCGTGCATCCAGTGCGTCGTCGCGCGGCGCCCCTCCAGCACGCCGGCCTGGGCGAGCACGAAGGCGCCGGAGCAGACGCTCATGACCCACGCGCCGCGGGCCTCGGCGTCGCGGATCACCGCGAGGTAGCGCGCGTCGACGGGGCCGATCTGGTGGGCGGGGACGGCGACCAGATCGGCATCCGCCGCGACGGAGAGATCGTTCTCGATGACCATCGAGTAGCCCAGGCTCGTCGGGACGGGACCCGGATCGGCGGTCGCGATCGCGAACTCGAAGCGCGGCCCGCCCATGTCGCTGCGGTCGATGCCGAACACCTCGCACACGACGCCGAACTCGAACGGCGCGGTGCCGGGGATGGCGAGGCAGACGACCTTCTTCAGCATCCGGACTCCATGGCAGTTTTCAATGGATTATATAAATCATGCCACTCGCCTGACCCGCAACCAACCCCGCCACCTCAGAAATGCAGGAGTCTGCCGGATCGACACCCCGATCCGTGGGCTCACGTCCGTGGTGGGTGCAAATTCTCCTGCATTTCTGACAGAGCGGGCGGGCGGGGATGCGGGGGATCGGGTGGCAGAAGAGGGCGGGGGAGCGGACGGATGAGGGACGCTAGCCTGGGGGCATGACGTGGCTCGTGACCGGCGGTGCCGGCTACATCGGCGCGCACGTGGTGCGCGCGCTCGGGGAGGCCGGCCTCGGTGCCGTCGTGATCGACGACCTCTCGAGCGGGCATCGGGAGTTCGTGCCGGCCGGCGTGCCGTTCGTCGAAGGAACCATCCTCGACGCGAGTCTCGTCATCGACACCCTCGAGCGTTACCGCGTCGCGGGCGTCGTGCACGTCGCGGGATTCAAGTACGCGGGCGTCTCCGTGCAGCGCCCGCTGCACAGCTACCACCAGAACGTCGAGGGCACCCGCGTGCTGCTCGCCGCGATGCAGGAGGCGGAGGTCGGAAGGATCGTGTTCTCCTCCTCGGCGGCGGTCTACGGCGACACCGACGAGGACCTGGTGACCGAGGACACCCCCAAGAACCCCACCTCGCCGTACGGCGAGTCGAAGCTCATCGGCGAGTGGCTGCTGCGCGACCAGGGTGTCGCGACGGGCCTCGCCCACACCTCGCTGCGCTACTTCAACGTCGTCGGCTCCGGGTACCCGGATGTGTACGACACGAGTCCGCACAACCTCTTCCCGCTCGTGTTCGACGCGCTCGTCGAGGGCCGCACGCCGCGCATCAACGGTGACGACTACCCGACCCCCGACGGCACCACCGTGCGCGACTACCTCCACGTCGCCGACCTCGCGCTCGCCCACGTGGCCGCCGCGCGCGCGCTCGCGGAGGGCAGGCCGCTCGAGGCCGCCTACAACCTCGGCAGCGGGGACGGCGCCTCCGTGCGGCAGATCATGGAGGCCATGGCGCGTGTCACGGGCATCGCGTTCACGCCCGAAATCGGTCCACGACGCGCCGGCGACCCGGCGCGCATCGTCGCCTCTGGCGAGCTCGCGGCCCGCGATCTCGAGTGGCGGATGCGGCACAGCCTCGACGAGATGGTCGCGAGCGCCTGGGCGGCGCGTACCGCGGCCGTCGAATCCTGAACGATTTCCCAGGCTCCGGCGCGTCGTGACACGCCCGGATCACTCGCGGGTACGATTCCGCGACTTGACGCGAGCGAATGACACGAGTGTAATTAGCTGAGGCGCGGCCGGCCGGGAGCCGCGAGGAGAGGGCGGCATGACGAAGAACGAGTATCGTCCGTCCGTCCCCGAGGACTGGTTCGTCGACCCCGTCCGCCTCGGTATGCCCGGCCTCCGCCCCGCCGCGCTCGACGACGACCACAACCCGCTGGCCTGGCAGACCGATGCGCTCTGCGCGCAGACCGACCCCGAGGCGTTCTTCCCCGAGAAGGGCGGCTCCACCCGCGACGCCAAGCGCATCTGCACAGGGTGCTCGGTGCGCGCCCAGTGCCTCGAGTACGCGCTCGAGAACGACGAGCGATTCGGCATCTGGGGCGGACTCTCCGAGCGCGAGCGGCGCAAGCTGCGTCGCGGGCGCACCGCGTAACGGGGGTCTCGATACGCCGCTGCGCGGCTACTCGACCAGCGGTTGGTGTGTCGCTGCGCGGCTCGGCCGGCGGTTGGTGCGTTGCTGCGCGGCTGTGCGAGCGGCGGCAGCTCGGCGGGATGCGCGTGGCGATGCCCCGCATCCGGGAGTCCGCGCCTAGCCTCGGAACGATGCCCAGAGTCACCGCGATCCTCGTCGTCCAGGATGGCGACCGGTGGCTGGACCCTACCCTCGCCGCCCTCGCCGCCCAGACGCGCCGCCCCGACGCGCTCGTCATCGTCGCCGAGCCCACGACGAGCTTCGCGCCGGAGCAGCTCGAGCGCTCCGGCGTCACCCAGGTCGTGACGGCGAGCGGCGGCTCGCTCGGTCTCGGCATCGCTCGCGCGCTTCGCGCCGTCGCGCCTCCCGAGGATCCCGAGGAGTGGCTGTGGCTGCTCCGCGCCGACTCGGCCCCGGAGCCGTCCGCGCTGCGCGCGCTGCTCGCGGCCGTCGAGATCGCGCCGTCGGTCGCCGTGGCCGGCCCCAAGCTCGTCGCCCCGGACGACCACGCGCGGCTGCGCTCCTACGGGGTCACCATGTCGCCGCTCGGCGCGACCGTCGCGCTCGTGGACGACGAACTCGACCAGGCGCAGCACGACACCGCGACGGATACGCTCGCCGTCGACGTCGACGGCGCGCTCGTGCGCCGCGCCGTCTGGGAGGCGCTCGACGGCCTCGACCCCGGGCTTCCCTCGGCCGATGCGGGACTCGACCTCGGCGTCCGCGCCCGGCTCGCGGGGCACCGCGTCATCCGCGTCCCCGAGGCGCGCGTCGAACGCGCACGCCGTCCGGAGGACCTCGGCCGCGCGCGTCCGGCCGGCCCGCGGGCGCGTCGGCGGATCGCACGCACCGCGCAGCTGCACCGGCGCTTCGTCTACGCCGCCGCCGTCCTCGTCCCGCTGCACTGGCTCGCCCTGCTGCCGCTCGCGATCCTGCGCTCGATCGGGCAACTGCTCGCGAAGCGCCCCGGCGCCGTCCCGGGGGAGATCGCATCCGCGTTCCGCGCCGCGTTCGACCCGACCGTCCCGGGGGCGCGCTCGCGGCTGCGACGGGCGCGCACCGCGGGCTGGCGGGCCGTGGAGCCGCTGCGGATGCGCGGCGCTGCGCTGCGAGAGCACCGTGCCCACGAGCGCGAACGGGAGGACGACCGCGTCGGGCGCGAGCGCGACCTCGTGCGAGCCTCCTTCCTCGGCGGCGGGATCTGGGTCGTCGCGATCGCGGTGATCGCCGGCGTCGTCATCTTCTGGCGGCTGCTCGGCGCGACCTCGCTCGAGGGCGGCGGACTCATCCCGTTCGCGTCCGAGGCGGGCGAACTGTGGTCGCGCCTCGGCTGGGGCTGGCGGGAGATCGGGGTCGGCTTCCGCGGAGCCGCCGACCCGGCGAGCGTCGTCTGGGCCCTTCTCGGTTCGGTCACCCCCTGGAACCCGTCCTACGCGATCGTCCTGCTCTGGCTGACCGCTCTGCCGCTGGCCGCTCTCGGCGCGTGGTGGGCCGCGACGCGGCTGAGCGAACGCGCCTGGCCCCCGGTCGCCGCCGCGGTGCTGTGGATGGCGGCGCCCGCGTTCCTCGCCTCTCTCGGCGAGGGGCGCATCGGCGCGGTGCTCGTGCACCTGCTCCTGCCGTGGTTCGCCCTCGCGCTCATCGAGGGCGCGCGCTCGTGGAGCGCGGCCGCGGTCGCATCGCTCCTGTTCCTCGCGATCACGGCGGCCTCTCCGGTGCTCGCCCCCGTGCTGCTCCTCGCCGTCATCGCCTGGGCGCTCGCCCGGCCGCGCGGCTTCGCCCGGATCATCGGCGTGCCGATCCCCGCCATCGCGGCGTTCGTCCCGCTCGTCGTCGACGCGGTGCGCCGCGGCTCGCCGCTCGCGGTGCTCGCCGACCCCGGGGTCGTGCAGTCCGCCGCGCCGACGAGCGGCTGGGGGCTGCTCATCGGCCGGCCGGATGCCGACGTCGCCGGCTGGGACGGCATCCTCTCCTCCCTCGGTATCGGCGAAGGCTGGGGAACGCTGCTCCCCGCCGTGCTGCTCGCGCCGCTCGCGACGCTCGCCCTGCTCGCGCTGTTCCTGCCGGGGGCGCGGCGTTCCATCCCGGCCCTCGCCCTCGCCGTCGGCGGCCTCGCGACCGCCTGGGCGGCGAGCGGACTGCAGCTCGTGACGTCGGGAATCGCGAGCGCCGGCCCCTGGCCGGGAGCGCCGCTCAGCCTCTACTGGCTCGGACTGGTGGGAGCCGCGATCGTGGGCCTCGAGGCGATCCGCCGCGCCGCGGTCGCCACGGGCGCCGCCGCGGTCGCCGCCGCCGTGCTCGCCGTCACCCCGCTCCTCGCGGCCCCCGTGCTCGGACAGACGCCCGTGCATCCGGGCGACGGCCGGCTGCTGCCCGCGCTCGCGGCGGCCGCGGCGGCGAGCGACCCCGGCATCGGGACCCTCGTGCTGACGCCGCTCCCCGACGGCTCGCTCGGTGCCGAGCTGCAACGCGGCGAGGGGGCGACGCTCGACGACCAGTCGGCGCTGCACGCGGGCCGGACACGGCTCTCCGACGACGAGCGCGCTCTCGCCGAGCTCGCGGGAAACCTGGCGTCCCGGGGCGGATACGACCCCGTGCCGGAGCTGCAGCGCTTCCAGATCGCCTTCGTGCTCGTGGCTCCCGCGGATGCCGCCGAGCCGCAGGCGGTCGCGGTGCGGGAGCGCGCGGTCGAATCGCTCGACGCCTCGGCGGCGCTCACCCCCGAGAGCGACAGCGGATACGGCACCCTGTGGGCTTTCCCCTCCCTCGAGCGCAGCCGGGATGCGACGCCGTCGCGCGGCGGCTACGGCATCGGTGTGCTCGTGGTGCAGGGCGTCGTGCTCCTCACGGCGCTGCTGCTCGCCATCCCGACCCGGCGTCGCCGGCGCGTCGTGCGGACCCAGTCCTCGCTCGACGAGCCCGCAGCGACCACCTTCGACGAGGACTCCGATGGCTGACGACGAGCGAGAAGATCCGGCATCAGAGGCGCCGGCCGTGTCGGACGCGGCTCCCCGCGAGAGCGGTGCCGGATGGCGCGTGACGCTCATCTCGCTGCGCGTGGTGCGCGGCCTCGTCGGCGCCGCAGCCGCCCTCGCGGTGATCGTGGCCGTCGGGCTCTTGCCCGCACCCCGCACCGGCGTCGAGCCGCTCGGCGCGACCGTCACGCCGGAACCCGCCGATCTGCTCGCGCTGTGCCCCGGATCGCTCCTCCGCCTCGGCGACGACACGGGCGCCAACGCCGACCAGGCGTCCGCGGTGGGCAAGACGCCCGTCCTGACGGTCGCGGCATCGGGTTCCGTCACGCGCACGCCGCTCGCCGAGAGCGACGCGGGCAGCGGCGGAACCGAGCAGGCGCCGGTCGCGCTGCAGCTCGCCGCCTCCGGCAGCGCACTGCTCGCGGGGGCCCAGACGCAGGACGGTCCGGTCTCGGCGGGCATGCGCGGCCTCACGGCCGCCGCGTGCACCGAACCCACGAGCTCGTCGTGGCTGGTCGGCGGATCGACGACGGTCGGGCGCACGACCCTGCTGCTGCTCGCCAACCCCACCGAGGTGGCCGCCACGGTGACGATCGAGCTGTGGGGTGGCTCTGGCGTCGTCTCGGCTCCCGGCCTGAGCGGTATCACGGTGCCCGCGGGCGGTCAGCGGGTACTCCCGCTCTCGGGCTTCGCCCCCGATCTCGCCACCCCGGTCGTCCACGTCGAGGCGCGCGGCGGCCGGGTGGTCGCGAGCCTGCAGACCTCGGTCACCCGGGTGCTCGACCCCGGGGGCGTCGAGCTCGTGGCGGCCGGGGCGGCGCCCGCGAACCAGCTCGTCATCCCCGCGGTGCGCATCTTCGACGAGACCGGTGTCGCGAGCTCGCTCGGGATCGAGGGCTACGACGACCTCGAAGCCGTTGTGCGGATCGGCAACCCCGGCGACACGCAGGCCCACGTCTCGGTCAGCGTGACGCCGACGACGGAAGGCGGCTCCGCGACCTCGTTCGCGATCGAGGTCCCCGCGGGGCAGGTCGTCGAGAACGCGCTCGCCGCCGCGCTCGAGCTCGGCTCGGATCCCTTTGTCGACGGCAGCTACACGGTGCGCCTCGACTCGGATCAGCCGATCGTGGCGGGGGTGCGCACCTCGACCATCCCGGCGCCGAGCTCCGGCGAGGGGGACAGCCTCCAGCCGGGCCATGCCGACCTCGCCTGGGCTGCGTCCGCGACGGTGCTCAGCGGCGACATCGGGATCGGCATCGCGGATGCCCCCGCACCCGTGCTCGTCGTCGCCTCGATCGACGGGGCCGCTCACACGCTGACCCTCAGCCCGATCGACGGCGGGGACGACATCCCGGTCGCCGTGCCCGCCGGGGGGGCCGTGGCCGTTCCGGTGACCCGGGGCACCGGCTACGCGCTGCGCGGCGCCGACGGCGTCGCGGCGGCGGTCAGCTTCGCGGCGACCGGAGAGCTCGCCGCCTATCCGGTCAGCGCTCCGCTGGCGGCCGACAGCGCCCTCCTCGTGCGGCCGTAGCGCTGGGCCGTCGCGCCCGTCCCGGCGCCCGTCCGCGGCCCCCGGCCGGTTCAGAAGTGCCGGAAGCGCTCGGGCGCGATGTCCCAGGGATCCTTGCCGAGCAGTTCGGCCACCGCGCGGAACACGCAGCTCTCGATGTAGGAGCGGCGATGCCACTCGTCGTCGCGGTGCAGCTGCGCGAGCCGCTCGATGGGCACCCGGTAGAGCACGACCCGGCGTCCGCGCGGATCGGCGTGCCAGCGGGCGACCCCGTCCGGGGCCGGATCTCCGGGGGCGAACCCGGCCACCTCGATCCGCACGCCCGTGAGCTCCTCGGGCCACAGGGCCCGCAGGTATTCGACCGCGGAGGCGACGCACGCGTCGAAGAAGTCGATCCGCGTGCGCAGCATGGGCAGGTGCGGCCCGGTCACGGCGGACCGCAGCCCGCGTCCGTGGCGGTCCCGGTAAGCGGTCCTCGTCGAGGCGCGACGCGCGGATCGGGGCATGTCGTCAGTCTAGGCCGCACGATGCGGCGTAGGCTCGCCCCGATGAGCGCGAGGTCCTGCAGCAAGGTCGCCTGCGGCCGCGACGCCGTGGCGACCCTGACCTACGACTACGCGGATGCGATGGCCGTGCTCGGACCGCTAGCGGTGCGGCGCGAGCCGCACAGCTACGACCTGTGCGATCGTCACGCGGAGCGCCTCTCCGCCCCGCACGGCTGGCACATCGTGCGGCACGTCACGGTGGGTGAACTACAGTCGTAGTCCATGACTACCGCTGATCTCTCCGCCTTCGTCAAGGCCTACGACGTGCGCGGGCTCGTCGGCAGCCAGCTGACCGCCGAGGTGGTCGAAGCCCTCGCCGCCGGTTTCGTCGACGAGCTCGACGCGGCAGGCCTCCCCGTCGTCGTCGGCCACGACATGCGCGACTCGAGCCCGGAGTTCGCGGCCGCGTTCGCTCGCGGCGCCTCGGCGCGCGGCGCCCACGTCGTCAACATCGGACTGTGCTCGACCGACGAGACCTACTTCGCATCCGGCTGGCTCGACGCCCCCGCCGCGATGTTCACGGCGAGCCACAACCCGGCCCGTTACAACGGCATCAAGTTCAGCCGTGCCGGCGCGCAGGGCATCTCGCTCGCGACCGGACTCGCCGCCATCCGCGACCGGGCGCAGGCCTATCTCGCCTCGGGCGCCGTCGCTGCGGTCGCGTCGCCTGGCACGGTCAGCGCGCGCGATGTGCTCGCCGACTACGCCGGCCACCTGCGCTCCCTCGTCGACCTCGGCGGTATCCGCCCCCTGACGATCGTCGTGGATGCCGGCAACGGCATGGGCGGGATGACGGTGCCGGCCGTTCTCGGCGAGGCTGCGGGGCTGCCCGCGCTGCCGCTGCGGATCGTCCCGCTGTACTTCGAGCTCGACGGCACCTTCCCCAACCACGAGGCGAACCCGCTCGAGCCGGAGAACCTGCGTGATGTGCAGGCCGCCGTCGTCGCGCACGGCGCGGACCTCGGCCTCGCCTTCGACGGCGACGCCGATCGCTGCTTCGTCGTGGACGAGACCGGCGCGCCCGTCTCGCCGAGCGCGGTGGCGGCGATCGTCGCACAGCGGGAGGTCGCGCGCGTGCGGGCCGCGGGGGAGACCGGCGACATCCACGTCATCCACAACCTCATCACCTCACGCTTCGTGCCGGAGGCGATCGAGGCGGCCGGCGCCATCCCGGTGCGCACCAATGTCGGCCACTCGCTCATCAAGGACCGGATGCGCGAGACGGATGCGGTGTTCGGCGGCGAGCACTCGGCCCACTACTACTTCCGCGACTTCTGGGGTGCCGACAACGGGATGCTCGCGGCGATGCACCTGCTGGCCGAGTTCGGGTCGCAGGAGGCGCCCCTCTCGCGGTTCGCCGCGGCGTTCGACCCCTACGCGCTCTCCGGCGAGATCAACTCGACCGTCGACGACGTGCCCGCCGCCCTCGCGCGCATCGCCCTGGCGTTCTCGGGCCGCGGCGAGTTCGACGAGCTCGACGGGCTGACGGTCACCGGCGCCCCCGACGAAGGCTTCTGGTGGTTCAACGTGCGCCCGTCGAACACCGAGCCGCTGCTGCGTCTCAACGTCGAGGCCGCGACCGAGTCGCAGATGGCGGCGATCCGCGACGAGGTGCTCGCCCTCATCCGCGCCTGACCGGCTCGCGCCTCAGTGGCACGGTTTCGGACGGATGGCACGGTTTCGCCGGTGCCATCCGTCCGAAACCGTGCCACGCAGCGGATGTCGCTGGCAGCGGGGCCTGCGAGAATGGGGGGATGAGCATCGTCACGTCCTCGACGGCCCTTCCGTTCAAGGTCGCCGAGCTGTCGCTCGCGGAGGCCGGCCGCCACCAGATCCGGCTCGCCGAGAACGAGATGCCCGGCCTCATGGCCCTCCGCGAGGAGTACGGCGCGGCGAAGCCGCTCAGCGGAGCCCGGATCGCGGGGTCGCTGCACATGACGGTGCAGACCGCGGTGCTCATCGAGACCCTCGTCGCGCTCGGCGCGCGAGTGCGCTGGGCGAGCTGCAACATCTTCTCCACGCAGGACGAGGCCGCGGCGGCCGTCGCGGTCGGCCCGACCGGCACGACCTCGCATCCCGCCGGTGTGCCGGTGTTCGCCTGGAAGGGCGAGACCCTCGAGGAGTACTGGTGGGCGACGAGCCGCATCTTCGATTGGTCGGCGGAGGCGGAGGCCGAGGGGGCCGACTGGACCGGCCCCAACCTCATCCTCGACGACGGCGGCGACGCGACGCTGCTCGTGCACACGGGGCGCGACTACGAGCTCGCGGGCGCCGTGCCCGCGACACCAGAGGGCGCGAGCCACGAGTGGGGCGTCGTGCTCGACACCCTCCGCAGCTCGCTCGCCGCCGACCCCGGACGCTGGACGCGCATCGCCGCCGGCATCCAGGGCGTCACGGAGGAGACGACGACGGGCGTGCACCGCCTCTACGAGCTGCACCGCGATGGCAGGCTGCTGTTCCCCGCGATCAACGTCAACGACTCGGTGACGAAGTCGAAGTTCGACAACAAGTACGGCATCCGCCACTCGCTGCCCGACGGGCTCAATCGCGCGACCGACACGCTCATCGGCGGCAAGGTCGCCTTCGTCTGCGGCTACGGGGATGTCGGCAAGGGCTCGGCGGAGGCGCTGCGCGGCCAGGGTGCGCGGGTCATCGTGTCCGAGATCGACCCCATCAACGCCCTGCAGGCGGCCATGGACGGCTTCCAGGTGGCGCGGCTCGACTCGGTGATCGAGCAGGTGGACTTCGTCATCACGACGACCGGCAACAAGGACGTCGTGACGCTCGATCACATCCTGAAGCTCAAGCATCAGGCCGTGATCGCGAACGTGGGCCATTTCGACAACGAGATCGACATGGCCGGGCTCGAGAGCCTGCCCGGCGCGGTCAGGGTCCAGATCAAGCCGCAGGTGCACGAGTGGCGGCTGCCGAACGGGCGCAGCGTGCTCGTGCTCTCCGAGGGTCGGCTCATGAACCTCGGCAACGCGACGGGGCACCCGAGCTTCGTCATGAGCAACTCGTTCAGCAACCAGGTGCTCGCCCAGCTCGAGCTGTGGGTCAACCGTGCCGCCTACGAGAACCGGGTCTACGTGCTGCCGAAGATCCTCGACGAGAAGGTCGCGCGGCTGCACCTCGCCGCCCTCGGGGTCGAGCTCACCGAGCTCACCCCGGAGCAGGCGGCCTACCTCGGGGTGCCGGTCGAGGGCCCGTACAAGGCCGAGCACTACCGGTACTGACGGGGCGGTGGAGCGGGTTTCGATACGCCCGCTGGCACGGGCTACTCAACCCACGGCTAACCCCGCAGCACGGGGGCGAGCCGCGCGAGGCGATCCGCCTCGAGCTGCAGGGCGCGGGCCTCGCGCTCGCGGCGGATGACCGTGACGCCCGCGAGGAACAGCTCTGGGTCGGCATCCGGCAGCGGCGACACGTACTGCGAGGCCTCGTAGGCGAGCTGCTGGGCGAGGTAGCCGCGCCGGGCCTGGTCGAAGTCGCGGGCGGATGCGAGGAAGTTCGCGATCCGCCTCGCGAGCGGGTCTGGCATCCGGGCCACGTCGGCCAGCTGCGCCCATCCGGTCAGCTCGAGCGGCATCCCGAAGACGGGCGTCGCGACGCGCGGCGCGCGCTCGTACTGCGCGTAGCTGCCGGCCAGGTGGTCGCCGAGGCGCTTGGAGCGCGGCGAGAGGATGCCGACGAGCGCCGCGAGGCCGCCGAGCGTCAGCAGGAAGTCGACGACGCCCACGAGGGCGCGGATCGCCGCGTGCCGGAATCCGGCCGCCCCGCCGTCGTCGCGCACGATGCGCGCTCCCACCGCGAGCCGGCCGAGCGACTTGCCGCGGGTGAGCGTCTCCACGGCGCACGGCACGACCACGAAGGCTGTCACGAGGCTCGTGATCGAGAACACGCCCGCCCAGGCGGCCTCCATCCCGATCCAGCCCGCCGGGATGAAGAACGCCATGATGAGCACGACGAAGAGGATGAGCGAGGCGAGGAAGTCGATGGCCGCGCCGCCCGCGCGGAGGGCGAATCCGGCCGGCCGCAGGTCGAGGGCGACCGCCTCGCCGGTGAGGAGCGCGTCGTCGTCGGCGAGGGTGTCGACCCAGTCCGCGTCCGGCTCCGCCGCCATGCGTATCATTCAAGCAGATGGACCTCGACGCCTACGCCGCCGCCCACGGTGCGGAGTGGGACAGGCTCGCCCGCCTGGCCCGCAACCGGCACCCGAGCGGACCGGAGGCCGACGAACTCATCGAGCGCTACCAGACCGGCGCCTCGCAGCTCGCGACCATCCGCACCACCGTGGGAGGCTCGCCCCAGGGCGAGCATCTCTCGCTCGCCATCTGGCGGGCGCGGCTGCTGTTCACGGGGGTGCGTCGCAACCCGCTGCGCTCCCTCACCGTGTTCGCGGCGGTGCAGCTGCCTGCGGCGCTCTACCGCATCCGCGCTCTGACGCTCGCCGTCGCCCTCGCGACCGTCGTGATCGCCGCCGCCTACTTCGTCTGGCTGTCGACGGATGCGCGCGCCTTCGCCGCGCTCGGCCTTCCCGCCGAGCTGCAGAGCTACGCCGAGGACGACTTCGTCGGCTACTACTCGGAGTACTCGGCGGCGGGCTTCGCCGCCCAGGTCTGGACGAACAACGCCTGGATCGCGGCGCAGTGCATCATGTTCGGCATCCTCGGCATCTGGGTGCCTTATGTCGTGTACTCGAACGCCCAGGGGCTCGGCATCTCGGCCGCGGTCATGAACCACTACGACCGGCTCGACCAGTTCTTCCTCTACATCAGCCCGCACGGCCAGCTCGAGCTGTACTCGATCTTCGTGGCAGCCGCCGCGGGGCTGATGATCTTCTGGTCGTGGATCGCACCAGGACGGCGCACCCGTGCCCAGGCGCTCGCGCAGGACGGCCGGGCCTTCTTCACGGTCGTCGTGGGGCTCGTCATCGCCCTGCTCGTCTCGGGCGTGATCGAGGGCTTCGTCACGCGGCAGGACTGGCCGTGGCCGGTCAAGATCGGCATCGGAACCCTCGCGCTGGCGGCGTTCCTCTACTACCAGTGGGGGATCGGGCGTCGCGCCGCGCGCGCCGGAGAGACGGGCGACCTCGAGGAGTTCGAGACGGGCGCTCGCCGCATCGTCTCCGTCTGAGCGCACTGCTCGGGCCGCAGCCCTCATGACAGAGTTCTCATGGAAGGGCGTCCGTCCCTCTCATCCGCACCGGGAAGGGTGAAGGGGATGCCAAGGAGGCCTCCATCATGAAGCGCACAGGAATCTTCGCTCTCGCCGCGGGCTGCGCCGTCGGCGTGACCGCACTCGTCGGGGGTGTCGGATACGCGTCCGCCCTCGACGTCGCGGAGCAGGCGGGACAGACGCTCGACGTGAGCGGCGTCAGCACCGTCGACGCGACGTCGACGGAGGTCGCGGACGAGACGACGACGGACGACGCGACGGCGAGCGACGACGCGACGTCGACGGACGACGAGACGACGACGGACGAGGACACCACGGCCGACGACGAGACCAGCGACGAGACGACGACGGACGAGGACACCACGGCCAGCGACGACACGACGACGGACGAGGACACCACGGATGACGCGGTCGACGTGGTCGACCCCTCCGATCCGGTCGACATCGAGGACGAGAAGGACTGCAGCGCCGTCGAGCGCGCCGAGAAGAAGGCCGAGCGCGACGCCAAGCGCGCGGGCGGGTACGCGGCATGGGCGGCATGGAAGGCCGCGAACGCCGCCGAGGACGCGTCGGCGTCGACCACCGGTGACGACGACGCGCCGTACACGAGCCCGAGCGAGAATGATCGAGGCGGCAGTGATGCCGGAGCGCGCAACGGTGGTTGGGGCGGTGGCCACGGCGGCGGAGGCTGGGGCGGTGGCGGACGTCACTGAGCCGGTCACCGGCGCCTGAGCCGAGAGCAGGATGCCGCGGGGTGCAGGGCCCCGCGGCATCCTTCATGTCCGGGGGTGGATGATCATCCCGGGTCGGGCTCGCCCGTGAAGCGGTAGCCCATCCCGCGCACCGTCTTCAGGTGCTCGGCCCCGATCTTGCGGCGCAGGTAGCGCACGTAGACGTCGACGACGTTCGAACCGGGGTCGAAGTCGAGCCCCCACACCCGGCTGAGCAGCTGCTCGCGGCTCAGCACCTGCTCTGGATTGCGCATGAACTCCTCGGCGAGCGCGTACTCTCGCGCCGACAGGTCGAAAGTTCCCGCCGGCGTGGTGATGCGGCGCGTGCGCAGGTCGAGACTCACCCGTCCGCAGTCGAGGGTCTGCGCGGGTGCCGGCCCCTGCTGACTGGCGTCCTTGAGCCGCGCGCGGACCCGGGCGAGCAGCTCGTCGAAGCGGAACGGCTTGGCGACGTAGTCGTTGGCGCCGACCTCGAAGCCGGCGACGGTGTCCGCCGCGGAGTCGCGCGCCGTGAGGATGACGACCGGGATCGTGTGGGCGCCCTCGCGCAGCCGGCGCAGCACCTCGAGCCCGTCGATGCCGGGGAGCCCGAGATCGAGCAGCAGGAGGTCGAACTCGCCGCTGCGGGCGAGCGCGAGGGCGTCGGCACCGTCGGCGATGGTCTCGACGCCGTAGCCGGCCGCCCTGAGCCCTTTCTCGATGAAGGAGGCGATGCGAGCCTCGTCCTCAGCGACCAGGATACGAGGCATCCGGAACCTCCTTCTGGGGATCGACGGGGAGGGTGATCGCGACCCGCGCCCCCGGCCCTGCGGGGTTGCTCGCGGACGCCCGCCCGCCGTGCGCGGCGGCGATCGCGGCGACGATCGACAGTCCGAGGCCTGAGCCCTCGACGCCACGGCCCACCTCCGCGCGCGCGAAGCGGTCGAAGATCCAGTCGAGCCGCTCCTGCGGGATGCCGGGGCCGAAGTCGCGCACCCAGAGTTCGAGCATCTCGCGAGAGTCCTCGCGGGTGAGCGTGCTGCCGAGCTCGATCACGGTGCCCGCCTGCGCGTACTTCGCGGCGTTCTCGGCGAGTTGAAGCCAGGCCTGGGTGATGCGCACCGGATCGAGTTCGGTGACGAGGTGCGCCGCCCCCGCGCCGCGCCAGTCGTGCGCGGAACTCAGGGCCCGCGCCTTGGCCAGCACGTGCTCGGTGAGCTCCGCGACGTCGACGCTCTCGCGCCGCAGGAAGTCCGGGCGGCTCGTCTTGACGAGCAGGGCGATGTCGTCGACCAGCACGTTCATCCGATCCAGCTCGTCGATCGCGAGCTCGCGGGTCGCGTCGACCTCGGCGGGGTTGCCGGAGTCGAGCAGCTCGAGGTGACCGCGCACGATCGTGATGGGGGTGCGCAACTCGTGGCTGACGTCGTCGAGCAGGCGGCGCTGCGCGTCGAAGGAGCGATGCAGGCGGTCGAGCATGGCGTTGAAGGTGCGGGAGAGCTCCGACACGTCGTCGCTGCCCGTCACCGGGATGCGCGTGGTGAGGTCGTCCTGGCCGATCCCGGCCGCGGTCTGCTGCAGCAGGCGCAAGGGGCGCAGGATGCGCCCGGACACGAACCAGCCGACGACGCCGACGAGCACGAGCGAGGCCGCCGCGACGACCGCGTAGGTGTGGAAGGCATCCGTGATCTCGCCGAGCGAGGCGTCGAGGTCGTAGGCCGACACGTAGAGCCCTTGGGCGGGGTCGGCGTCGATCGTCACCGGGATGATGACGTAGCGCAGGGTGCCGACGGTGGTCGCGGCGGTGCCGCGTACGACGCTGCCTGGGTCGGCCTCGGCGATCACGCGGGCGACGAACTCGGGGTCGTCGTCGAGCCGGAACGGGATGTTGCTCGACGGCCGCAGCCGCGCGACGCCGTCGATGATGCCGAGGGTCGACTCGTTGTGGTCGGGTAGCACCCGCTTCATGGCGCGGCTCAGGAACTCCTCCACGCTCGTCGGCGGGGTGGTGCCGTCGCAGCCCTCTGCGATGCACTGGAGGCCCTCGACGGATGCCGTGAGCCGCTCGTCGATCTGGCTCAGCACCCGTTCGCGCTGGATGAGGTAGGCGGTGACGCCCGCCGCCGTCATGCCGATCGTCGCGACGAGCAGCATCGAGGCGAGGATGCGCGACCGCGCCGAGCGGATCGCTTCCCAGAAGCCCGCCACCATCCCTCGATTATCGCGGGACGGCGCCCGCACACCGAAGTGCGCCGGATGAGCAAGCTCTCATCCGACGCACCCGGATGCGTTATTTCTTGCCGCCGAAGAGCGGACGGTAGACGACGCCCGCGAGGAGGCCGCCGACGAGCGGGGCGACGAAGAACACCCACAGCTGGGCGAGGGCATCCGGACCGCCGAGCACGGCCGGTGCGAGCGACCGCGCGGGGTTCAGGGAGGCGTTGCTGATCGGGATCATCACGAGGTGGAACATCGTCAGGGCGAGGCCGATCGCGAGGGGTGCGAAGCCCGGGGTCGTCGATCCCGCCGCCGTGACACCGAGGATGATGAGCACGAAGAGCATCGTCGCGACGACCTCGGCGACGAAGACCGCCCACAGGGTGAAACCGAGGGGCGAATGGGCGTCGTAGCCGTTCGAGACGCTCGCGAAGTCGAGGGACTTGCCGCTCAGCACGCCGACGAGACCCAGCGTCAGGGAGGCGAGGATGCCGCCGACGAACTGGGCGAGCCAGTAGGGCACGAGATCGGCCCAGCGCGATCGGCCGGCGGCGGCGGCGCCGAGGGTGACCGCAGGGTTGAAGTGCCCGCCCGAGATGCTGCCGACCGCGTACGCGGCCGTCAGCACGCCGATGCCGATCGAGAGGGCGACGGGGAGCGCACCGTTGTCGGGTGCGAAGAACAGGGCGGCGCCGAGCACCGAGAAGACGAGCATGTAGGTGCCGAACGCCTCGGCGATGAGGCGTCGCAGCAGGGACGGGGGGACGGGAGTGTCGGCCATGCGTCCATTCCTTTCGTGACGGATGCCGTCAGGCTACCCCCGCACGGGGGCCGGCACGACCCATCCATGCGTCGAGTAGTTACTTTGAGTTGTTCACGATAGGGTGGGGGCGTGAGTCATCCGCGTGCCGCAGCCGACCGCATCCGCGGTGCGGGGCTGCGCGTGACGGCGCCACGGCTCGCGGTGCTCGAGACGGTCGATGCCCACCCGCATGTCGATGCCGAAGGGGTGCTCGCTCGGCTGGAGCCGCGGCATCCGCGGCTCTCCGTGCAGTCCGTGCACAATGTGCTCCGGGACCTGACGGCGCGTGAGCTGCTGCGTCGCATCGAACCTTCGGACTCGCCCGCGCTCTACGAGACGCGCGTCGGCGACAACCACCACCACCTGGTGTGCCGCGGTTGCGGCGCCGTGAGCGATGTCGCCTGCGTCGTCGGCCACGCGCCCTGCCTCGAGCCCTCGGACGCCGCCGGCTACGAGCTCGACCTCGCCGAGGTCGTGTTCTGGGGTATGTGCCCCGACTGCCGTGATCGTGGCGTCCGATCGTCCCACCCGACCGAATCCCCGAGGAGGAACCAATGACCGACACCGAAGCGCCCATCGTCACGGGCGACGAGGTCCCCGCGGAGGGCTGCCCCGTCATCCGCGGTGACGGGCTGCCCCGCCCGACCAACGCATCCGCGAACAGTGTCTGGTGGCCCGACCGGCTCAACCTCAAGATCCTCGCCAAGAACCCCGACGTCGCGAATCCGCTGCCCGGCTTCGACTACGCCGAGGCCTTCCGGGGGCTCGACCTGGCCGCCGTCAAGGCGGACATCGCCGAGGTGCTCACCACCTCTCAGGACTGGTGGCCGGCCGACTTCGGCAACTACGGCCCGCTCATCATCCGCATGGCCTGGCACAGCGCCGGCACCTACCGCATCTGGGACGGTCGCGGGGGCGGCGGCTCGGGGCAGCAGCGCTTCGCGCCGCTCAACAGCTGGCCCGACAACGTCAACCTCGACAAGGCGCGTCGCCTGCTGTGGCCGGTCAAGAAGAGGTACGGTCGCGCGATCTCGTGGGCCGACCTCATGATCCTCGCCGGCAACGTCGCGCTCGAGCAGATGGGCTTCGCGACGTTCGGGTTCGCGGGTGGGCGCGTCGACGTGTGGGAGCCCGATGACGACGTGTACTGGGGCCCCGAGACGACGTGGCTCGGCGACGAGCGATACACCGGCGAACGGGAGCTCGAGAAGCCGCTCGCGGCCGTGCAGATGGGACTCATCTACGTCAACCCCGAGGGTCCGAACGGCGACCCGGACCCGCTCGCCTCGGCGCGCGACATCCGTGAGACCTTCGCCCGCATGGCGATGAACGACGAGGAAACCGTGGCACTCATCGCGGGCGGGCACACCTTCGGCAAGACGCACGGAGCCGGCCCCGCGGATGCTGTGGGTCCCGACCCGGAGGCCGGCGGCCTCGAGGAGCAGGGGCTCGGCTGGGCGAGCACGCACGGCACCGGCAGGGGCGCCGACGCGATCACCTCCGGGCTCGAAGTCACCTGGACCTATCACCCGACGCGGTGGGACAACGAGTTCTTCCACATCCTCTACGCGTATGAGTGGGAGCTCATGGAGAGCCCCGCGGGCGCCCACCAGTGGCGACCGAAGGACGGCGGCGGCGCCGACATGGTTCCCGAGGCCTTCGGTGCAGGCAAGCGCGAACCGCGCATGCTGACGAGCGACCTCGCGTTGCGCGCCGACCCGGCATACGATGCGATCTCGCGGCGGTTCCGGGACGACCAGGCGGCCTTCGCCGACGCGTTCGCCCGAGCCTGGTTCAAGCTCACCCACCGAGACATGGGGCCGCGGGCGCGGTACCTCGGTGCGGAGGTGCCGGACGAGGTTCTCATCTGGCAGGACCCGGTGCCGGAGGTCGACCACGACCTCGTGACGGCCGTGGATGTCGCCGACCTCAAGGTGCGCATCAGGGAGTCGGGTCTCACGGTCCCTCAGCTCGTGTCGACGGCGTGGGCCTCGGCCTCGACGTTCCGCGGGGGCGACAAGCGCGGCGGCGCGAACGGCGCCCGCATCCGGCTCGAGCCGCAGCGCAGCTGGGAGGTCAACAATCCCGCCCAGCTGGCGGCCGTGCTCGAAACGCTCGAAGGCATCCGGGAGGCGTTCAATGCCTCCCGTGCTGACGGTGTGCGGATCTCGCTCGCCGACGTCATCGTGCTCGCGGGCGGGGTCGGCGTCGAGCTCGCGGCGGCCGCGGGCGGCCGCGAAGTCGTCGTGCCGTTCCACCCGGGCCGCACGGACGCGTCGCAGGAGCAGACCGATGTCGACTCGTTCGCGCCGCTCGAGCCGGTCGCCGACGGGTTCCGCAACTACGCGGGCCGCGGCAACGGCATCCCGGCCGAGCACCTGCTCGTCGACCGGGCCAACCTGCTCACGCTCAGCGCTCCCGAGCTCACGGTGCTCGTCGGCGGGCTGCGGGTGATCGGCGCCAACTGGGACGGGTCCGACTACGGCGTGTTCACGGAGACGCCGGGCCGTCTCGACAACGCGTTCTTCGTGAACCTGCTGGAGCTCGGCACCGACTGGAAGCCGCTCGACCCGGGTTCGCACGCGTTCCGGGGCGCGACGGCCGACGGTCGCAGCTGGGTCGGCACCCGCAACGACCTGCTGTTCGGATCCAATTCCGAGCTGCGGGCGCTCGCGGAGGTCTACGCGAGCGACGATGCCGGCGACGACTTCGTCACGGACTTCGTGGCCGCCTGGACGAAGGTCATGGAGCTCGACCGCTTCGACCTGCATGCGTGAGCTGATGCCACGGGCGGCGCGTCGGATCCGATCCGGCGGCCGCCCTCGGCGTCTCAGGCGTCGAAGTCGAGGCTGAGCTTGCGCAGCAGGCCCGCGAGACGCTCCTGATCGGACGCCGACAGGGCTCCCAGCAGCTCCGCCTCGCGCGCCACGAGATCGCGCATGGCGTCGTCGACCGCGGTGCGCCCCGCAGCCGTCATGGCGACGAGCACGCCCCGGCCGTCGTGCGGGTCGGTGCGCCGCTCGACGAAGCCGCGCTCGACGAGCCGGTCGATGCGGTTCGTCATGGTGCCGCTCGACACGAGCGTCTGCTGCAGGAGGGTCTTGGGGCTGGATTGGTAGGGCGGCCCCTCGCGCCGAAGCGCCGCGAGCACGTCGAACTCCCACGGCTCCAGTCCCGAGCTGGCGAAGGCATCGCGCCGGGCGCGGTCGAGGTGCTTCGACAGCCGCGCGACGCGAGAGAGCACCTGCAGCGGGGAGAAGTCGAGTCCCGGATGCGCGCGCTGCCAGGCGGCGACGATGCGGTCGACCTCGTCGTTGTCGGGCATGCGTCCATTCTGCACGCCGGGCAGGGGCGCGGCGCCGACGTGCTGGGCGGGCGCGCGAGCGGTCACTGACCGCGCTGGCAGAATGGGACGGCGCCCGCGAGCGCGATCCGCTGTGGTGTAACGGCAGCACGTCGGCCTTTGGAGCCGTACGGTCCAGGTTCGAATCCTGGCGGCGGAGCCGGAATCCGGCGGGCATGCGGGCGGCAGTGACGTGGAACGCTCTCGCGTCCGGATGTTTACCTTGCGCCCCCATCAGGACCTGCGGCAGGCCGATGACGCATGCGCGCATGCCCCACGGTGAAAGCGAGTCGGGCCTCGACGAAGCGACGGCGCTCAACGTCGACCTGAGCGATCCCGTTCGTTTGCGTCAATCCCTTGACGTCCATAGCTTTCGTTCGAGAGAGGCATCTCACGCGTACTGAGACGAAGGAGTCCCGATGAAACGATGGAAGGCCGCCGCGATCGGCATTGTCGGCACAATGCTGGCCTCACTAGGCGTCGCCATCAGCACGGTCGACGCATTGCCCGCTGAAGCGTCCCCGGCGTCCGAGTACCCGGAATACCCGTACGGTTCGACGGACTACTCCGAACCGACCCGCGGGCAGTTCCACTTCTCGACGCAGTCCGGCCAGATGAATGACATCAATGGTCCGATCTACTACCGCGGGGAATACCACCTGTTCTATCAGAGCAACCCGCACTCTCTCACGGGCGAGGCCACTGGAGCACACTGGGGCCACGCCGTGAGCACTGACCTCGTGCACTGGACCCAGGAGCCCATCGCGCTGGACCCGCTCGTGCAGCAGGTCGACACCTCTCAGCTGTGGTCCGGCTCTGCATGGGTCGACACAACGAATGCGAGCGGCCTCAAGGAGGGCGACGACGACCCGATCCTGATGTATACGAACGTCAACGGCGTGAGCATTGCCTACAGCACCGACGGCGCGCGGACGTTCCAGATGTGGAACGGAGGTGACAAGGTGTTTACCACCACGAGTGACAGCCGCGATCCGAAGGTGCAATGGGATCCAGATCACAACCGCTGGGTGATGGTGAACTTCGACATCAGCGACAGCTGGGGAGCGAGTTTCTACACCTCCACTGACCTCCTCCACTGGACTAAGGTCGGCCATTTCGCGAACTCGACATTCAGTGAATGCCCCGATCTCTACCAGCTCCCCGTCGACGGCGACACCACAGTCATGAAATGGGTGCTTCAGGATGCAGGCGGCCGCTACTGGATCGGCACTCTGGACGAGAACAGCGTCTTCGTCCCCGATCCCGGCTGGAGCACCCCGCAGGTTATGGATCAGGGCACGAACGCCTACAACGGGACCTGGTACGCATCCCAGACTTTCAACCAGATGCCGGGGGGTCGCGTGGTCCAGATTGGCTGGCAGCCGCAGAACACGGGAACCGTGTGGAATGGCGGTGCCTCCATCGCGGTCGATGTGTCGCTCACAACGACGCCCGACGGCATTCGGATCGCGCGTGCTCCGGTGCCCGAGTTGTCCACGATCCGTACGTCGACGTATTCGTGGGGTGATATCACCGTGGGCCCGGGCTCGAACCCGCTCGAGGGGATTCAGGGTTCGAGCTACGAGATCATGGCCGAGTTTGACCTCAGCGATGCCACGGCCACTGCCTTCGGGTTCCGCCTGCACAGTGCGAGTGATGGATCGAGTCAACGCACGGTCGGCTTCTCCGTGTCGTCGAGCACCCTCATGGGCAAGGCGATGTCACCGATCGACGGTCGCATCCGGCTGACGATCCTGGTTGATCGCGATCAGCTCGAGGTCTACGGCAACGACGGGCTTTTGGCGGTCACAGACATCCAGCACTGGACGAGTGGATCGGGATCCGATGGGATCGAGCTCTACGCTATCGGGGGCGAGGTGTCGGTTCCGACGCTGACCTTCTCGCAACTCGGGTCAATCTGGACGGCGACCCCCGGAGGCGTTCCGTCGAACGATGCCATCGTGCTCACCACGAACCAGCGGAAGTGCCTCGATCGCGACGGGGCGAGCGGCGTCGTCCAGCTGTGGGACTGTCTCTCCAGCGACAACCAGACCTACGTCTTCGATGCTTCGGGCACCATCACGAACGGCGGGCTCTGTATCGGCCTCGAGTCGGGTTTGACCGCCAATGGTTCGCTGGTCTCCGCGCGGACGTGTGATGGCAGCGAAGCCCAGCAGTGGACGGCAGGAAACTACGGTCATCTGGTGAACACAGCATCCGCTCGCTGCCTTGACCTCCCGAGCGGAAACACCACGAACGGGAATCAGTTGCAGGTCTGGGACTGCTTCGCGTCGCCCGCTCAGAGCTGGATGGGTCCGGCCCTTGTCGGTTCTGTCCGCGGTTCCCTCAGCGGCAAGTGCGTCGATATCGACCAGGCGAGCTGGGCGGCCCAGATCTGGGACTGCCTGCAGAGCGATAACCAGACCTTCCGCTACTCCAGCGACGGAACCCTCCGCACTGTCGCCGATGAGTGTGTCACCGCGGTCGTCGGCTCGGAACCGGGAAGCGCGGTCGTGACGACCCCCTGCACCGGTGGGCTCTCTCAGAAGTGGTGGCGTTCGACCGGTAGCTCGCTTGTGAGCACTGCGACGGGCCTGTGTATCGCGGCACCATCGGGTTCGCCCGTCAACGGATCCGTCGTGACACTCGAGATCTGCTCGGCGGTGCCCGAGCAGGCATGGCGGATCGGCCCGTCGACGGATCCCGCTCCGTCGTTCTCCGTGGCCACGACAGCGGACTCTGCCGAGGTGGATGCTGGCGGAGGCGTCGCATATACCGTGACCGTGACCAACACCGGCGACACCGAGTTCACGGTGGAGCGGCTGGCGTCGTTCGTCGTCGATCTGTCGTCCGTGCTCGACAATGCTCAGCTCGACGATGAGACCGGCGCAGGAGTCACCACGGGTGACGACTTGTTGGTGTGGAGCGGGTCGTTGGCTGTCGGCGCAACCGTGGAGATCGCCTATGCCGTTTCGGACGCTGCTCCCGAAAGCGTGCTTGAGAGCATTGTCGTGCCCGGCACCTCCGGCACATGCCGATCCGCGGGCGAGTGCGTGACGAGAGTTGCGGTAGCAGCCGCTGTCGAGACTGGTGGAGACGAGGATGCCGGAACCGGTGGCGATGGGGATGGCGGCGCTACCGGCGACGAGGGTGTGATCGCGATCGCGACCGCGAGTTCGGAGTCGGCGGCCGCACTCCCCTATACCGGGGTCGGATCGCCGTTCGCTGTCGCAGCGGGGGGAGCCTTGGTTCTCATCGCGGGCGGGTTCCTCGTATTCCGATCGTATCGGCGGCGGACGACGAATTGACCATCGCGTCAGGGGCGTCCGCATCGGGCGCCCCTGACCGACACGGCGAGGAGCAGACGTGACATCTTCGATCACCGTCATCGGCGAAGCCCTGATCGAAGAGATCCGCGACGGTTATCGCGTCGAACGTCGCGTTGGCGGTAGTCCGCTCAATGTGGCTGTGGGCACTGCGCGGCTCGGTGTGCCGACGACCTTCGTCACCGCGATCGGCGCCGACCGCGACGGGGAGACGATTGCGGAGCATCTGAAACTCTCGGGAGTGACCTTAGATGCCGGCGGCGTCACCGCCAGCCCGACTGGTCGCGCGATCGCTCGAGTCGGGCCGGGCGGTGCTGCCGAGTACGAGTTCGCTGTCGACTGGGTGCCCGACCTCAGCCGCTTCGCCGCCAACGCCATCGTGCACACCGGATCGCTCGGCGCCTGGCTTTCTCCGGGCGCCGAGGCCGTGCAGGCGGCCCTAGTGACAGCGCGTAGCACTTCGATCGTTAGCTTCGACCCGAACATCAGGCCGTCGCTGATCGCAGATGCGACACGGGTCCACCGAACTGTCGATGACCTCGTTGCATTGAGCACCATTGTCAAGTTGAGCGACGAGGATGCGAACTGGCTGTACCCGGGCGTGCATCCTCGGGACGTATGCGTGGGGCTGATCGAATCCGGTGCCGCTCTCGCCGCGGTGACCCTTGGTGAAAGCGGCGCGATCGTCGCCACACGCTACGGCGTCGATCGAATCCCAGCGCCGAAGGTGCATGTGGTCGACACAGTCGGGGCGGGGGACACATTCATGGCAGCTCTGCTCTTCCGGGTCGCCGCCGACGGGCTCGAGGCTGTCATCGGCGACCCGGTCGCCGCCGTGCGCTTCGCCGTCGAGGCCGCGGCGATCACGATCGGGCGGGTGGGGGCCGACCTTCCCTGGGCTGCGGATCTGGCGGTCTAGGTGCACTCGGTCACTGGGTCTGTCAGATGAGCGGTGGATCTGATCTGGCGCATGGTTAGTTGATGCGGCCTTCGAAGGTGATAGCGAACGCGTTCAGCGCCGGCTTCCACCTGGTGACGCAGCGTGCCCGACCCCGGCCGGTGGGGTCAAGTGACCGCGTCACGAGATACAAGC
>JASGGJ010000033.1:0-24623 GCA_047605085.1 Protaetiibacter sp.
GGAGCGGATGCCGGCCGCTCCTCGGCGGCACGCGCGACGACCGGGGCGACGACGCCCGAGGCATCCGGCAGCCACAGCCGGCGCGAGCGGGTGCGCCCCTGCCAGGCGGGGGAGGCGGAGGCGACCGTCACCTGGCGCGCCGCGAGGTGCCCGAAGCCCGCACCGATGCCGACCCAGTCGCTCTCGCTGATCGTAAGCCGCGCCTGGGCGCGGGGCCACTCCCGCATCGAGACGAGCACCGCCCCCCGCTGCCGCAGCCTGGCCGCGAGCCGAGCCGCCGCGGCCTCGCGAACGCGCGCAGGCGGCTGGACGAGGACGACGGCGACCGCGTCGACGAGCGCCGACACGACCGCGAACCACTGCTCACCCGGGTGGGGCACGAGCGCGAGCCGGTCGAGCTCGATGCCGGCCGCGGCCGCGGCCTCGATGCCGAGGTCGGGCATGCCCACGACAGCGCACCACGCTCCCGCGCGGCTCGGCTCGCGCAACAGCTGGAGGGCGAGCGCCGTCGAGCCGTCGACGAGGTAACTCCCGCCCGCGACAAGCGCCCCGTCCGGCAGCAGTTCCTCGAGCGCCGACGAGGTCGGCAGGGTGCGGTCGGCGAGCCGGGTGCGCTGCATGCCGCGGATGCGGTCCTGCAGTCTCCGGATCTCCTTCGCGCGCGTTGCATCGAACATGCATTCGATGATAGGCCACCGCGCCGACCTCATCCGAGATCGAGCGTCGCCACCCAGCTGAACACGACGAAGGCGACGACGTTGACGACGACCGTCACCCAGAACACCACCTGGAAGCTCATCTTGACCGTCTTGTGGCGGACCACCTGCTGGGCGACGATCGCGCCAGGCCACCCGCACGCGAGCCCGAGGGCGAGCAGCGAGCTCTCGCTGAGCCGCCACCCGTGCGTCGCCGCCGCCCGCTTGTCGAGCGCGTAGGCGACGAAGGTGGCGAGCGACATCCCGAGGTAGAGGATCCACACCCAGTACGGAATCGGGCGGATGAGCGCCACCGTGACCGCGATCCCGATGAACCCGAGGATCGCGAGGTAGCCGAAGCGACTCGCGCGGCGCCCGGGGGCCAGACGCGGATGCGGCGGGGGCGCGGGCGGATCCGGCCGCGGCACCTCCACCAGCACGGTGGCCTGCCCCGCCCTCGGCTTGCCCTCCGGCGAGTACTCGAGCAGATAGCCGACCTCGTCACCCTCGACGGGACGCGGGTGGTCGGCGGAGAACGCCGAGATGTGCACGAACACGTCCGGTCCGCCGACGGCCGGAGTGACGAACCCGAATCCGCGTTCGTCGTTCCAGCTCGTCAGCACACCGCTCATGCGCACCGGACCGGGTTTCATCGTCTTCGCATGCTACGTCGTCCGGGACGGTGGCATGGGATGCGCAGAATGCGCGTGCGTCGGCACCCGCCAGAACACGAGCCCCACGAGCTCGGTCACGAGGCAGTCGCCGATTCGCGATGGCGACCACGATCCCCGCGAGTTCCGGCTGAAGACCCGGCGCGCCGCGAGGGGACGCTGCAGCCCGCGGTCACCACTCCGGCACCCTTCCGCGATCGCCGACGTATCCGAGCACGTCGAGCGCGGCATGGACCGTGCGGCAGATAAATAAGTCGTCGATGGGAGGCATGCCGGGCAGGATCGCCCGCATGATGAGTGGGCCGGTGAGCAGGTCGGCGATCCAGCCAGGATCGGAGTCCGCCGCAATCTCACCCCGGGAAACAGCGCGGTCGAGAATGACCCGCGTGTACGCGCGGCGCGGCGCGAGGTAGCCGAAGAGGAAGGGGACGCCTTGAGCGGGGTCCACGTCGACTTCCGCGATCCATCCGGCGAAACCGCGCACCACGACGGGATCGGTGAACAGCCGTCGCTGCCTGCGTTGCACCTCGATCAGATCGCCGACGATCGTGCCGGTGTCGATGTCTTCGTCCGTGCCGTGTCGTGACGCCAGCAGGCGAGGCACGACGGCGGCGAGATTCCGGAACCGCCGGTAGAACGCGGGCTTGTTCGTTCCCGCCCTCGCCACGACCTCGTCCACCGTCACCCGTGCGTAGCCACGCTCGACCACCAGTTCCGCGAACGCATCCAGGATGCGTTGATCGGTGCTGTCCTTGCGCGGGCGGCCGGAACGAACCATAGTGTTACTTAGAGTAACGTAATTATGAGCCGGAACGAGGAGGACCCCGTGTACAAGCGCATCGTCCGGGCAAAGGTCCGATCCACATTCGACCGGATCAACACTGGCGACTACATGGCGATGGTTGACGGCCTCGCCCCGGAGTTCGAGTACCGCTTCCACGGCGAGCACGCGCTCGGAGGGTGTCGCACGAGCCGGGACGGAATGATCCGCTGGTGGCAGCGCACCCTTCGCTTACTGCCGGGCGCGCGGTTCGACATCCAGGATGTCCTGGTGAACGGCGGCCCTGGGCACACGCGGGTCGCTGTCCGCTCGCTGGTCTCCGGCGACCTGCCGGATGGCGGGCGATACGAGAACACGGTGTTCCAGTTCCTCACCCTCTCCTGGGGCAAGGTCACCTCGGTCGAGACCATCGAAGACCTCCAAGTGCTCGAACGAGCCCTGCGCTCGGTGGCGGACGCGGGCGAGCCGGAAGCCCTTGCAGCCCCCATCACGTGCTGAACCCGGAACGCGGTTCCGAACGGCGAGGACCGCAGCCCAAGCCGACCGGGGAAGACGGATGATCACCCTGGACTCGTTGATCAGAGGCGCGAGGTCAGCGCTTCCGCGCTGCGGCAGGCGGCGGATCGTCCGCGGGCGGGGAGCCTGAGCGTGGCGACGAGGCCGCCGGGCATTCGGGGCGCGAGGGTGAGGCCGCCGCCGAGGGCGCGGGCGATCGTGTCGGCGAGCGTGAGGCCGAGTCCGGTGCCGGGACCGGCGAGGCGGGTCTGCTCGCCGCGGTGGAACGGCTCGACCAGCCGTGCGACGTCACCCTCCGCCAGCTCGCGGCCGTCGTTCTCGATCGTCAGTCGCACGACGTCGTCGCTCGTCGCCGTCGTGACGAGGATGCGCCCGTGGTCGAGGTTGTGGCGGATCGCGTTCTCGATGAGGTTGCCGATCGCGATCCTCGCCAGCTCGGCATCGGTCACGGCGCGGGCCGGGGTGCCGGGGACGTGGACGCTCAGCCCGCGGAATGCCGCCTCGCTCGCGTGCTCATCGAGCGACGCGCGGACGAGCGCCGAGAGATCGACCGGGACCTCCGCGGTCTTCGCAGCCTCCCGGGTGCTGCGGGCGAGGGTGAGGAGCGCGGCGATGACTCGTTCGCTGCGGTCGTTCGCCTCCAGCGCCCCGCGCACCGCGGGCTCGAGCTCGGCGGGAACGCGACCCTGCAGCAAGGGGATCTCCAGCAGTGTCCGCGTCGTCGTGAGGGGCGTGCGCAGCTCATGGGAAGCGCCGGCGATGAAGCGATCCTGACGCTCGAAGGCGTCGTCGAGGCGATCGAGCATCCCGTCGATCGTGTCTCCGAGCTCCTTGATCTCGTCGTCGGGGCCGTTCAGGTCGAGGCGACGGTGCAGCTCGTCGCGGGTGATGTCGCGCGTGGTCGCGGTGATCCGCGCGATGCGGTCGAGCGATCGCTTGGACAGCCACCAGGCGGCGAGGACCGCGAGAGCGGCGAAGAACACGAGCACGACGACGGACCACAGGAGCAGGCCGGAGAGCACTTCTTGGGAGAGCTGCGTGGTCTGCTCGATGACGACGGAGCCGACCCCTGCTCCACCGACCTCGACGGAGCAGTCGTCGGGCACCTGCTCGGATGAGGGGTCGGTCTGCTCGCCGTCCGTGATCGAGACCGAGCTGCCGGAGCCTGTGACGCATCCGGTCATGACGGTGCTGATGCCGTAGGCGAAGAGCTGCTGCACGAGGAGGTACTGCACGCCGAGCAGGACGACGCCACCGGCGATGAACACCCCGGCGATGAGGGCGGCGAGCCGGGTTCGGAATCCCCACCGCCTGCGCCCGCTCATGAGCCCGCCCCGATGCGGTAGCCGTGGCCGGGCGCGGTCTCGATCGGGTCGGGGTGACCGAGCTTGCGACGGAGGGTGTGGATCGCGGCCTTGACGACGCTGCGGCCGCGATCGTCGGAGGCCGCCCATACCTCATCGAGAAGGTCGGCGGCGCTGAGCCAGCCGCCACGCGCGATCAGCAGCGTTTCGAGCACGCCGTACTCCTTCGGGGTGAGTCGGAGCGGCCGGCCGTCGCGTTCGGCGGCACGGCGCACGGTGTCGATCCGCACCCCGGCAGCCTCCAGGACGGTGCCGGATCCGCCGGCCGTGCGACGGGCGAGCGCGCGGAGACGGGCGAGGAGCTCGACGTAGGCGAAGGGCTTGGGCAGATAGTCGTCGGCACCGAGGTCGAGGCCTGCCACCCGGTCGTCGAGGGTTCCCGCGGCCGTGAGCATGAGGATGCGCATCGGGTGACCCTGCTCCCGCAGGGTGCGGCACACGGCATCGCCGGTGAGCGCGGGAAGGTCGCGGTCGAGGATCATGATGTCCACATCGGACGCCGCGGTGCGGGCGAGGGCGGCCTGGCCGTCGTAGGCGACATCGACCGTGTAGCCCTCGGCGCGGAGCCCGTCCGCCAGCCCGTCCGCCAGGACGTGCTCGTCTTCGACCAGCAGCACTCGCATCCGCGGCGGCCTCCCTCCGGGTTTCAGCATGCCGACGAGCGGTCAAGTCCAGGTCAAGTCGACCATGACCTCCACTGAACCATGTCGCGGCCACAGTGTCCTCTGCCGGACGATTCGCGACCGGTCGAGAGGACGGACACCATGGCGACCCCGAACCCGTGCACGGCCCTCGCGGCCGGCGCCGCGCTCGTGATGCTGCTGGCCGGCTGTTCCCCTGCGAGCGATGACGAGACGGCGGGGGACAGCGGTGCTGCGACGTTCGTGGCCTGCCTGACAGCGAAAGGGCTGGACGCTCAGCTCGGAGAGCATGGTTACGCCCTCGTCAAGCAGGACGGTCTGCGGCTGCAGGGGGAGGCCGGCGAGACGGGGCAGTTCGAGTTCGATGTCGACAGCTCCGACGCTGGAGCCCAGGTGCTGTGGTCGATGGTCGACGACGAGGGCGTGTTCTGGGTCGCGCCAGAGCACGCCGCCTACTTCGCCGACGATCCCGATACCCAGGACGCCTACGCCGCCTGCGAGGCCGAGCACCCCGACTTCGCCCAGCCCGCCTACAGCCCGCAGGACGACCCCGAACTCCAAGCACAGCTCGCCGAGCAGCAGGAGGACGGCATCGCCTTCGCCCGCTGCGCCCGCGACGCCGGGTTCGCCTGGGTGGCCGACCCGGTGCCGGGCAGCGGCGGGGCGATCGTCCTGCCCCTCGACCTCAGCGAAGACGAGTTCCGCGACCTCCTGACCGCCTGCTACGACGACGAGCTGAGCGGTGTCGGCTGGAGCATCGACACCCCGAGCGGCGAACTCGAGTCCTTCGACTGGTTCGCCGTCCTTGACGAGTTCACCCGCACCACCAGCGACTGAGCTGCACAACGAAAGGACATCAACCATGACCATCACGAGGACCAGCATCGGACTCGCCGCCGCCGCGTGCTTCACGCTCGCCCTGGCCGGCTGCTCCGCCGACCACGAGGAAGGGTCGGGCTCGCAGACGACGGCATCCCAGTTCGTCGCGTGCCTCACCGCGGCTGGCGTCGAGGCGAAGGTCGGCGACACCGGGCATGTCCTGGTCAAAACCGGCAGCGGCGACGGCAGCATCTCCTCGGACAGCAGCGGTTCCGGCGAGGGCTCCCTGCTCACCATGGGCGACTCGGACGGGAGCGTCTGGAACGCCCCCGCCTCGTCGGCGTACTTCGCGGATGACCCGGACACGCAGGACGCCTACGCCGCGTGCGAGCAGGAGTTCCCCGACTTCACCCAGCCCGAGTACGACCCGCAGGACGATCCCGCCCTGCAGGAGTATCTGGCGCAGCAGGCGGAGGATGGCCTGACCTTCGCCCGCTGCGCCCGCGACTCCGGTTTCGCGTGGGTCGCCGACCCGGCCGGGGAGGCAGGGACGACGGCCGGGATCGCCCTGCCAGCCGACCTCACGGAGGAGGAGTTCCGGGCGCTGCTGGAGGCCTGCTTCGAGCCGACCATGAGCCTGGCCTGGCTGATCGAGGGCGAGCTGGGCTTCGACCTCAGCGCGGTCCTCGAGGAGTTCACCGGCGACGCCGCGTCTGGGAACAGTTCGACGGTCATCGTCGGCGGGGACGAGGAGTGAGCCGCGGTCCGAGGCGCCGTCGCACCCGCTGGCCGTTGGTGGTGGCCGCCGGTGGCCTCGTGCTCGCACTGGGGGTCGGCGCATGGTGGTTCCGCCCTTGGGAGCTGCTCGCCGACCCCGTCGAAGCGGCGGCCGCGTCGGAGCCGGTCACGGCCGCCGTGGAGCTGACGACGCTGACCAGCAGGGTTCGGCTCAACGCGCAGTTGTCCTACGGCGATGCGGCGCCGCTGCCCGCCGCCGGCGGCACCATCACGGTGCTCCCGGCCGCGGGCTCGGTGGTCGAGACCGGGCATCAGGTCTACGAGGCCGACGGGCACCCTGTCGTGCTGTTCCGCGGCTCGCGCCCGTTCTGGCGGGAGCTCTCCGTCGACTCCGAGGACGGAGAGGACATCCGCCAGCTGCAGCAGAACCTCGCCGGCCTCGGCCTCTACTCCGGGACTGCCGACGGCGATTTCGGATGGGAGACCCGGCAGGCCGTCCGCGACTGGCAGAAGAGCCTCGGCGTCGCGCAGACCGGGGTGTTCTCACCCTCAACCGTCGTCGTCGCCGACGCCCCCGGCATCCGCATCGCCCAGCTCACGGCTCGGCTCGGCGACACCGGCGCGAGCCCGGCCACCTACACGGAGACGAGCCTGCGGGCGACCGCGAAGCTCACCGAGGCGCAGGCCCGCGAACTGACGGCGGGAACCCCCGTCACGGTGACGCTGCCTGACGGGTCGGAGATCGACACGGAACTGGCGGCGGTCGACCCCGGCGGGCAGCCAACCGGCGACGGGGATGCGACCACGAGCCCCTCCGCCACGGTCGAGTTCCCGGACCAGACCCAGGTCGCCGCCGCCGGAGCCGTCTCGGTGCGCATCACGATCCGCGATGACACGGAGCAGACCCCGACCCTCGTGGTCCCCGCGACCGCGCTCGTGGCGACCGCGGACGGCGGCTACGCCGTCGAGGTCTACGCGGACGGGAGGATCACCCGCACCCCCGTCGAGATCGGGCTCGTCGCGGACGCTCGCGTGCAGCTGCTCGCCAGCGGCACCGAGCTCGACGGCGGAGACGGTCCCGTGATCGCGGCCGGCGATCTCGTGGTGCTCGCCCGATGAGCGCGCCCGTCGTCGAACTGCGCCCCGTCGTCGAACTGCGCGAAGCGGCCAAGACGTATCCGGGCTCGCCTGCGGTCACCGTGCTGCACCCGACGACGCTCACCGTCGGCGCGGGCGAGCAGCTCGCGGTGGTCGGTCCGTCCGGCTCGGGCAAGAGCACGCTCCTGGCGGTCCTCGGCACCCTGGACGACCCCACCGAGGGCACGGTGCTGGTGGACGGAGTCGAGGTGACCGGGATGCGGGAGCGCGCCCGATCCCGCATCCGGGCCGAGCGGATCGGCTTCGTGTTCCAGCAGTTCCATCTGCTGCCGACGCTGGATGCCGTGGAGAACGTCGCGACCGGTCTGCTCTACAGCGGCGTGCGGAGCGCCGAGCGGCTGCGTCGTGCGGCCGAGGCGCTGGCCGCGGTCGGACTCTCGCATCGGCTCCGCCACCGGCCGGGGGAGCTCTCCGGCGGGGAGCAGCAGCGCGTGGCGATCGCCCGTGCCCTGGTGCGCGAGCCCGGCATCCTGTTCGCCGACGAGCCCACCGGTGCGCTGGACTCGAGCACCGGCGCCGGCGTCGTCGCGCTCCTGGCGGGGATCGCCGAGCGCGGCACCGCGGTCGTCGTCGTCACCCACGACGAGCAGATCGCCGCCCGTTTCGCCCGCCGTATCCGCCTCCGCGACGGGATCGCGACCGAACACGCCGAGCGGGACGCGGAGACCGCCCGATGAGTCGCCGCCTCAGCCTTCCCGACCTCGCCCGCACCGCCTGGCTCGGCGTCGCCGGCCGCCCCCAGCGCACGATCCTCGCCGCGCTCGGGATCGCTCTCGGCATCGCCTCTCTCGTCGCCCTCACGGGTGCTGCCGCATCCAACCGCGCGCAGCTCCTCGCCGAACTCGACGCGATGGGCGCCGACCTCGCCGTCGTCACCCCCGGCACCGGCCCCGACCAGCAGCCCGTCCCGCTGCCGGACACCGCGCCGGAGGCGATCGCCCGGCAGGACGGCGTGGCCCGGGTCGGGGTGTTCGAGACCGCGCCGGACGCTCTCGCGGTCTACCGCACCGACCTCGTCCCCGAGACCGAGACCAACGGGCTCACGGTCGCGGTCGCCCGCCCCGACGTGCTCGACGCGATCGAGGCGACCCTCGCGGTCGGACGGTGGTTCGACGCCGCGACCCGCGCCCTCCCGGTCGCGGTGCTCGGCTCCACCGCCGCAGAACGGCTCGGCATCGACCGGGCCGGCGACCGCATCCTCGTCGGCGGCGAGTGGTACGGCGTGCTCGGCATCCTCGGCTCCGCCGGTCTCGCGGCCGACATCGACACCGCCGTCATCCTCGGCGACCAGTGGGTGCGCGAGCACTACACCGGCGACGCCATCGGCGAGGTCTCCGCGATCTACGTCCGCGCCGAACCCGGCCGGATCGACCGGGTGCGCGAGCTTCTCGCCGCCGCCGCGTCGCCGGGCTCGCCCTACGTCGCCGTGACCGGGCTCTCCGATCTCGCGGGGGCCCGCAGCACCGCCGACGACTCGCTCACCACCCTCGGCCTCGCGCTCGGCGGGATCGCACTCCTGGTCGGCGGCGTCGGCATCGCCAACACGATGGTCGTCGCCGTCATGGAACGCCGCGGCGAGATCGGCCTGCGCCGATCCCTCGGCGCAAGGCCCGGCCAGATCGCCGCCCAGTTCGTCACCGAGGCCGCGATCCTCTCGGCCCTCGGCGGGCTCGCCGGCCTCGCGCTCGGCGTGGGCGCCGCCTGGGTGATCGCGGTCCTGTCCGCCCAGCCGTTGGCGCTCCCGGCCGGAGTCCTCGCCGCCGGAGCGATCCTCTCCGTCGCCGTCGGCGCACTCGCCGGACTGCAACCCGCCGTGCGGGCAGCGCGCCTCTCACCGACGACGGCGCTCCGGAGCATCTGATCGCCGCGATCCGGGCTGAGGTCTCGCAAGATCAACCCGTGGTTGGCGGTTCCCGGCCCGGTGCCGGTGATCACCGGATTCTGCCGTGCATCCTCATCCCTTCAACCCGCCGGCGAAGCCGCCGATGATGAAGCGCTGCAGCACGACGTAGAGCACCATGACGGGGATGACCGAGATGATGACGCCGGCGAAGATGACGCCCCACTGCGAGACGAACTCCCCCCGGAAGGCGTAGACCGCGACGGGCAGGGTCTGCTGCTCCGAACCGCCCACGTAGAGCAGCGGGGTGAGGAAGTCCTTCCACACGTCGATGATGTCCAGCAGCACGACGGTGATCGTGACAGGCCGCACGAGCGGGAACACCACGAACCAGAAGGTGCGCCACCAGCCGGCGCCGTCGAGGAAGGCCGCCTCCTCGTAGTCGCGGGGCGTCGCCCTGAGGAAACCGGCGTAGAGGAAGACGGTGAACGGCAGTTGCGTCCCCGCGTAAAACAGGATGAGCGAGGTGTAGGTGCCGAGCAGGCCGGCCGAGTGCATCAGCCGGTACAGCGGCACCATGCCCAGCTGCAGCGGGATCATGAGCCCGAGCAGCACGAGGAAATAGAGCGCGTTGCTGACTCGGGTCATCCGCCGCGCGAAGAAGTAGGCGGTCGTCGAGCCCAGCAGCACGAGCAGGAGCACACTGAGTGCGGCGACGGTCGCGCTGTTGACGACCGCCGCACCGAGGTCGCCCTGCGTCCAGGCGGTGCGGAAGTTCTCGAGGTCCAGCGACGTCGGAAGGGCGAGCGGGTCACGCAGCGCCTCGGACGACGGCTTGAACGCCACGTTGATCAGAATGAGCAGCGGAAAGAGGAAGGCGAGGGCGGCGGCGATCAGCACGATCTCGAGCACCAGCGTGCCGCGCCGATAGCGGCCGATCATCGCTCCACCTCCAGCCGGCGCAGGGCGCCGAGCTGCACGGCAGCCAGCACGAGGATGATGGCCGTCAAGACGAGCGCGATCGCCGTGCTGTAGCCGTACTCCGACGAGACGAAGGCCGACTTGTACATGAGGAGGGAGATCGTCTGGGTGGCGTAGCCTGGCCCGCCGCCGGTCATCGCGAACACCTGGTCGAACACCTTCAGGCTCGAGATAAGCGTGACCGAGACGGCGATCGTCGTCGCCGGCGCCAGCATCGGGAACGTCACGCTGAAGAATCTCCGGGGTGCCGACGCCCCGTCGATCGCGGCCGCCTCGTACAGCTCGTCGGGCACCGACTGCAGGCCGGCCAGATAGACGACCATCGTGGTCCCCACGTTCTGCCAGATGATCACGAGGATGACACCGGCCAGAGCGGTCCCGGCGTTCGCCAGCCAGTTCTGAGCGAGAGCGGACAGACCGATGCCGCGCAGCAGCTGGTTGACCGGGCCCGACGGCGTGAGCAGGAACTGCCACAGGAACGCCACCACCACCGGCGGCAGCAGCACGGGCAGGAAGAACAGTCCGCGCAACACGGCACCGGTCTTCAGCGGCCGGTTCAGCGCGACCGCGAGCAGAAGTCCGAGGCCCGTCTGGAGCACCGTCACGCAGGCGGCGATGATCAGCGTGTTGATCAGCGCGCCGATCGCGCCCGGCTCGCGAAGCAGACGTGCGAAGTTCTCTAACCCCACGAACGACGCCTCGCCCGACACCCCGGACCAGTCGGTGAAGGCCGACAGAGCGCCGACGATATCGGGATAGATGACGACGACGGCATAGATCAGCAGGCCGGCGGCGGCGAACCAGAACGGCACCCGATTGCGGCGCCCTGCCCGGGGCTGGCTGATCGCCAGCCGCCCCCGGGTCGCGGGAAGCCGGATGCTCCCGCTCAGGATGTGCCCTTCGCGAACTGCGCGTCCAGCTGCGTCAACAGCTCGTCGACGGTGATGTTGCCAGCGATCAGGTCCTGCCCAGACTGCAGCAGCGTCTGCTGGGTGTCGCCGTTGGGCCACGTGTAATTGGCGAACGGAGCCGTGAGTCCACCGGTGAGGAGGTCGGCGACATCGTCGAGCTGCGACGGGATCTCGGCGTCCACCGAGAGGCCGGGCAACGATGCGATCGCGGTCGCGTATGCCTTCGCATTGTCGGGCTCAGCGAGGAAGTCGAGGAACTCCAGCGCGTTCTCCTTGTTCTCGGCCTCCGCGTTGACCGCGATGAAGTCGGGTGCGACCGGCAGGAGGGTCTGCGACGCGTCGTCCGTGCCCGGCAGCGCGAACACGCCGATGCCCGCACCCGAGGTGGCCGACTCCATCGTGGCCAACGACGCCGAGACGACGCTGATCATGCCGGCGGTGCCGTCGGCCACCGCCTGCACCGCCTGGTCGCCGGCCACACCGTTGGCACCGTCGGTGAAGTAGCCGGCCGTCTGCAGAGACTCGAACTTCGTGAAGACCTCGCGCCACTCGGGAGACGACGAGAACGCGGTTGCGCTGCCCGCCTGCTCTTCGTCGATGTCCGGGTTCACGGCGTACACGTTGCTCGCGGCGAGTGCGTAGATGACGAACTGCAGGTAGACGCCACCCGTGAAGCCCGCCGAGATCGGCGTGATGCCCGCCTCCTTCAGCGTCGCGCACACGTCGAGGAATTCCGTCCACGTCGTGGGGACGTCGATGCCGAGGTTCGAGAAGACGTCTTTGTTGTACGCCATCACGATCTCGTTCTGGCTCAGCGGCAGGGCGTAGAGCTCGTCGCCCGATCCGCCGAGCGTCTTCGACGAGTCCGGAACGGTGTCGGCCCAGTCCCGATCGGTGAGCGCGACGAGCTCGCCCGCGCTGCCGAGCAGGCTCGCCCCGATCGCGCTGCTCGATCCGGGCGACACCCGGAACACGTCGGGGGCGGTGCCAGAGCTGAGCTGCACGCTCAGCTGCTGGTTGAGGTCGGCCGTCGCCGCCGAGGTGACCTCGACGGTGATGCCCGACTCCGTCTCGAAGGCGGAGATCAGCTCGGTGAGCCCCGCCGCCTCCTCGGTCGAGAGCGCGACGGTCAGCGTCGTGGACCCCTCGTCGGAACTCTCCGTGTTGACGAAGCCGCAGCCTGTCAGCGTCGCTGTGACGACCGCCGACCCCGCGATGACGGCGGCGACGCGGGTCGCCCTGCGGCGAACGACGTCCTTGTCGATGTTCATTACATGCCTTTCCTGGATGTCAGCCGAGCTGGGCGGTGACCCTCTCGTTTCCTGGTGGGACGATCGCCCCGTGTTCACGCAGTGTCCTGCGCAAGTGGTCGAGCGGCACATCCACGACACCGCATCCGATCTGTGCCGAGATCGCCGCCGCAGCGCCGGCGGCCTGTCCGGTGGCCATGCTGGACGCCTGCACCCGGTAGGCGGAGTTGGCCTCCTGGTCTCCTGCGACGAGCCGTCCAGCGGCCAGCGCGCGGTCGGTGCCGATCGGGACGAGGGCGCCGAAGGGGATGGTCGCGACGACGCCATCCGCGAGGGGGCGGATGTCGATGCCGTCTCCGTCGTGCTGGTGCACGTCGATCGGGTAGAAGCTGTAGGCGATCGCGTCGTCCCACATCCGGCCGGAGACGTAGTCATCTACGCTGATCGTCTCGCGAGCCCGCACGGTGTAGCTCTCCCGCACGCCGACCTGGGTGGCACAGTACTCGATGCCGATCGACTCGAGCCCCGGCTGGGCGCGCAGGAAGCGGAAGATGCGCATCAGCGCACGTCTGGCCTCGATCTCGGCCCGGGTACGGTCGGCGCTGGTGGCACCGTGTCCCCCCATGACATGCATGCTGTTCTGCCCGTGACCGCGCAGGAACTTGCTGACCGGCCTGTCGGTCGAGGCGAAGTCGCTGACGAGCAGCTCGCCTTTCGCGACGGCATCGGCGACGGCGTGGTCGAGCGCGGACGGATCGAGCGTCGCATAGTCGTAACCGGTGAGGTAGGCCATGAGTGTTCCCGGCTGAGGGTGCGGGTTCTCGACGCGTTCGAGACCGGCGAGACCGAGCGCGTCGCCGTCGCCCGTGCAGTCGACGAGCCGGGATGCCGTGACGGTGCGCACGCCCTCTTTGCCGCACAGGGCCACCGACCAGCCGTCGGGGGACTCCGCGACATCCGCGATCATCGTGTGAAAGAGCAGGTCGACACCCGCGTCGACGACCGCATCGTCGAGCACGCTCGCATAGACGGTGGGATTCACCGCCACCTGCAGCTCGTAGTGCGGACGCCGGAAATCGGCGAAGTCGGGAAGCGGGGCGCCCTCGATCTCGACCGCGCGCCGTACGAGCTCCCACCCGATGCCGGCGATCACCTGTTTCCCCCACGCGTGGAACAGGCCGGGCAACGCGACACCGGAGAGTGTCGTCGTGCCGCCGAGGATGCCGCTCTTCTCGACCAGCAGCGTACGCGCGCCGAGTCGGGCTGCCTGGATGGCGGCAACCGTTCCGGAGACGCCGCCGCCGATGACGGCGACATCGAAGTCAGGCAAGTGCAGCTCCTGCCGTGCGTGCGCCGAGCGCGGTGGACAGCTCGTCGGCCGCTGCGACGACGAGCTGCCGCAGTCGCGCCTCGTACTCTGGCGACTTGCGCACCGACGGATACCCGATGCACAGCGCCGCACGGATCGCGCCGGTGTCGTCGACGACGGGCGCTGCGATGCCGCACACCCCGAGCACCTCCTCCTCGTCGTTGGTGGCGATCCTCGCCTCCTCGACTGCGGCGAGCTGTTCGAGCACCGAGTCAGCCGACGAGGCTCCCTTCGGCGTGACGACCGCGCCGATCTCGGCGAGATGCGCGGCCCGCTCCTCAGCCGACATCGTGAGCAGCAGGATCTTGCCCGCTGCCGTCGTGAACAGCGAGTTCGCGTAGGTGCTCTCCTCCGCGGTGTCGTCCATCTCGGCGCGAGCCCCCAGCATCGGATTGACGTTGAGCAGCTGCGGGCTCACCAGTACCGACAGGTCGACTCGACGGCCACCCTGCAGCACCGCGAGATGCACCGTCTCGCGACTCTCCTCCCACAGGCGCCGGATGACGGGAGCGGCGACGGAGGCCAGATCGGACTGCGCGGCGTAGCGGCGGTTCAGTTCGAACACCGCGGGCCCGAGACGATAGCGCCGCGCGGCATCCTGGTCGACGAATCCGTGCACGACGAGCGAGTTCAGGATCGTCCGCGCTGTCGAGGCATGCACTCCGGTCGCCGCGGCGACCGCGCTGAGCACGATTCCCGCGCGACCCGCCTCCGCGATGACGTTGAGCATGGCGACCGCCCGGTCGATCGACTGGATCGGGCTCTTCGGCACGCTCGCACTGAGCGGGGCTGGCTCGTCCACCATCGTGAGACCTCACTACATTGTCGAATCACATTCTACAATCTAGATGATACGATTCAAACGCCCGTTGTCAAGCCTCGGGCGACAACGACGTCCGCGATCGAGAAGGAGCACGGTCATGGCTGACTGGCGCGCACGATTCATCAGCCCCGCGGGGGAGCTCGACGGCGCGCCCCTGTTGCGCACGGAATTCGACCTGGATGCCGGGCACGGAGATGTGGCGTCGGCGACGCTGCGCTACTCGGCGCTCGGCGTCGTGGAGGCCACGCTCAACGATCGACCCGTCGACGACTCGCTCCTGACCCCGGGCTGGAGCAGCTACGAGTGGCGCGTCAGATTCGCGCAGAGCGACGTGACGGAGCTGCTCGCGGCGCGGAACGTGCTCGGGCTTGCGCTCGGCAACGGCTGGTACCGGGGGCGACTGACGTGGACGGGCGCGCGTGCGCTCTACGGCGACCGCCTCGCGGGTCTCGCCGAGCTGCGCATCCGCTTCGCAGACGGCCACGAGCAGTTCGTCGGCACCGATGCCTCGTGGACCTGCGGCCCGTCCGCGACCACGGCGGATGACCTCTACGACGGGCAGTCGATCGACGCGCGCCGTCGCGACGACTCGTGGCGGCATCCGGGCTTCGCGTCAGCGGCCTGGACGGGCGTGGATGAGCTCGACGACGATCTCTCGCGGCTGGAACCGTACCTGGGACCACCCGTTCGCATCGTCGACGAGCTCGCCCCTCGCGAGGTGAAGATGACGCCGACCGGGCGACTCGTCGTCGACTTCGGACAGAACGTCGTCGGCTGGGCGCGCGTCCGCGTGACCGGGCCGGCGGGAGAGGTGATCACCCTGCGGTTCACCGAGACGCTCGAGCACGGCGAGCCCGCTTTCGCGCCGCTGCGATCGGCGCGGGCGACCGATCGCTTCACGCTCTCGGGCGGAGACGATCTGTTCGAGCCGACCTTCACCTTCCACGGCTTCCGCTACGCCGACGTCGAGGGGTGGCCAGGCGGCATCGAGGCGCTGCGCGACGAGGGCGGGCTGACTGCGGTCGTCGTCAGCTCCGATCTGCGGCGCACCGGGCGCTTCGAGTGCTCAGATCCGCTCGTCTCGCGACTGCACGAGAACGCCGTCTGGGGCATGCGCGGCAACTTCCTGGACGTGCCCACCGATTGTCCGCAGCGCGACGAGCGCCTCGGATGGACAGGCGATCTCGCGGCATTCGCGCCGAGCGCGGTCTTCCTCTTCGACACGGAAGACTTTCTGCGCGACTGGCTGCGCGATCTCGCACTCGAGGCCGGGCACGCCGCGGGCGTGGTGCCCCTCGTGGTCCCCGACGCACTCAAGTACATCGAGATGGGTCACGGCGAGCCCGATGCGACGGCCCTGTGGGGGGATGCCGCCGTGTGGGTGCCGTGGGCGGTCTACACCGCCTACGGGCACGCCGAGGTCCTGGCGGATCAGTTCGAGTCGATGGTCGGACACGGCAGGCGCGTGCGCGCGCTGCTCTCGCCCGCCGGCCTCTGGCAGGGCGGCTTCCAGTACGGGGACTGGCTCGATCCCGACGCCCCGGCCGACGATCCGGCCGCGGCCAAGGCGGACCCGGACGTCGTGGCGACGTTGTGCGCCTATCGCACGGCGAAGCTCATCGCCGCATCCGCCCGCGTGCTCGGCCGTGACGAGACCGCCGTGGAGTTCGACGACCTCGCCACCTCGATCCGGATCGGCTTCTCGACGCACTACCTCGCCGACGGCGTCATCGCGAGCGACTGCGCGACCGTGTACGCGCTGGCCATCGTGTTCGGCATCCTCTCCGACGACGACCTCCGGCGGGGCGGCGACCGGCTCGCCGAGCTCGTCGCCGCCGCCGGCCACACGATCTCCACCGGCTTCGCCGGCACCCCGTTCGTGACCGATGCGCTGACCATGACCGGGCACCTCGAGCACGCCTACCGGCTGCTGCAGCAGACCCGCTGCCCCTCCTGGCTCTACCCGCTGACGATGGGGGCGACGACGATCTGGGAACGCTGGGACTCGATGCGCCCCGACGGCTCCGTCAACCCCGACGGCATGACCAGCTTCAATCACTACGCGCTCGGCGCCGTCGTCGACTGGCTTCACCGCACGGTGGGCGGAATCGCTCCGCTGGAGCCCGGTTACCGCAGGGTGCTCATCGCGCCCCGGCCCGGCGGCGACCTCACCTGGGCTGCCACCGAGCTGGAGACCGCTCACGGCCGCATCGGCGTGCGCTGGGATCGCGAGGGCGACCGCCTCCGGGTGCAGGCCACCGTGCCCGACGGGTGCGACGCCGTCGTCCGCCTCCCCGATCGAGCAGACGAGGTCCTCGGCGCGGGCCGGCACGAGCGGGTCGTCGTTCTCCAGCCCCGTGGTCGTGGCTAATGGCCGAAACCGCCGCCCTGGCGGCATGAACCCCGGGTTCGACCACAACCTCAGCAGACCCCCGCGCGAAGTGCGTTCCGGCCTCTGCGCCTGACCCGCTCTCCCATCGGGCGGGCTGAGGTCTCGCAAGATCAACCCGTGGTTGGCGGTCCCAGGCATCCCATCGTCCCTACCGTCGAGGTACAGGCGATGAAGGAGGCTTCTGTGGCGATCGAGCTGCGATCCGTGAGCAAGAGGTATGGCGACAAGCTGGCGGTCGATGAGGTGTCGTTCGAGGTGCCGGCTGGCCGGGTGACCGGGTTCCTGGGGCCCAACGGCGCGGGGAAGTCGACGACGATGCGGATGATCGTCGGGCTGGATCGCCCTTCGTCGGGCGAGGCGCTGATCGACGGGAAGCGGTACGCGCAGTTGCGGTTGCCGCTTCGCCAGGTGGGGGCGCTGCTGGATGCGAAGTCCGCGCACCGTTCCCGCACGGCAGTCGACCATCTGCGGGCGGTCGCCGCCACGCACGGGATCGGGCGGGCTCGGGTGGACGAGGTGATCGACCTCGCCGGGCTCACCTCGGTCGCCCGCACGCGGGTCGGCGGGTTCTCGCTGGGGATGTCGCAGCGGCTCGGGATCGCGGTGGCCTTGCTGGGCGATCCGGGCACGCTCATCCTGGACGAGCCGGTGAACGGTCTGGACCCGGACGGGGTGACGTGGATGCGGGAGCTGCTGCGGCAGCTGGCGGGGGAGGGGCGGACCGTGTTCCTGTCGTCGCATCTGCTGACCGAGCTGGCACTCGTGGCCTCGCACGTCATCGTGATCGGGCGCGGGCGGATTCTCGCCGACACTCCGGTGGATGCGCTGACGGGGGACACCGGCCGCACGCTCGAGGAGGCGTACTTCGAGCTCACCCGCGGCGCGGTGGAGTACGAGGCGACGGGCACGAGCAGCCGTGACGACCACGATTCCTGACGCGGTGGCCGGGCGGGTGAGCTTCGGCCGGGTGCTGCGCAGCGAGTGGATCAAGTTCGTCACGCTGCGCTCGAACCTCCCGGTGTCCGGCGCGGTGGTCGTCGCGCTGGCCCTGACGGGGATGCTGCCGGCGATCGCTGCCCGCGCCGATTCCGGGCTGTCGGCCGGGGTCGCTGCCCAGGATGTGCTGGGAAGCATGCCGTGGGTACAGCTGCTGGTCGCCATCCCCGCCGTCGTGTTCCTCGCCTCGGAATACACCTCCGGCTCGGCTCAGGTGACGTTCCGGGCCGTGCCGACCCGCATCCCGGTCTTGCTGGGCAAGCAGCTCGCCGTCGCCGTGCCCGCTGCCGTCGCGGGGGCAGCGGGCACGGGCATCGCCTTCGCCGGGAATGCGATGCTGCTGGATGCGCCCTCGGGATCGTGGGCCGCGGCGCGGGCCGTGGCGGGTGCGGGCCTCTACCTCGCGGCGGTCGCCGCGCTGTCGGTCGCGGTGGCCGCGATCATCCGCAATCTCGTCGGCGCGACGCTGACCGTCGCGGTGCTGCTGACCGTGGCTCCGCTGATCGTGACCCTGATCCCGATCGACTGGGTGCAGCGCACCGCAGCCTGGTTGCCGACCCCGGCGGGACAGCTCGTGTTCCTCCCCGACAACCCCGCCGTCTCGCTGAACTGGTGGGGCGGGTATCTCGTACTGCTGGCCTGGACGGCCGGCGCGACCATCATCGCGGGCGTCCTGTTGCGCGCCCGCGACGTGTGACGAAAGGAAGCCTCCATGTCTGCCATCAACGCTCATCCGGGCACCGCCGCCTCGGCCTTCGGGCGCGGCCGGCCCGCTCTCGTGGGGGCGGTGGCCTCCGAGACGGTGAAGCTCACGACGCTGCGCTCGAACCGGGTTCTCGCCGCCGCCGCGTTCCTCATGATCGTCGGTGCCGGGGTGCTGCAAGGGCTGTCGCTGGTGTCTCGGCTCACCGACCCGCGGTTCGCCGGGCAGCTCGTCGAGGCGCGTCCGATGCAGTTCGTCGACAGCGTGCTGTGGGCGCAGGTGCTCATCGCCGTCATCGCCGTGCTCGCGGTCACCGGCGAGTACGGGTCGGGGCAGATCAAGGTGTCCCTGCTCGCGACGCCGACCCGGCTGCCGGTGCTGGCCGCCAAGACCATGGCGGCCGCGGCCCTCGCCTTCGGGATCGGCGCGGTCGGCGCGGGACTGGCGTTGAGCATCCCGCTCACCTTCCTGCCCGCGGCCGGGATCGGCTACCCGATCGAGCTGTCCACGGGGGCGGGGCTGGCATTGGGCTCAGGCGCATACCTCGCCGCGATCGCCGCGCTGGCGACGGCGATCGGGATGCTGGTCCGCAACGTGATCGCCGGGCTTGCGGTCACGCTGCCGCTGGTGACGATCCTGCCCTCGGTCGTCGCGTCCATCCCCGTCCAGGTGATCCGTGACGCCGTCGCGTACTTCCCCACCACGGCCGGACGGATGCTCATCTCGGACCTTCCGTCCACCGCGGCGCTCACGCCCTGGCAGGGTTACCTCGTGCTGCTGGCCTGGGTGGTCGTGCTGTGGGCGACGGCCGCGGTCACGCTCCGCGCTCGCGACGCGTGAACCCCCGCACGGGGCGCCGTGCCGTCATCTCGCGCAGACTGGAGCGAGATGACGGGTCGAGCACCGCGGCCGACAGGTCACGAGCGGGGGAGTGAGGGCGGACATGACCGGGAGCCTGCGCGTGCGTCTCGCCGACTTGCAGCGACCGCCGTGGCCACCGCTGGCCTGGCTGCGACGAAACCCGATCGTGGTCGATGTCGTCGTGGTGCTCGTCGCCTGCGTCCCGCAGCTGATCGCGATGATCTACCGTGCGGGCGACATCGGCTGGTGGGGATACCCGCTGCTCGCGATCACCGCCGCCGCGTTGCTGATGCGCCGCCGATGGCCGCTGACCGTGCTCGTCGTCGTGGCGATCTCGTGCGCCGCCAGTCCGCTCGCCCAGCCGGGATACGCCTTCCCGATGATCCCGTTCGCGTTCGCCCTCTACACCGTCGCCTCGCTCCAGCCCCCGAGCCGCGCGTTCATCGGGTACGGTGCCGGCCTCGCCTCGACGATGTTCGCGACGATCCCGTACTCGCTGAGCGGCACGACCCCGCCTCTCGTCGCGCTCCTGGATCCGTTCGCGCTCATCGCCCTGATCGTCGGGCTCGTCGTGCGGGGCCGCCGTGAGCGCCGCATCGCACTCGACCAGCTCCTGAACGAGCGCATCGAGAACGCCGCGAGCACGGAACGCGCACGGATCGCCGCCGAGATGCACGACGTGGTGGCGCACTCCATCTCGGTCATGGTCGCCCTCGCCAACGGTGCCGACGCGGGATGGAGCGCCCACCCCGAACGAGCACGCGCCGCGGTCGGCAAGATCGCCGTCGTCGGCCGGGACGCGCTCACCGACATCCACCGTGTCCTGCATCTCCTCCGGGACGCGGACGCCGGGCTGGACGGCAGCCTGCACGAGTCCGGGCCGAACCTGCCCACCTTGGAAGCGCTCGCCGCGACGTATCAAGATGCCGGCCTTCCCGTGGAGCTGACTCGGCACGGCCGCCCGTTGCCGGATGACCCCGCGGTGCGGATCGCCGTCTACCGCATCGTGCAGGAGGCCCTCACGAACACGCTCCGTCACGCGAGCGGCGCGAGCGGGGCGACCGTGACGGTCACCGCGACGGAGGACGAGGTCGCCGTCGAGGTGACCGACGACGGGGCGCCGTCCCATGCTGAGCCCGAGGCGGGGCACGGACTGACCGGCATCCGTGAGCGGGCTCGCCGCCACGGCGGGGACAGCACGGCCGGGCCGCTGCCCGGTCGCGGCTGGCGCACCCACGCCACGCTCCGCATCGGAGCGCCGGATGCCTGAGTCGTCCGGCATCACCGTGCTCGTCGTGGACGACCAGCCGCTCGCCCGTGAGGGCAACGCGCTCGTGCTCGACTCCGCCCCCGGTATCCGCGTCGTGGGCGAAGCAGCCGACGGTCACGAGGCGATCCAGCGGGCGACCGGACTCGAACCCGACATCGTTCTCATGGATGTGCGGATGCCGGGCCTGGACGGCATCCAGGCCACCCGCGGCATCATCGACCGCGGGCTGCGCAGCCGCGTGATCGTGCTGACCACCTTCGACCTGGACGAGTACGCCTTCGGCGCGCTCCGCGCCGGAGCCAGCGCCTTCCTCGTCAAGACCGCCACCCGTCAAGAACTCGTGGACGCCGTGCGCGTCGTCGCCCGCGGCGACGCGATCGTGACCCCGCGCATCACCCGCCGGCTCATCGACGCCTACACCGGCCGCGACCGGCCCGCCGCATCCGATCAATCGTTGTCCGTGCTGTCCCCCCGGGAGCGCGAGGTGTTCGACGCGATCGCACTCGGGCTCTCCAACGGCGAGATCAGCGCCACGTTGCATCTGTCACCCGCGACGGTCAAGACGCACATCAACCGCATCTTCGCCAAGCTCGGCCTCCGCGACCGCGTCCACGCCGTCATCCTCGCCCACCAGCTCGGCCTCCCCATCGGCCCCGCGACCGACCCCCGACGCTGAGCCGCACACGCGTCTCAACCGGTGTGCTCCGCCAGCCACTGATCGACCTGTTCGGAGAACCGCTCGGGGTGTTGCAGCGGAAGGCCGTGCCCTGCTCCGTCGTGAATGACGAGTTCGCTCCGAGAATTGTCGCGGCTGAGCTGCTCCATGCCCCGGAGAAGCACCCCAGGCTCCTTGGCTCCGGCGAGCAGGAGCGCCGGGCCCGGGAAGTCCTGCCACGTCCTCGGTGCCCGGAACTCCGCGTTCGCCCTCGTGAGCGCGACGAGACTCTCGGCAGGCAGGGATGCCGAGGTTCGGAGGTAATCATCGAGCAACCCGTCCGGGATGAACAGGGACTTCGCCTGGAGCCGTGCGAACCAGGCCTGACGAGCCAATGGTGCGGCCACCCCGACGAGCCAGTTGCTCAGCCCGGGGAGAGGCATGCCCTGTGTCAGGGCGCTCGTGACGACAGCTCGGGTCACCAGTTCCGGGTGGGAGGAAGCAAGCTCGAGAGCGATCTGCGCGCCGAGCGAGAATCCGATGACCGTGACGTCAGTGCCGGCCGGCAGCGTCCTGAGGAGCGCGGCGAACTCGGCCACGACCGCTCCACTGCTGGTGAACGGGATGTCGCAACTGCGGTCGTGACCGGGAAGATCGGGAACGAGGAGGCGGTAACGCGATCCGAAGCGGACAGTCTGCGCGTCCCACATCCAGCCCGCGACGCCGCCCCCATGGATGAAGAGCAGCACCGGCCCGGAGGCGTTACCGGCATCTCTGACGAACATGGGGGAGGCGCCTTCCACTTCATCACCCTACGGTCGCGAGCCGGGCATGAGCGAGCACGCCGCCGCGCAGCGGAGCGTCGTTCCAGCTTCCCACCGCCAGAAGCGTTCGGGATCGGCTCACGCCGCTCTCGCGGGCCTCAACCGCCATCACTCGGGCTCCGACTGCCTGAACCGAGGGTGTCGCGCAGCGACCGGAGGAACGTCACGGCGCCCGCGAGTTCGGCATCGTGTCGTGATGCCACCGCGTCCACGAGCGGGGTTCTCGCCTCATCGGCCTTCGCCGCGAGGAGCTGACCTTCGTGGGTCAGGCTCAGCACGACGGCTCGCCCGTCCGTCGCAGACGGCGCGCGCTCGACCAGTCCGCGGTCGACAAGCCGCGAGATCAATCTGCTGGGGTGACCGGACTCCGCGACCAAATTCCCGGAGAGCTGCGTGAGCGTCGTCGGACCCGTGGCGCGAAGTGCAAGGAGCGCTTCGGCTTGCACACAGCTCAGCCCAAGCGGGCGAAAGCACTCGGTCAGCGCGGCATTGAGGTCGAGCACCAGGCTGCGCACTCGCACGACGACACCGCGTTCGGCGAAGCACCCGCCCACCGATCCGGTTGCGTCGTGCGGGTCACCCATGCGTCGGTGGGAGCGACCGACGCGATGGCTCGGCGGGGAGACTATCTGCTCCACCCGTTTCCAGGGTTCGTGTCCGGATATGACTTCGTCGGGGTGCTCGAGCACGTCGATCACGCGGGGACGGTGCGTGGTTTCGTGCTCGGACAGCGCGTCGCGGGCATCATGCCGCGAATGGGTGCGCACGCGACGACCATCGGCGTCGCCGCTTCTCTCCTCGTGCCTGTCCCGGAGACCTTGGACTCGGCAGTCGCCGCGACGCTTCCGCTCGACGTGGTGACGGCTCGACATGCCCTCGAGCTGTTGGGGCCCGATGCGCGAACGGTGTTCGTGCAGGGCGTCAGTGGCGCGGTCGGCCTCTTGGCGGCGCAGCTCGCGAAGCTCGACGGCCTCGATGTCATCGGCACCGCCTCGAAAGCCTCGCCACCAGTCGCGCGGCGTATCGGCGCGACCTCCTCACCGCATTCGAGCAGGCCACGGACGGGCGCCTGACCCCAGCTGCGCCGACGCTGTTCGAGCACCACCGACTTGCAGAAGCGCTGCGCGCGGCGCAGTGCTCGCCGGCAGGGTGCAAAGCGGTCCTGCAGTTCGAGGGGTGACCTCGCGCAACACCCCCGCTTTGAGTCGTCTCGACTCCACCTGGCGCGTGTTCGATGCCGCCGACCACCAGCTCGACGAACACCGTCGATTCGTCAGGCGCTGTCCGCGTCCTGCGCGCGCACGCGGGTCAAGAACTCGCCAAGCAGCGCCGCGAACGCGCCGGGCGTCTGCATGTGCGACTGATGCCCCGCACCGGGAATGATCCGCAGCTCGGCACCTCGGATGCCCGCCGCGAGAGCGCGAGCGGCCGGCATGTTCGGACGATCCTTCTCACCGCACAGCACCAGCGTCGGCGACGACACCGCATCGAGTCGGCCTGAGAAGTCGGCGCGCCCGACCGCTCGCATCACCGACAGCAGCACCTCCTTGCGTGCGCCCTGTTTCTCCAGCACCGAGGCAGGGAGCAGCCGGAACACCGCGTCCTGCACGGCCATGAGCGCCCGAGGCGGCTTCACCTGCCCCGCTGCCAACGTCAGCGACCGCACCCGCTCCGGGTGATCGAGCGCGAGCTGCAACGCGATCATCGCTCCCAGCGATAATCCGCACAGATGGACCTTGTCAGCCCCGTGCCGCTCGATCTGCTCCAGCACTGTTTCCACCGCGCCATCGAGGCTGAACTCGAACACCTCGTCGGAGCCGCCGCCGGAGCCGAACACATCGACAGCCGATGAGTCGAAGCCCGACGGCAACGCGGCTCGCTGTGCATCCCAGACGTCCGCACTCTCGCCCATCCCGTGCAGGAACACGACGGTCTGGGTGGCTTGCATGCCTTTCATGATCCCACCGCACCACGACGGAGGGCCACCGAGCGGAGCAAGGTCGGGTAACCCCGGCAGCGGCATGGCTTGGTCACCCGCGCATGATGCCGGCAATCGGCACTCGGATCGCTTTGAGCGCCGGGGCGATCGCTCCGGCAAGGGCGGCAAGGGCGCCTGCGACGACGCCGGCGAGAGCGGCACTCAGGGGAAACTCCGCGGTGACGGTGCTACCGAAGGCGGTGAGCGTGAGCGGCATCGTGGCGTAGGCGAAGATGATGCCGAGGCCGCCGCCGGTGATGGCGACGAGCTGAGCTTCGAGCAGCATGAGCGTGATGATGTCGCGGCGGTGCGCGCCGAAGGCTCGTCGGAGTGCGAGTTCGTCGGAGCGTTCGGCGAGGGTGGACAGGCCGATGTTCAGCATCCCGA
>JASGGJ010000034.1:0-23490 GCA_047605085.1 Protaetiibacter sp.
GGAGCGTGACGCCGCCCACCGGCCCGGCGCCGCTCGACGGCGTCGACGTCGTGCTCGCGGATCTCGATGGCGTCGTCTACGCCGGGCACCACGCGATCCCGCACGCGGTCGAGGCGCTGGGCGCCGTCGCCGCATCCGGTCGCAGGCTCGGCTATCTCACCAACAACGCGTCCCGTACCCCCGACACCGTGGCCGCTCAGTTGCGCGAGCTCGGCCTCAGTGCCGAACCCGCCGACATCGTCTCCTCGCCGCAGGCCGCCGTCGTGCTGCTCGCCGGGCTCGTGCCGGCCGGCGCGACCGTGCTCGTCGTGGGCGGCGAGGGTCTCGTGGCGGAGGTCGAGGGCGCGGGCTTCCGCGTCACCCGGTCCGCGGATGACGCCCCGGCCGCCGTCGTGCAGGGTTTCGCCCCGCAGGTGGCGTGGACCGATCTCGCCGAGGCCGCGTTCGCGCTCGCGGGCGGTGACGCCGGCATCCCGTGGGTCGCGACCAACACCGACTGGACCATCCCGCAGGCACGGGGCACCGCGCCCGGCAACGGCACGCTCGTGTCGGCGGTGCACACGGCGGTCGGACGCCTGCCCGTCGTGGCGGGCAAGCCGGAACGAGCCCTCTTCGACGTGGCGGTCGCGCGCTTCGGGGCGCGTCATCCGCTGTTCGTCGGCGACCGGCTCGACACCGACATCCTCGGAGCCCGGCGCGCGGGCATGCCCTCCGCGCTCGTGCTGACCGGCATCGACGGCCCCAAGCAGCTGCTCGCCGCCGCGGCCGATTCACGCCCCGACTTCGTACTGGAGGATCTGCGGGGGCTGTCCGAGCCCTACCCGGCGACCGAGGACTCGCGCGACATCGCGGGCGTGCGCAGGGTGCGCGTGGGCACCTCGGTGGTCCGGCACCGGGGCTCGGCCCTCACCCTCGAGACGGCGGGCAGCCGGATCGACACCATCCGCGCCGCCGCGGCCGCGGTGTGGGGCGCCGGGGTCGCCATTCACGCGCTCGAGGTGGCGCCGGAACTATATTCGTGACGTGACCGATCAGATCCCTGACGCCGAGCCGAGCGCCCTTCTCTCGCGGCTGCGGGTGATCGAGGATCAGCCGCTCGAGCATCGTGCGGCCGCCCTCGCGCAGCTGCACGACGAGTTGCGATCGCGTCTCGAGGCCGGAGACGCGCCGCGCGCCCATGCCTGAGGCGGACGCATCCGGTTCCAGGCTCGACACCGAGCTCGTGCGCCGCGGTCTCGCGCGCTCCCGTGCCGTCGCCGTGGAGGCGATCACCCAGGGGCTCGTCACGGTGAACGGGACGCCAATCGGCAAGCCCTCGGTGCGGATCGGCCCGGGAGCCCTGGTCGAGGTCGCGGCATCCGATCATTACGTGAGCCGCGGCGCGCACAAGCTCCTCGCGGCCCTCGACGCCTTCGCCGTCGACCCCGCCGACCGGGTGTGCCTCGACGCGGGCGCCTCGACGGGAGGTTTCACCCAGGTGCTGCTCGAGCGCGGTGCCTCCCGTGTCTTCGCCGTCGACGTCGGCCACGGCCAGCTCGCCCCAGAAATGCAGGAGAATCCGCGCGTGGCGAGCCTGGAGGGGCTGAATCTTCGGCACCTCACACGAGAATCTCCTGCATTTCTGAGGTATGCGGGGGAGCTGGCGGCATCCGGATGGCCGAGCCTCGTGGTGGGGGATGTCAGCTTCATCTCCCTCACGCAGCTGCTCGAATCGCTCGCTGCCCTCGCGGAGCCGGATGCCGACCTCGTGCTCCTCGTCAAGCCGCAGTTCGAGGTGGGCCGCGGCGGCGTGCGCGAGGGCATCGTCCGCGACCGAGCGCGTCGGCACGAGGCCGTGAGCACGGTGCTGTGGGCGGCGTGGGACCTCGGAATCGGTGCCATCGGGATCATCGACAGCCCCCTCCTGGGTGGCAACGGCAACCGCGAATACCTCGTGCACCTCCGCCGCGGTGCTCCCGACCCCTCCGGCCTCCGGGAGGAGCTCTCCCGGCTCGCGTAGGGGGCGGCTCGGAACCCCGTGCGGACCGCCGCCCCCCGTGGCGATCTTGTGCACGCGCGCGGCGGACGTCTGCCGCATCCGACAGAATGGGGGCATGACCGATGACGTGCGCCACATCCTCGTGGTGGCCCACACCGGGCGCGCGGACTCGCTCGACGCGGGCATCGAGGTGTGTCGTCGGCTGCTCGCGGCGGGGCTGACCCCGGTGGTCTCGGATGACGAGCTCGCGGATCTGCGCGAGGCGGCGCCGGAACTCGGCCCGCTGGCCCGGCTCGGTGCCGACGTCGAAGCCGCCGAGCTCGAGCTCGTGATCGTGCTGGGCGGCGACGGCACCATCCTGCGCGCCGCGGAACTCGCCCGCGGCTGCGACGCGCCGGTGCTCGGGGTCAACCTCGGCCACGTCGGATTCCTCGCCGAGGCCGAGCGGGAGGATCTCGAAGAGACCGTCCAGCGCGCCCTCGACGGCGACTACGTCGTGGAGGAGCGGATGACGCTGTCGGTGCGGGTGAAGCGCGGCAGCGAGGTGGTCTACGACAGCTGGGCGCTCAACGAGGCGACCGTCGAGAAGGCGAGCCGGGAGAGGTCGCTCGAGGTCGTCGTCGAGGTGGACGCGCGACCGCTCTCGACCTTCGGGTGCGACGGCGTCATCGTCTCCACTCCGACCGGGTCGACCGCCTACGCCTTCTCGGGCGGCGGTCCCGTGGTGTGGCCGAGTGTCGAGGCGATCCTGCTCGTGCCGCTCTCGGCGCATGCGCTGTTCGCGCGCCCCCTCGTCGTAGGTCCCGAGTCGCCCGTGGCGATCGAGCTGCTCGACCGTTCCCAGGGCGCGGGCGTGCTCTGGTGCGACGGACGCCGCACCTTCGACCTCCCGCCGGGGGCGCGCGTCGTCGTGCGCCGCTCGGCGAAGCCGGTACGACTCGCCCGCCTCGCGCCGCGACCCTTCGTGGATCGGCTGGTCGGCAAGTTCGGGCTGCCGGTCGACGGGTGGCGCGGTCCCGCATCCGAGAACGGAGAGGAGCGCGGCCGGGCGTGATCGAGGAGCTCTCCATCCGCGACCTCGGCGTCATCGGCGAGGCCCGGCTGCCGCTCGGGCCCGGCTTCACGGCCATCACCGGCGAGACCGGCGCCGGCAAGACCATGGTCGTGACCGCGCTCGCCCTGCTGCTGGGGGAGCGAGCGGATGCCGGCGCGATCCGCGCGGGACGCCCCCAGGCGGGCGTCGAGGGCCGCTGGCTCGTGCCGGAGTCCGGCGCCGTCGCGGAGCGCGTGCGCGAGGCGGGCGGCGAGCTCGACCCGGCCGGCCAGGGACGAGCCGAGCTGATCCTGGCACGCACGGTGTCGGCGGAGGGCCGAAGCCGCGGGGTGGTGGGGGGACGCTCCACCCCGGTCGGCGTCCTCGCCGAACTCGGCGAACGGCTCGTCGTCGTGCACGGCCAGTCCGAGCAGCTGCGACTGCGCTCGGCGACCGCCCAGCGCGACGCGCTCGACGCATCCGCCGGGGCCGGGCACGCCGCGCTGCTGGCCGAGTACGCCGAGGCGTATCGGCGCTGGCACTCGCTCGCCGCGGAGCTCGAGGTACTCTCCCTCGACCGCGACGCGCGCGCCCGCGAGGCCGAAAGCCTGCGCGTCGACCTCGCCGAGTACGCCGAGCTCGCCCCTCGGCCTGGCGAGGACGACGAGCTCGCCGCCCGCGCCGAGCGGCTCGGCAACCTCGAGGAGCTGCGGCTCGCGGCCACCCTCGCCCAGGAGGCCGTGTCGATCCAGTCGGGCGAGGATCGCCCGGATGCCGTCTCGCTCGTCGAGGAGGCAAGGCGCGCCCTGTCCCGGGTCGTCGGCCACGATCCAGCCCTCGTACCCGCCCGGGACGGACTCGACGCGGTATCCTTCCAGCTTGCGGAGGTGTCCGGCGAGCTCTCCCGCTACCTCGGCGGACTCGATGTCGACGGCGCGCGCGAGTTCGAGACCGTGCAGGAGCGGAGGGCAGCCCTCGCGGCGTTCTCGCGCAAGCACGGCGGCGGGCTCGACGAGGTCGTGGAACGCCTCGAGCGGGCCGGGCTGCGCCTCGTCGAGCTCGACGGCGACGACGACCGCGTCCGGCACCTCGAGGCCGAGGTGGCAGACGAGCGGGAGCATCTCGAGGCTCTCGCGGCACGCATCACCGCGGCACGTCGCGCCGCCGCCGCCGCGCTCGCCGATCGCGTGACGGGCGAGCTCGCCGCGCTCGCGATGCCGGATGCGCGTCTCGTGGTCGAGGTCGAACCGGCCGAACTCGCCGCGCAAGGCCGCGACCGGGTCGCGTTCCTGCTGCGCCCGCACGCCGGGGCCGAGCCGCGGCCGCTCGCGAAGGGCGCCTCGGGCGGCGAGCTCTCCCGGGTCATGCTCGCCCTCGAGGTCGTGCTCGCCGCGGGGGGCGAGGTGCCGACCTTCGTGTTCGACGAGGTCGACGCGGGTGTCGGCGGTGCGGCCGCGATCGAGATCGGACGGCGGCTCGCACGGCTCGCCGAGACCGCCCAGGTCATCGCCGTGACGCACCTCGCGCAGCTCGCGGCGTTCGCCGGCAACCACCTGGTGGTGCAGAAGGACGGCGACGGCCAGGTCACCGCGTCGAGTGTGCGCCGTGTCGACGCCGAGGAGCGCATCGCCGAGATGGCGCGGCTGCTGTCCGGCCTCCCCGACTCGGAGAACGCCCTCGCCCACGCCCGCGAGCTCCTGGAACTGGCCGCCGCCCCGCTGGTCGAGTAGTCGCGCAGCGGCCGCCGCCCCGCTGGTCGAGTAGTCGCGCAGCGGCGTATCGAGACCCCCGCACCCTCAGCTGACGCGTGTCGCTGCGGGCGCCCGGTTTCGTGCCATATGCTGAAACCCCGTGGTGGACAATCCGGGATCAGCCGTTACCAAGCACATCTTCGTCACCGGGGGCGTCGTCTCCTCGCTGGGCAAGGGCCTCACCGCCGCCAGTCTCGGCAACCTCCTCACCGCGCGCGGCCTGCACGTCGTCATGCAGAAGCTCGACCCCTACCTCAACGTCGACCCGGGCACGATGAACCCGTTCCAGCACGGCGAGGTGTTCGTCACCGACGACGGCGCCGAGACCGACCTCGACATCGGCCACTACGAGCGCTTCCTCGACATCAACCTCAGCCAGGCGGCCAACGTCACCACCGGCCAGATCTACTCGAACGTCATCGCGAAGGAGCGTCGCGGCGAGTACCTCGGCGACACGGTGCAGGTGATCCCCCACATCACCGACGAGATCAAGCGCCGGATGCGGCTGCAGGCCCAGCCTGGCGAGGACGGCACCCCCGCGCCTGACGTCATCATCACCGAGATCGGCGGCACGGTCGGCGACATCGAGTCGCAGCCGTTCATCGAGTCGGCACGCCAGGTGCGCCACGAGCTCGGCCGAGGCAACGTGTTCTTCGTGCATGTCTCGCTCGTTCCCTTCATGGGGGCCTCCGGCGAGCAGAAGACCAAGCCCACCCAGCACTCGGTCGCGGCGCTCCGCTCGATCGGCATCCAGCCCGACGCCCTCGTGCTGCGCAGCGACCGCATCGTCTCCGAGTCGAACAAGCGCAAGATCGCGCTCATGTGCGACGTCGACGAGCGCGCCGTCGTCAACGCGGTCGACGTGCCGTCGATCTACGACATCCCCACCATGCTCAACCAGCAGGGTCTCGACGCCTACATCATCGAGCAGCTCGGGCTCGCGCCGAAGGCAGGCGAGGTGGACTGGACCGGCTGGTCGCAACTGCTGAAGGCCGTGCACGAGCCGGCCCACGAGGTGACGATCGCGCTCGTCGGCAAGTACATCGATCTGCCCGACGCCTACCTCTCGGTGACCGAGGCGCTGCGCGCGGGGGGATTCGCCCACCAGACCAAGGTCGCGGTGCGCTGGGTGCCGTCCGACGCGTGCGAGACCCCGGAAGGTGCGGCGCGGATGCTCGCCGACGTCGACGGCATCTGCGTTCCTGGCGGGTTCGGGGTGCGCGGCATCGAGGGCAAGCTCGGGGCGCTCCGCTTCGCGCGGGAGAACGGAATCCCCGCCCTCGGACTGTGCCTGGGGCTGCAGTGCATGGTCATCGAGTACGCGCGCAACGTCGCGGGGCTCCCCGGTGCGAGCTCCTCGGAGTTCGACCCCGACACCGAGTTCCCCGTCATCGCGACGATGGCGGAGCAGGTCGACATCCTCGACCACGGCGACCTCGGCGGCACCATGCGTCTCGGGCTCTACGAGGCGCACCTCGCCGCGGGCTCCGTCGTCGCGGAGGCCTACGGGGCCGAGGTCGTGCACGAGCGTCACCGCCACCGCTACGAGGTGAACAATCACTACACCGACGCGCTCGCCGCCGCGGGGATCGTGTTCTCCGGCAGCAATCCCGAGCACGGCCTCGTCGAGTTCGTCGAGCTGCCCCGCGAGGTGCACCCGTACTACGTGGGCACACAGGCGCATCCGGAGCTCCGCTCGCGGCCGAACCGATCGCATCCGCTGTTCCGCGGCCTCGTGGGTGCGGCGCTCGAGCGTCAGAAGGCCACCCGCCTGTTCGAGGTCGAGGCCGTCGACAGCGCCGACGCGGATGCGGCGGTCGTCCCCGTCGCCGAGCCCGCCGAGGTCTGACGCCGTGACGCCGGCCGAGCTCGACCGCCTCATGAACGGTCCGCTCGCGGATCTCGGCGATCCGGCGGAGATCGTGCGCTCGCGGAGGGTCTACCCGGGCCGCGTGTGGGATGTCCGCCGCGATCGCTTCCGCTTCGGCGGTCACGAGCTCGAGCGCGACTACATCGAGCATCCGGGCGCCGTCGCGGTGCTCGCCCGCGGTGCGGACGACCGGGTGCTGCTCATCAACCAGTACCGGCATCCGATCCGTTCGCGCGACTGGGAGCTGCCGGCCGGGCTGCTCGACGTCGACGGCGAGGAGCCGCTCGTCGCCGCCCAGCGCGAGCTCGCCGAGGAGGTCGACCTCGTCGCCGCGGAGTGGAGCGAGCTCATCGCCTTCGCGACCTCGCCGGGCGGAAGCGACGAGATCATCCGGGTCTACGAGGCCAGGGGGCTCTCGCCCGCGCGCGAGAGCTACTCCCGCACCGAGGAGGAGGCCGAGCTGCTGCAGCGCTGGGTTCCGCTCGCGGAGGCGGTCGAGGCGGCGCTGAAGGGTCGCATTCGCAACTCGATCCTGCTCGTCGCGGTGCTGGCCGCCCATGCCCGCGGCTGAGCTGGAGCGGAATCTCGACCGCTACCTGCGCCATCTCGCGATCGAGCGCGGCCTCTCGCCGAACTCGGTCGCGGCGTACCGGCGCGACCTGCGGGCGTTCCTCGACGGCCTCGCCCTGCGGGGCGTGGCGGACGCTGCGGAGCTGGATGCCGACACCATCCGCGGCTACGTCCTGGGCCTGCGGGACCGCGAGGTTCCGCTCGCGCCGAGCTCGACCGCGCGGGTGATCTCCTCGATCCGCGGGTTCACCCGGTTCCTGCAGGAGGAGGGCCTCCTCGCGGGTGACCCCGCGGAGTCGCTCGTCGCCCCCAAGCAGCCGAGGCGGCTGCCCAAGGCGCTCACGCGGGATCAGGTGGAGGCGCTGCTCGCCGCGACCGACGGGGACGATCCGGTGCGGCTGCGCGACAAGGCGCTCCTCGAGCTGCTCTACGCGACCGGGGCGCGCGTCTCGGAGGCGGTCGCCCTCGACGTCGACGACCTCGTCGGTCCGGACGGCACCCCCGAGCTCATCCGGGTGATCGGCAAGGGCGACAAGCAGCGGATCGTGCCGGTCGGCTCGTTCGCGCGCTCTGCCGTCGAGGCGTATCTCGTCCGGGCGCGTCCGCTGCTCACCGCGGGGGGGCGGTCGACTCCGGCCCTGTTCCTCGGCGCGCGGGGGGCGCGGCTGTCCCGGCAGAACACCTGGCTCATCATCCGCGCGGCTGCGGAGCGGGCGGGCATCACGACCGAGGTCTCGCCGCACAGCCTGCGGCACTCCTTCGCGACCCATCTGCTCGCGGGCGGAGCGGATGTGCGGGTCGTGCAGGAGCTGCTCGGCCACGCCTCGGTCGCCACGACGCAGATCTACACCCACGTCACGATCGACAATCTGCGCGACGTCTACCAGAGCTCGCATCCGCGGGCCCGCTGAAATCCAGCAGTCTCAAGCTCTGGTTGAAGGTGAGATGAACCCTGCGGCGGCAGCCTGTCGCCACCGGGGGCTTTCCGGGGCCGGACGTACACTCGCGATATGACTGCGCAACGAGAGGCCGCGAACGAACTCGCCGGACTCGAGGAGCTGGTGGTCGCGTCTGGACCCACGGGCCGCCCGGTCACCGACTTCCCCGTGCCGAAGCGCCTGCGATCTCATGGCCCTGCGCGCATCATCGCCCTCTGCAACCAGAAGGGCGGCGTCGGCAAGACGACGACGACCATCAGCCTCGGCGCGGCGCTCGCCGCCTACGGCCGTACGGTGCTCGCCGTCGACTTCGACCCGCAGGGAGCCCTCTCGGCGGGACTCGGCGTGCAGACTCACGACGTCACCACCATCTACGATCTCCTGCTGGGCTCCTCGAAGGATGTCGCGGGCGCGATCCAGCACACCGGCACGCCCGGGCTCGACGTCATCCCCGCGAACATCGACCTCTCCGCCGCCGAGGTGCACCTCGTGGGTGAGGTGGCCCGCGAGCAGATCCTCGCGCGCGTGCTGCGCCAGGTCGCGGCCGACTACGACGTCATCCTCGTCGACTGCCAGCCGTCGCTCGGCCTGCTCACCGTCAACGCGCTGACGGCCGCCCACGGCGTGCTCATCCCGCTCGAGTGCGAGTTCTTCGCGCTGCGCGGCGTCGCACTGCTCGTCGAGACGATCGACAAGGTGCGCGACCGTCTCAACCCCGCCATCACGCTCGACGGCATCCTCGCGACGATGTACGACCCGCGCACCCTGCACTCCCGCGAGGTGCTCGAGCGGGTCGTCGAGGCCTTCGGCGACCGCGTGCTCGAGACCGTCATCAACCGCACCGTGAAGTTCCCGGATGCCTCGGTTGCCGGCACCCCGATCACCGAGTTCGCCCCCGACCACCATGCCGCCGAGCAGTACCGCCAGCTCGCCCGCGAGCTCGTCTCCCGTCACGCCGTCGCCTGACGGCTCTCGGTAGACTCGCCCCCATGCAGGAGGCGGTGGCAGCGGTCGACGAGACCTCCGGATTCCGCCTCACGCTGTCCAATTTCGACGGGCCGTTCGACCTGCTGCTGTCGCTCGTCGCCAAGCACGAACTCGACATCACCGAGGTGTCGCTCTCGCGGGTGACGGACGAGTTCATCTCCTATCTCAAGGGGCTCGACGGCGCGGAGGAGCTCGAGCAGGCGAGCGAGTTCCTCGTGGTCGCGGCAACCCTGCTCGATCTCAAGGTGGTCGGCCTGCTTCCCCAGGGCGAACTGGTCGACGCCGAGGCCGTGGCACTGCTCGAGGCGCGCGACCTGCTGTTCGCGCGGCTGCTGCAGTACCGGGCGTTCAAGGAGGCCGCGCGATGGTTCGAGGCCAGGCTGGAGGCGGAGTCCGGGCGGCATCCGCGTTCCGTGCGCCTCGAGGAGAAGTACCGGCGGCAGACGCCAGAGCTCGTCTGGACGCTCAGCCTGCACGACTTCGCGGCGCTCGCGGCGCTCGCGATGGCGCCCCGCGAGATCCCGGTCGTCGGGCTCGACCACCTGCACGCGCCGCTCGTGAGCATCCGCGAGCAGGCCGCGGTCGTGGTGACGCTGCTGCGTTCGGGACAGGCGAGGACCTTCCGGCAGCTCATCGCGGGTGCCGAACTGCGCGGCGTCGTGGTCGCGCGCTTCCTCGCCGTGCTGGAGCTGTACCGGCACGGCGCCATCTCCTTCGAGCAGTTCGAACCGCTCGGCGAGATCACGCTGCGCTGGACGGCGGAGCACTGGAACGACGACCAACTCGCAACCCTGGGGGCCGACTATGACCGATGAGAATACGGGTGCAGGCGGGGTCGAGCTCGAGCGGCGGCTCGAGGCGATCATGCTCGTGGCGGACGAGCCGCTGCCGCTCGTGACGCTCGCGACGGCGCTCGGTTCCCCGGTGCCAGCCGTGCGGCAGTCGATCGAGCGGCTCGTCGCCGACTACGACGGCGAGGGGGATGGCCCGAGGCGCGGCTTCGAGCTGCGCGAGGTGGGCGGCGGATGGCGGCTCTACGTCCGCGCCGAGCACGACGACGTCGTACGCGACTTCGTGCTGACCCAGAGCCCCACCCGGCTCTCGCAGGCCGCCCTGGAGACCCTCGCGGTCGTCGCCTACAAGCAGCCCATCGCCCGCAGCTCGATCGCCGCCATCCGCGCGGTCAACGTCGACTCGGTCGTGCGCACGCTGCTCGGCCGGGGGCTCATCACGGAAGCGTTCACGGATGCCGAGACGGGCGCCATCCACTACGAGACGACACCCCTCCTGCTCACTCAGCTCGGCATCAACTCCCTGGACGAGCTGCCGCCGATCTCGCCCCTGCTGCCCGACGGCGTGGAGGGCTTCGAGGAGCTCGGCGCTCGATGAGTCCGCCCCGCGCCGAGTCGACGGGCGCCGAGTCGCCGGGCGCCGGGATACCGGGCGCCGAGGGCGAGCGCCTCCAGAAGGCGCTCGCGGCGGCGGGCGTCGCGTCGCGGCGCGTGGTCGAGCAGTACATCGTCGCCGGCCGCATCCGGGTGAACGGCCGCGTCGTGACCGAGCTCGGCACGCGCATCCGTCCCGCGAGCGATCGCGTCGAGGTCGACGGCGTTCCCGTGCAGCTCGACACCGCCAAGCGCTACCTCATGCTCAACAAGCCGAAAGGCGTCGTGAGCACGATGTCGGACGAGCGAGGCCGCCCGGATCTCGCCCGCTACGCCCAGCAGGCCGGGGAGCGGGTGTTCAACGTGGGGCGGCTCGACGCCGACACGACCGGCCTGCTCGTGCTCACCAACGACGGCGAGCTCGCGCAGCTGCTCGCGCATCCCTCGTTCGGCGTCGAGAAGACGTACCTCGCGACGGTGCGCGGCGTCGTCAAGCCGGATGCGCTGCGTCGTCTGCGCGCCGGCGTCGAGCTCGAGGACGGTCCGATCGCCGCCGACCGGGTGCGGATCGTGGGGGAGAGCGTCGGCGGGCGCACGATCGTCGAGCTGGCCCTGCACTCAGGCCGCAACCGCATCGTGCGCCGGATGCTCGCGGAGGTCGGGCATCCCGTGCTCGAGCTCGTGCGGCGCCAGTTCGGCCCCCTGCATCTCGGCTCGCTCGGAGCGGGACGGATGCGCGACCTCACTAAGGTGGAGGTCGGCGCGCTGCTGTCGCTCGCGCGTGACGCCACGGCGTCCGGAGCCGCACGCGGCGCATCCGACGCCGATCCGACCCCGAAACAGGAACGCCGATGACCGACCGCCGCCTCGACACGCAGCTGCGGATCGTCGGATCCGGGCTGCTCGGCGCGAGCATCGGGCTCGGCCTCTCGGCGAAGGGCGCCGATGTGATCGTCGACGACGCCTCGCCGGCCACGCGCGCGCTCGCGATCGCCTACGGCGCCGGACGCGCACCCGCCGAGGACGACTCGCCAGGCCTCATCGTCGTTGCCGTGCCACCGGATGTCGTGGCGGAGGTCGTGGCACGTGAACTGGAGCGCTACCCGGATGCGCTCGTGACGGATGTCGCGAGCGTCAAGCTCGCCCCGCTCACCGAACTGCGGGAGCGCGGCGCCGAGCTCTCGCGCTACCTCGGCTCGCATCCGATGGCCGGCCGCGAGCGCGGCGGGGCGGTGTCGGCGCGCGCCGACCTGTTCGTCGGCCGTCCGTGGATCCTCGCCGGGCACCCGGGCATCAGCTACCGTCGCGGGGCGCCCATCGAGCAGCTCGCGCTCGATCTCGGGGCGGTGCCGATCCGGATGGACGCCGCGGAGCACGACGCGAGCGTGGCCCTGGTCTCGCACGCGCCGCAGCTCGTCGCGAGCCTGCTCGCCAGCCGGCTGCGCGACGGCAGCGCCGCGGCGCTCGCGCTTTCCGGTCAGGGGCTGCGCGACACGACCCGCATCGCAGGCAGCAACCCGGAGCTGTGGGTGCAGATACTCGGGGCGAACGCCGCGGGGGTGGCCGCCGTGCTGCGCCCGCTGCGCGACGAGCTGGATGCCGTCATCGCCGCCCTCGAGGACCCGGAGGCGCCGGCCTCCCGGCGCGCCCTGGCCGAGGCGCTCGTCGCCGGCAACGACGGTGTCGCCCGCATCCCCGGCAAGCACGGCCAGGACAAGCGCTACACGGCGCTCGTCGTCAAGATCGACGATCGTCCCGGTCAGCTCGCGCGGCTGCTCACCGAGATCGGCGAGGAGGGCGTCAACATGGAGGACCTGCGCCTTGAGCACTCGCCGGAGACGAAGGTGGGCTTCGCCGAGATCTCGGTCGTGCCGGAGGCCGCGCACGCTCTCGCGACGGCGCTCGAGGAGCGCGGCTGGACCCTCATGGAGGCGGAGCGGTGACACCCGACCCCGTCGCCCCTTCCGCTGGTCGAGCAGCCCGCGAAGCGGGCGTATCGAGACCCCCCGTCGTCGTCGCCGTCGACGGCCCGGCGGGCTCGGGCAAGTCGAGCGTCAGCCGGGCCGCGTCGCGGGAGCTCGGCTACGCCTACCTCGACACGGGTGCCGCGTATCGCGCCCTCACCCATCTCGCGCTCGAGCGCGGCGTCGACACCGCCGATGCGGCGGCCGTCGCATCCCTGCTCGACGACTTCGCCTACGACACGGTCGTGACCGACACCGGCACGATCGTCACCCTCGGCGGCGCGGACGTGACCTCCGCCATCCGGGAACCCCGCGTCTCCGCGGTCGTGAGCGATGTCGCGCGGGTGCCCGAGGTGCGGCGCGCGCTCAACGCGGCCTTCCGCCGCATGATCCGCGGGTCCGGTGCGGCGGGCATCGTCGTGGAGGGGCGTGACATCACGACCGTCGTCGCCCCGGACGCCGCGGTGCGGATCCTGCTCACAGCCGATGAGGCGGTGAGAATCGCCAGGAGAACTGCCGAACTCGCCCCCGGAGCCGCCTCGACGGCCGAGCAGTTGCGGGAGCGGGACGCGCGGGACTCCCGCGTGGTCGACTTCCTGACCGCGGCTCCGGGGGTCACGACGATCGACTCGACCGGACTCGACTTCGACCAGACCGTGCAGGCGGTCGTCGAGCTGGTGCGCGAGCGGGTTCACGGCACCGCGATCGGCACCGCCCGCGACGAGACCTCGAACCGACAGGACACGACATGACCGAGCGTGACGCCGAGACCTCGCCCGAGTTCGACACCGAGGACTATTCCGATGCCGAGTTCGGGGCCGACCCGGGTCTCGCCGACCGGCTCGCGGAACTCGCCGACGACGTCGCCGAGCAGCGCGCGGCGTCCCTGCGCGCAGGGCTCGCCGACTACGAGCTCGACGAGGACGACCTTGAGGTGCTCGAGGGCTCCGAGGTCGGCCCCGACGGCATCAGCTACCTGCCGGCTCTCCCGGTGCTCGCCATCGTGGGTCGCCCGAACGTCGGCAAGTCGGCACTCGTCAACCGCATCATCGGCCGCCGCGAGGCCGTCGTCGAGGACGTGCCCGGCGTCACGCGCGATCGGGTCTCGTACAAGTCCGAGTGGCTCGGACGCCGCTTCACGGTGGTCGACACGGGCGGCTGGGAGCCGGATGCCGCGGGCATCAACGCCTCCGTCGCGGCGCAGGCGGAGGTCGCGGTCGACCTCGCCGACGCCGTGCTCTTCGTGGTCGACATCAACGTCGGCGCGACCGCGACCGACGAGCACGTCGTGCGGATGCTGCGCACCGCGCGGAGGCCCGTCATCCTCGTCGCGAACAAGGCCGACGACGCCATCAAGGATCCGCAGGCGGCCGAGCTGTGGAGCCTCGGCCTCGGCGAGCCGTGGCCCGTATCCGCCCTGCACGGGCGCGGGGTGGCCGACCTGCTCGACCACGTCATGACGGTGCTGCCGGAGGTGTCGGCTGTCGCGAAGCAGGAGATCGGCGGGCCGCGCCGCGTCGCGATCCTCGGGAGACCGAACGTCGGCAAGAGCTCGCTGCTCAACAAGGCGGCCGGCGAGGAGCGCGTCGTCGTGAACGAGCAGGCCGGCACGACGCGCGACCCGGTCGACGAGCAGATCGAGCTCGGCGGACGAATCTGGACCTTCGTCGATACGGCCGGCATCCGCAAGCGTGTGCACCTGCAGCAGGGCGCCGACTTCTACGCTTCGCTGCGCACGGCGGCGGCGCTCGAGAAGGCGGAGGTCGCGGTCGTCGTGATCGACGTCACCGAGCCGATCAGCGTGCAGGATCTGCGCATCATCGATCTCGTGCTCGAGTCGGGTCGCGCGCTCGTGCTCGCCTACAACAAGTGGGATCTGCTCGACGACGACCGCCGTCGCTACCTCGAGCGCGAGATCGAGCAGGATCTCGCGCACGTCGCCTGGGCGCCGCGCGTCAACATCTCGGCGCGCACCGGGCGGCACCTCGAGAAGCTCGTTCCGGCGCTCACGACCGCGCTCGAGAGCTGGGACACGCGCATCCCGACCGGCAAGTTCAACGCGCTGCTCGCCGAGCTCACCGCGGAGCACCCGCATCCGGTGCGCGGCGGCAGGCAGCCGCGCATCCTGTTCGGCACGCAGGCGTCGACGCGCCCGCCTACCTTCGTACTGTTCACGACCGGGTTCCTCGACCCGCAGTACCGTCGCTTCATCCAGCGTCGCCTTCGAGAGGTGTACGGCTTCGAGGGCACCCCCATCGTGGTCAACATGCGCGTGCGGGAGAAGCGCCGCCGCTGAAACGCGGCTCAGCCGATCCCGAGCTTCTCGCGGATGGCGTCCGCCTCCTCGGCGACCGTCGCCGCCGTCACCAGGTCACTCGCGTGCGCGTCGAGGGTCTGCTGCCACGCGTCGACGAGGGCGGCGGCCGTTCCGCTGTCGACGAGCTCGGCCTGCAGGGCGCTTGCCGCCTCGGCGTACAGTTCGGCGAAGGCGGGCACCGCGAGGAAGCGGTCCCGCAGCAGGCTGGATCCGCCTCCACCCCCGCCTCCCGCGCCCCCGCCGTGCGTTTCGCCCTGTTTCCGGTCCGCAGCGTCACTCTGCCCGCTGCTGTGGCCTCCCGCGCCGCCGTTGCTGCCGCCGAGCGCGAGGTTCAGATCCCACGTCACGACGGTCGCCATCCCCGTGGCGTCATCGACGTAGAGGTACCAGTTGTTGCCGGGGCCGTCGATGTCATCGGTGTTCTGCACGAGATCCTGGAACGCGAGGTAGCGGGCGAAGGCCTCGACGTCGAGGTGGTCGGCCAGCTCCGCGGCGAAGGTGGCGTCGTCGGATTCGTCAATGAACTGCAGGAACGCGATGAGCGCTGCGAGCTCGTCGTCGCCGCCCTCCTGCTCCCATGAGTCGGCGTAGGCGTCCGGATCGTCGCCGTGGTAGGACTCGTCACCTCCGCTCTCGGCCTTGTACAGCTCGCCCGTCCCGCCGAACTCTTCGGCCGCCCAGGCCGCCGTCGGGTTCTCGACGACGAGGCGCAGGGCCGCCGAACTCTCGCCGATCGAGAACCGCACGGCGACGGCGTTCTCCGCCGCGAGCCCGGAGGCGCGAAGCAGCCCGAGCGCGACCGCCTCGTTGATCGAGGTCTCGGAGTTGTTGCCCCGCACCACGAGCTCGGTCTCGCCCTGATAGCTCTGGTCGTCGACGTATTTGTCGAGCCGGATGATCCACGGGATCTCGGTGAGCGCGGTCTCCGCGCTCAGCTGGCGAAGCGAGGAGTTGCCCTTGAGCTTGATGCCCACATCGTCGAGAGTCGTACCGTCGATCGTGACCGACACCTCGGCCCACTCCTTCTCCTCGGTGTCGAGGTAAGCGGCCACGAGCGCCTCGAGCACCCCGTCGTCGGCGTCGACGCGAATCTCGTGCACGGCCTGAGTGTCCCAGAAGTCCCCCTCCGTCGCGGTCGTCGTCGGCTCGCCCGCGGTCGAGGAGGCCCCGGATGCGACGGCGCAGCCCGCCAGGGCGAGCACGGACGCCGCCGCCGCCGTCGCGGTCAAGCTCCGCCTGGCCGCTCGACGGGTGCTCGCGTGGCGCTCGGGCGCGACCGGCGCGGCAGCGACCGGCGCGGGATGCCTCCCTCTGGCGAACACCAGCATCCGCTGCACCGCGAAGCCAGCGACGAACAGCACGACCTCGACGCTCAGCTTCGCGGGGAGCAGCGGGACGCCGAGCGAGGTGAGCGCCGCGAGGGCGAGATAGTTGGCCCCGAGCACGAGCGCAGCGAGCGCGGCATAGCGCAGCAGCTGCCCGGACAGAGCGCCCGAGGATGCCCGGAACACGAAGCGGCGGTTGATCGCGAAGTTCGCGGAGGCGCTCACCGCTCGGGCGCCGACGACCGCCGCCAGCAGGGGAGCCCCGAGCATCACGAGAGCCTGCAGCAGCACGATGTCGATCAGGAACCCGGCAAGGGAGGATCCGAGGTAGCGCACCATCGGCCGCATGACGCGGACCGAGTCGAGGATCGGGCGGAAGTGGCTCGCGGCGTTGTGCTCGAGGTACACCGTCTCGATCGGGATCTCGGCCACCGCAACCCCCGCGCCGCGGCAGGCGAGCAGCACCTCGAGCTCGTAGGCGAAGCGCTCGCCCGGCACCTCGAGCATCCACGGGATGTGTTCGGCGGGGATCCCGCGCAACCCCGTCTGGGTATCCCGCACCCGGTATCCGGCCGCGACGCGGAACAGCGCCGTCGACACGGTGTTCCCGAAGCGGCTGCGGGCCGGCGTACCGGCGCCGAACGTGCGCGCACCCAGCACGAGAGCTCGCCCGCCGGCATCCGGGTGCGCGCGATCGCTCGCGAGGCGCTCCGCGACCCGCAGGATGTCGACGGAGGTGTGCTGGCCGTCGCTGTCGGCCGTCACCACGTCGCAACCCGGGTGGTGCTCGAGAGCGTGCCGCAGGCCGGTGCGCAACGCCGCCGCCTTTCCCAGGTTCCGCGGATGGCTCAGCACCTCGCCGCCGAGCACCCGGACCGCGTCGAACACCGCACGGGAGGCGGGACCGGAGCCATCGTCCACGACGACGATCGCGAGTTCCGGCGCCATGCGCCGCAATTGCGCGACGAGCGGCGCCAGGCGGTCGCCGGGCTCGTAGGCGGGGATGAGCACGATCACGGCGGGCACCTCATCCGGCGATGTAGAGGATGTCGGAGGTGCCGCGCTCGTCGCCGCCCGACGGCGAGTTGATCACCTCGCCGCCGAAATACATGGTCGAGGAGCCACCGCCGTCGAGGTTGTAGGCGGTCGTCGCGCCGAGCGAGATCATGATGTCGGCGAGCTGCTCGAGCGTCGCGCCCGCGCTGTAGCCCTTCTGGCGCCCATCGACGACGACGAACACCAGGTGGTTGTCGTCGATGACGCCCACCGCGGTGCGCGGCTGGGTGCCCTGGATCGAGTGGTTCCCGAAGTTGGTGTCGACCTCGGCCTCGTCGATGCCCTCGGCGACCTCGCCGTCCAGGACGATCGCGGGGCCGAAGGAGAGCGTGTTCCACACCCCCGCATCGAGCAGCTCCTGCGCGCTCGTCGCGGTCTCGTCGTACACCTCGACGTGACCATCGGTGTAGAAGGCCAGTCCCTCTCGCACCCCCTCGTCGCGGTAGATCACGCCGTTGCGGATCTCGATGCCGGTGTCGCGGAAGCCGTAGTAGTCGCCGTTGATCGCGAACACCGCTCCGTGCGCCTCGGCGATCTCCGAGGTCGTCTGCGTGATGTTGGTGCCGAAGGAGTCGTCGGCGAACGCGGATCGCAGCACCGTCGCCTCCGAGAGGGTCACCTCCGCGACGTAGTAGGTGACGGTGCTGTTCCCTGAGCCGGTCGTGACCTTCGTGATGGTGATGGAGGCGTCGTCGCTCTCGTAGCTGTCCGAGCTGAGGGATCCGTGCTCGTCGGTCACCGTCTGCGCCGTGCCGTTCTCGGCCTCGAGAGCCGACACATCCGAGACCTGCACGTGGGGGATGAGGTAGCGATCGGCGGCCCACCAGGCTCCGCCGCCCAGTACGAGACCCGTCGTCGCGCCGATCGCGACGAGCACACGGGCGCGGCGACGAGGGCGTCGCGGTGTCGCGGATGCATCGGTCATGACCCGAGGATGCCGAGACGAGTTGGAGGCCTCGCTGGGGGAGCCTTGGCCATCGCTGGGACTTCCGCCCTGTCGCGCGCGGGCGCCGTCGGCACCCCGCTCGCCTATGCGGCTCTCATCCGGGAATCCGCCCGCGAGGTCGCCCTCCACGGCCTCGACACGGCGCGCGTCGAGGCCGAAGTGCTCGACCAGGGGCGCGGCCGGTCGCGGCAGCGGGCGTAACGTCCCGGAAACACCAGGGGACGGGTGGTGAAACGTGGCGCGGATAGCGTCGCATCCATCACGTTCCACCCCTCTGCATCCGAAGGGATCCGCATCCGCATGGCATCCATCGCACGACGTGTCACCGCCGCTGTCGCGGCATCCGCCGCCGCCGTCCTCGTGCTCGCCGCCTGCTCGTCCGACAGCACCGACACCGACACCGACGACGGCGCATCCGCCTCCTTCGGCGAGATCAGCGTCCAGTACTCCTGGATCAAGAACGAGGAGTTCGCGGGCGAGTACTACGCCTACGACAAGGGTTACTACGACGAGGCCGGCTTCTCGAACGTGATCGGCATCTCCGGCCCCGACACCGGCGTCGCCAAACTGCTCTCGGGCACCGTGCAGATCGCTCTCTCGGACGCCGCCTCGATCGGCGCGGCCGTGGCCGAGCAGGACGCCCCGCTCAAGATCATCGCCGCGACCTTCCAGAAGAACCCCTTCACGATCCTCTCCCTCAAGGACGGAGCCGACATCGCGACGCCCGAGGACCTCATCGGCAAGACGATCGGCGTGCAGGACTCCAACGCGAGCGTCTTCCAGGCGATCCTCGCCGCCAACGGCATCTCGCCCGACCAGGTGACGGTCGTGCCCGTCGACTTCGACCCGACCCCGCTCATGAACGGCGAGGTCGACGGCTTCATGGCCTACCTCACCAACGAGGCGCTCACGGTGCAGCTCGCCGGCTACGACATCACCAACCTGCCCTACGCCGACAACGGTGTGCCCTATGTCGCCGAGACCTACTCGGTGACCGACCAGTACCTCGCCGAGCACGAGGACCTCCTGAAGGCCTTCCTCATCGCCGAGATCAAGGGCTGGACGCACGTCTTCACGGAGTCCACGGACGACTCGGTCGCCCTGGTCACGGAGTACTACAACCAGGCGGCCTCCGACGACGCGGACGGTCTCGAAGCCGTGTTCGGCGCTCTCGACCCCACGAAGACCGGCTTGGGCCTCGAGGCGGAGAAGGAGCTCATCTCCACCGACGACACGGAGGCCAATGGTCTCTTCACGATCACCGACGAGCTCAAGGAGCAGACGATCGCCTCCCTCGCAGCCGCCGGCTGGGAGGTGTCGGTCGACGAGCTCTTCGACACGACGATCATCGACGAGATCTACGCCGAGAACCCCGAGCTGAAGGCGTACCTCCCGTAGCCATGACGCTCTCTGCACCACCGGATGCCGGTGCCCGGGCCGCCTGGGGCACCGGCATCAGGATCACCGGTCTCAGCAAAACCTTCGACGCCGGTCGCGGCCGCACGGTGCAGGCGCTGCAGGACACCGAGCTGCATACCGAAAAGGGTTCGTTCCTCGCGCTGCTCGGACCGTCGGGGTGCGGCAAGTCGACGATCCTGCGCATCCTCGCCGACCTCGAGGAGCCGACGACCGGCGAGGTGCGCGTCGACGGCAAGTCCCCCCAGGAGCTGCGGCGCTCGAGCGAGCTCGGCATCGCCTTCCAGGACCACGCGCTGCTGCCGTGGCGCAGCGTACGGGCCAACATCCGACTGCCGTTCGAGGTCGCGGGCCGCAAGGCCGACGAGGCCTACCTCGACGAGCTCATCGCGCTCGTCGGGCTCACCGGCTTCGAGAGGGCCCGGCCCGCCCAGCTCTCCGGCGGCATGCGACAGCGCGTCTCGATCGCGCGTGCGCTCGCCCTGAAGCCCTCGGTGCTGCTGCTCGACGAGCCGTTCGGCGCGCTCGACGACATGACCAGGCAGAACCTCAACCTCGAGCTGCTGCGCATCTGGACCGAGAAGCCGGCGACGACGCTGCTCGTGACCCACGGCATCCAGGAGGCGATCTTCCTCTCCGACCGGGTCGCCGTGATGTCGCCGCGGCCGGGGCGGGTCAAGGAGATCATCGAGGTCGGGCTGCCGCGCCCGCGCACGCCGGAGCTCATGCGCACCCCCGAGTTCCACGCGCTCGTGGACCGCGCATCCGAGCTGCTGTTCGGGGCCGACGGTCACGCCGAGGCGGAGTCGTGAACCGGGACGGTGCTGAGATGGCGGAGTCCTAGGGTGATGCGGCGTCGCGGCATGCCGCGCTTGTTCGCCGGCATCGTGGGCGCGGCGGTGATCGCCGGGGCCTGGTGGCTGCTGTCGGCGACGGTCTTCACACCGCCTGCGGGAACCGACTTCACACCCGTGCCGACACCACTCGCCGTGGTGCAGCAGCTCGTCGCCGACGGGCCGGCCGCCTACTGGGAGGTGTTCAGGGTCACGATCACGGAGGCGCTGCTCGGCTTCGCCTGGGGCAACGGCATCGCGCTGCTGCTCGCCGCGACCGTGCTGCTGCTGCCGCGCATCGAGCCGGTCATCACCCAGATCGCGGTCGTGTCGTACTGCCTGCCCGTCGTCGCGGTCGGCGGCATCGCGATCGTCGTGCTGGGAGGGGCCAAGACGCCGGGTGACCCGTCGAAGACGGCGATCTTCCTCGCGGCGCTCGCCGTGTTCTTCACGACCGTCGTGGGGGCGCTCGCCGGCTTCCGGGCCGCCGACCGCGCGAGCCTCGACGTCGTCCGGGTGTTCGGAGGTGGGCGATGGACCCAGCTCACCAAGGTGCGGCTCATCGCCGCAGCGCCCGCCATCCTGAACGCCCTCCAGATCGCGGTGCCGAGCGCGTTCCTCGGTGCCGTGCTGGGGGAGTACATGGGTGCCACCGATCGCTCGGTCGGGATCACCCTCATCCGGCTGCAGGGCAACCTCGACTCCACCCGGGTCTGGGCGGTGTTCCTGCTGTGCGCGCTCGTCGCCCTCGTCGGGTACGCGCTCGTCGGCCTGCTCGCGCGCGCCGTGACCCCCTGGGTGGCGGGAAGGTCCGCGCCGTGAGTCTCGCCGCCCTCACCGCCGTGACCGGTCAGGGAGCAGGGCCGGGGGCGGGGACGGATGCCGACATCCGCCGCCGCGTGCGCCGCGACCGGGGACGCGCCTTCGCGCGCACCGTCGGACGGAGCCTGCTCAACGCCGTGCTGACGCTCGTCATCGTGCTACTGCTCTGGCAGGCCGTCGTCAGCCTCACCGGGATCTCGTCCTACGTCGCCAAAGGCCCGCTCGAGGTGTGGAACTACCTGTTCGTCGATCAGCCCGGCGTCGCGCCCGAGAAGTCCGCCGAGGCCCATCGCGCCGTGCTCTTCCCGCTGCTCGGTCAGACCCTGCGGGATGCCGCCCTCGGCTGGGTCGTCGGCATGGCGGTCGCGATCGTGCTCGCGGTGCTGTTCTCCCTCTCGCGCGCCGTCGAAGCCGGAGTCATGCCGCTCGCGCTCGTGCTGCGTACCGTGCCGCTCGTCTCCATCGCGCCCGTCATCATCCTGCTGACCGGACGCGGCACCGTCGCCTCCGTCGCCGTCATCGGATCGATCGTCGTGCTGTTCCCGGCGCTCGCCTCCGTCATGTTCGGGCTCGCGCGTGCGAATCGGGAGAGTCTCGACCTCGTCGCCGTCTACGGCGGGGGGCGGCTGAGCCAGCTGTGCAAGGTGTCGATCCCGGGGGCGCTTCCGTCGCTCTTCGTCGCCGCACGCGTCTCGGTGCCCGGTGCGGTCACGGGGGCGCTGCTCGCCGAGTGGCTGTCGACCGGAACCGGCGTCGGCGGCATGATCCAGAAGTTCTCCGCCTCCGCCCGCTTCGACGAGCTGTGGGCGTCGGTCGCCCTCATCACCCTCGTGACGCTCGTGCTCTACAACCTCGTTCAGCTCGTCGAGAACGTGGTGCTGACGCGGATGGGGATGGCGGGGTCGCTGCGCTGAGGCCGTGCTCGTTCGGCGTGGGCGAATCCGCACCCCCGCTGCGCTTGCACGGCGTGCGTGCCCAGGTGGTCGAGGAGCGCCGCCGAAGGCGACGTGTCTCGAGACCACCACCGGTAACGGGGGCTCAAGCGGCTTCGGGGTGGGTGTCGTAGCGGCGGCCGAGGAAGCTCGTCCAGCTGAGAGTGCCCGAGCGGCTCTGACGCACGCGCCAGCCTCCGTGGTGCTTGAGGGTGTGGTGACCGCGCGAGAGGTGGGCGAGATTGTCGTGGTCGGTCGGCCCTTCGTACGCCACCCAGTCGCGGGTGTGGTCGATATCGCAACGGCCGGCGGACATCGTGCACATCGGGAAGCGGCAGGTGCCGTCTCTCAGGCGCAGCCATCGTCGCAGAGGCTCTGGCACCCGGTAGCTCGTGCGGGACATCGACAGCGCGGCGCCCGACTCCGGATCGGTGAGCAAGCGGTGCAGGGTCGGCGCCTCGGCGGTGAGGCGGCGCGCGGTGGCGGCGTCGATGGGGCCGATGCCCTCGAGGGTTCCCGGTTCCGCCCCGCCGAGCAGGGTCTGGACGGGCACCGTCACGACGACGGTCGGGACGATGCCGGGGTAGTAGCCGAGGTCGGTGCGCTGAGTCTGCAGCAGCTCGTCGGGGTCGGCCGCGAGCGCCTCGAGCTGGGTGAGGGAGAGGCCGAGGACGGTGTCGCGGTTCAGGAGCGCGTCGACCACGAGATCGACGCGCAGCTGGGCGAAGGTGCGCGGGTCGCCGTCGGCACGGGCACGCGCGGCTGCTGTGGTCGCTCGCTCGTAGATCGCGGCGGCCTCGACGGCGTCCATGAACAGCGTCAGGTAGGCCATCCCGTCGTTCGCGGGGTCGAGGCTCAGCTCGCGTGTTTCCCGTGCGCTCTCGACTCGCTGAACCATCGACTCCGGATTGTGACGTTCCCGCAGCCGGCGCACACGGCGACGGAACTGGGAGACGGTCGTGGTGTCGGCGCTGCCGAGCGCGAGGCGCTCGACGGCGCTGCGAGCCTCCGGGTCGAGGCCTGCGGTCTCGTCGACGAGCACCTTCGCGTGCCGGTACGAGAAGCGACCCTCGCCGAGCGCGGCGAGCGTGGCGGGCAGCTCGCTCGACAGGATCCGCGCCTCGCCGACGAGGGACTCGACGGTGCGCTCCGGCATCCGCAGGGCGCAGGCCAGTTCGGCCCGCATGGCCCGCGCGCGGAACGGACCCGCGGAGGGCGGGTAGGCCAGCGCGAACGCCTCCTCGAAGGCGAGCAGCGCCCCCGCCCGCTCCGCCGGAGGGCGTCGATCTGCGCCTGCAGCCGCACGACGCGATCGAGCGCGGTGTCGGCCGCGGCGATCGGATCGAGCTGCTCGGTCATGACCTCAG
>JASGGJ010000035.1:0-22958 GCA_047605085.1 Protaetiibacter sp.
ACCCGCGAAACCGCGCCATCCAGCCGAAACCGCACCAGGCGCGGGCGGCGGGGGAGAATGGGCGGATGCCGAGCACGCTGCCAGAGGGCGACCCCGCCCCAGCCGACGGAGCGCTCCCGGCGTCCGCCGCCGAGGGGAGCGCCGGACGTGATCTCGGCGTCTATCTGCACGTGCCGTTCTGCCGGGTGCGGTGCGGCTACTGCGACTTCAACACCTACACCGCCTCCGAGATCCGCGGGGTGAGGCAGAGCGACTACGCTGCCCAGGCCGCCGCGGAGGTGGCCTTCGCCCGCGGGGTGCTCGCGGGTGCCGGGATCGCCGAGCGTCCGGCGTCCACGGTGTTCTTCGGCGGCGGCACCCCGACCCTGCTGCCGCCCGCCGACCTCGCCCGGATGCTCGACGCCGTCCGTGAGGCGTGGGGTCTCACGCCGGGCGCGGAGGTCACGACCGAGGCGAACCCCGACTCGGTCACCGAGGCGGGTCTCGCCGACCTCGCCGCTGCCGGCTTCACGCGCGTGAGCTTCGGGATGCAGTCCGCCGTGCCGCACGTGCTGCGCACCCTCGAGCGCACCCACGACCCGGCCCGCATCCCGCTCGTCGTCGAGTGGGCGCGGGCCGCGGGGCTGCACGTGAGCCTCGACCTCATCTACGGCACGCCGGGCGAGAGCCTCGACGACTGGCGGCGCTCGCTCGAGTCCGCGCTCGCGCAGCGGCCCGACCACCTCTCCGCCTACGCGCTCATCGTCGAGCCGGGCACGAAGCTCGCCCGCCAGATCGCCCGTGGCGAGGTCGCCGAGCCCGACGAGGAGCTGCAGGCCGAGCAGTACGAGCTCGCCGACGAACTGCTCGCCGCAGCCGGGTACACCTGGTACGAGGTGAGCAACTGGGCGCGGGGAGACGTGCACCGCTCCCGGCACAATCTCGCCTACTGGACCGGCCAGGACTGGTGGGGTGTCGGCCCCGGCGCCCACAGCCACGTCGGCGGAGTGCGCTGGTGGAACGTCAAGCATCCGGCGGCGTACGCCGAGCGGATCGCGGCGGGCGTCTCTCCGGCGGCGGGCCGCGAGACGCTCGACGCCGAGACGCGGCGCGTCGAGGACGTGCTGCTGCGCAGCCGCCTCGCCGACGGCCTGCCGACCGAGGTGCTCGACGCATCCGGTCGCGAGGCGGTCGCGGGGCTCATCGCCGACGGCCTCGTCGAGGGCCGCGCCGCGATCGCCGGCCGCCTCGTGCTGACCCGGCACGGCCGACTGCTCGCGGACGCCGTGGTGCGGCGGCTGCTTTCCTGACGTCCCCGTGGGTTGAAGCGCCCGGCCCGCTGGTTGAGTAGCCGCGAAGCGGCGTATCGAAACCCGACGACCTCAGCTGACGAACCTGATCGACACCGGGTAGCTGTAGAACTCGCCCTTGTTGGCGGCGAGCGCGGCGATGATGCCGAACACGATGCCGATGACGGCGGGAACCAGCAGCACGATGAAGAGCACGCCGAAGCTGACGAGTGTGATGACGAACGCCCCGAGGTAGGCGATGAGCAGGGTGAGCTGGAAGTTGAGTTCCGTCGCGGTGTGCGAGCGCACGAAGGCACCGCGCTCCTTGAGGATCAGGTACGCAACGAGGGCGACGATCCATCCCGCGCTGAAGAAGTTGCCGACGATGCCGCCCACGTGGGCCAGGGTCGACCACAGCCGCTGGTCGGCGGGGTTCATCTCGGCGACGGGGAGGTATCCGGGCGTCTGCGACGGGGGAGGAGGGACGGCAGTCATGCCCCCATTAAAGCAAGTGCGCCGGACCCGCAGGTCCGGCGCACCGAGCGAGACGCCTACTTGATGAAGCGGATCGCGAACGGGTACCGGTAGCTTCCGCCGCCGTTGACCTTGGTGAAGCCGATGATCGAGAAGATGATCGCCGCCACCCAGATCCCGAACTGGATCAGGTAGAAGAGGATACCGATCAGGATGAACGCGAGAATCGTGCCGAGGATGATGCACGCGACATAGCCGATCGTCGCGGTGATCTGGAAGTTGAGGGCCTCCTTGGCCTCGACGTTGGTCTTGGCGCCGCGGTCCTTGAAGATCAGCCAGATGATGAGCGAGGGAAGTGGGCCGAGGATTCCGCCCAGGTGAGCGAACGACGCCCACTGCTTGTCTTCGGCCTCGGTCAGCGGAGCGGAGGGCTGCGGTTGAGCCGGCTGCGCGGGATCGGTCATTGTGATGGCGCCTTTCTCTGTCGTGAGCCCACTCATGGGGAGCAGACACTCACGCTAGCGCTCGCTGCTCGGCAGGTGCAACGGGTCGCCGCGTGTCGGGGCGGGTACTATTGGCAGTCACGGAGCCGGAGTGCCAGGCTTTCGCGCCCGCGCATCCGGACGCTGTGGAGAGGGGGGTGCCCGTGGTCTCGGAGAGGAGCCTCGCCGTGCTGCGCGTCATCGTGCAGGACTACGTGGCCACGAGCGAACCCGTGGGGTCCAAGTCGATCGTCGAGCGGCATTCCTTCGGCGTCTCGAGCGCCACCATCCGCAACGACATGGCGCAGCTCGAGGAGGACGGCCTCATCGCGGCCCCGCACACCTCCTCGGGCCGGGTGCCGACCGACAAGGGGTACCGGGTCTTCGTCGATCAGCTGAGCCAGCTGCGTCCCCTTACTCCCGCGCAGCGCAGCGCGATCGAGACCTTCCTCGGCGAGAGCGCCGACCTCGACGAGGTGCTCGGCCGCACCGTGCGCCTGCTCTCGCAGCTCACCAACCAGGTCGCGCTCGCCCAGTACCCCTCCTTCGGCGCGGCCCGCGTGCGCCACGTCGAGCTCGTCGGCCTCGGCCCGCACCGCGTCATGGCGGTGCTCATTACCGACACCGGCCGTGTCGACCAGCGCATCGTCGACAGCGCAGCGGGGGAGCACGCAGGCCAGCTCGCCCGCCTCCGCGAGCGCATCAACGCGGAGCTGGGCGGCATCGCGCTCGCGGATGCGGCGGGGGCGCTCAGCGGCCTGCTCGAGCGCCTCGACCCCGGTGATCGCGCCGCAGCCGCCCCCATCGCGGCGAGCCTCGCCGAGCAGGTCGCGGCCAACCGGCACGACCGTCTCGTCATGGCGGGCGCGGCGAACCTGGCCCGCACCGAGCGTGACTTCACCGGGTCGATCTTCCCGGTGCTCGAGGCGATCGAGGAGCAGGTGACGATCCTGCGCCTGTTCAGCGAGATGGATCTCGACGATGACGGCATCACCGCCCGCATCGGCCGGGAGAATGCCGACTACGGGCTCGCCGAGACGAGCGTGCTCGCCGCCGGTTACACGGCTCCGGGCGGATCGGTGGCGCGGCTCGGCGTGCTCGGCCCCACCCGCATGGATTACTCGGGCAACATGGTCGCGGTGCGCGCCGTCGCCCGCTACCTCTCGCGCCTGCTGGGCGACGACAACGGATGATGAGGAACGTTGGCTGACCATTACGAAGTCCTGGGCGTCGAGCGCAGCGCATCCGCCGAGGAGATCAAGAAGGCGTACCGCAGGCTCGCCAGGGAGCTGCATCCGGATGTCAACCCGTCCGACGAGGCCGCGGAGCGGTTCAAACTCGTCACGCACGCCTACGACGTGCTGAGCGATCCCGAGCAGCGCGAGCGCTACGACCTGGGCGGCTCAGGCACGGGGGGCGGAAGTTTCGGCTTCGGCGACATCTTCGACAGCTTCTTCGGGGCGGCCGCGGGACGCAGCTCCGGGCCGCGCTCCCGCACCGAGCGGGGCCAGGATGCGCTGCTGCGCATCGAGATCGATCTCGACGAGGTGATCTTCGGTACCAAGCACGAGCTCGAGATCGATACGGCGGTGCTCTGCAGATCGTGCGAGGGATCGTGCTGCGCGCCCGGGACTTCGATCGTCCGCTGCGACATCTGCGGCGGCACGGGGCAGATCCAGCGCGCGGTGCGTTCGCTGCTCGGCAACGTCATGACCTCGAGCCCGTGCGGCACCTGCCGCGGTTACGGCACGATCATCCCGAACCCGTGCCCGACGTGCGCCGGGCAGGGCCGGGTGCGCAGCAAGCGCAAGGTCGCGGTCGACGTGCCGGCCGGCGTCGACACGGGCATGCGACTGCACCTCCCCGGCGAGGGCGAGGCGGGCCCCGCAGGGGGCCCGAACGGCGACCTGTACCTCGAGGTCAAGGTGCGTCACCACGACATCTTCAGCCGTTCCGGCGACGATCTGCTCGCGACCCTCGAGGTGCAGATGACGGATGCCGTGCTCGGCGCCTCCGTGACGCTCGACTCGCTCGACGGTCCCGTCGAGATCGAGATCAAGGCGGGAACCCAGTCGGCCGACATCGTCACGGTGAAGGAGCGCGGCATCACGCGCCTGCGGGGCGGCGGGCGCGGCGACCTGCGCGTCGGCATCCACGTGCAGACCCCGGTGCGGCTCAACTCGAGCGAGCTCGAACTCATCAAGCAGTTCGCCGCGAAGCGGCCGCCCGCGAAGCCGCAGTTCTCCAAGTTCCAGCAGGGCCTCTTCGCGAAGCTGCGCGACCGCTTCCTCGGCTGACCTCCCGGATCCCGCGCTCGCACATCGAGCTCCCAAATCAAGGATGCGAGGCTCCCAAATCAAGGAACTGGGCATCCGGATGTGCCTCAGCAGCCACACTGGCACGCTTCTGTCACACCAACTCCTTGATTTGTGAGGCGCGAGTCCTTGATTCGGGCCGGGTGCTTCGCGGCGTCCCGCGGCGCGGCGCTCGCAAGATGCCAGGCTTGACGCCATGGCGAGTCTGTACCTTGTCCCCGAGCTCACGGATGCGCGCCCGGGCTCGCGCGTCGAGGTGAGGGGCGGCGAGGCCCGGCACGCGCTGCAGGTGGCGCGCATCCGTCCCGGGGAGCGGATCGCGGTGGGCGATGGACGCGGCACGATCGTGCGCGGCGTGGTCGCCGCGGCCGAGGCCGGGGTGCTCGCCGTCGAGGTCGTCGAGGTCGTCCACGAGCCGGAGGCGCACCCCGCGCTGTGGCTCGCGCAGGCGCTCGCGAAGGGCGACCGCGACGAGCTCGCGATCCAGGCGGCGACCGAGCTCGGCGTCGCGGGCGTCATCCCGTGGGCGGCCGAGCGCTCGGTCGCCCGCTGGGAGGGAGTCAAGGTCGCCCGCAACGAGGAGCGCTGGCGCACCATCGTGCGCGAGGCGAGTAAGCAGGCCATCCGCGCCCGGGTTCCGGAGGTCGCCCCGCTCGCGACGACGGCGCGGCTCGCCGCGCTGCCCGGTCTCGTCCTCGTGCTCGAGCCCTCCGCCTCATCGCCCCTCACAGCCGTCGCTCTCGCGGGCGTCGAGCGCGTCACGCTCGTTGTCGGCCCCGAGGGAGGCATCGCGCCCCGCGAGCTGGACCGTCTCGCGGAGGCGGGGGCGGTGCTCGCCCGCCTCGGACCCGAGGTGCTGCGCACCTCGACGGCCGGCCCCGCCGCACTCGCCGTGCTGAACGCCCGGCTCGATCGTTGGTGACGAAATTCGCGGCAGCCTCGCCGCCGCCTACCCGCGGGGGTATCTCGGGGAGCTGCGCGAGGACTGGCCCACGTGATCGTGCTCGGCGCGAGCGTGCTCATCGCGCACCTCACGACCGATGCCGCGCAGACCACCCCCCACGCACGAGGTCCTGAGAATCGTGCGGAATTGTCGCCATAGGCCCCGATAGCGACGTTTTGGCACGATTCTCGGCCCCCCGGGCGCGCGTCCGGCGGCGTCCGTAGAATGGGGGCATGCCGGACGCCCCCACGATCTTCGAGCGCATCATCGCGCGCGAGATCCCCTCCGACATCGTCTATGAGGACGATCGGGTCATCTCCTTCCGCGACATCGCGCCGAAGGCGCCCGTGCACCTGCTCGTCGTGCCGAAGACCGCCGCCTACCCGGATGTCGCCTCGCTCGCCGCGGCCGATCCGGAGCTTCTCGCCCACCTCGTCGAGGTCGCGAAGCGCCTCGCCGCGGAGCACGCCGACGGCGACTTCCGCCTCGTGTTCAACTCCGGCGCGAACGCCGGGCAGACGGTCTTCCACGTGCACGCCCACGTGCTCGCGGGAGGACTCGCGGAAGGCACCCTTGGCTGACGGATTCCCGGACGAGGTGGAGCGCGGGCACGCCTCGCTCGAGGTCGACGGCGTCGCCATGGTGCGGCTGCTCGGGCCGCAGGACCGCTTCCTGACGACCCTCGAGCACCAGTACCCGCAGCTCGAGGTGCTCGTGCGCGGCAACCGCGTCGAGCTCGACGGACCCGCCGGGCAGGTCGAGGCCGCCAGGCGTCTCGTGCTCGAGCTCGTCGAGCTCGTGCGCAAGGGCGTCGAGCTCGGGCCGGCCGAGGTCACGAGCTCGCGCCGCATCCTCGATTCGGGCGGCGCCCCGGCCGAGGTGCTGAGCCAGGCGATCCTCACCGCGCGCGGCAAGGCCATCCGTCCGAAGACCCTCGGCCAGAAGGCGTACGTCGACGCGATCGACGCCAACACCATCACCTTCGGCATCGGGCCGGCGGGCACCGGCAAGACCTATCTGGCGATGGCGAAGGCCGTGCAGGCTCTCCAGCGCAAGGAGGTCGACCGCATCATCCTGAGCCGTCCGGCGATCGAGGCGGGGGAGCGGCTCGGCTTCCTGCCCGGCACCCTCACCGACAAGATCGACCCGTACCTCCGGCCGCTCTACGACGCGCTCAACGAGATGATGGACCCCGAGCTCGTGCCGAAGCTGCTCGCGGCCGGCACGGTCGAGGTCGCCCCGCTCGCCTACATGCGCGGGCGCACCCTGGGCAACTCCTTCGTCGTGCTCGACGAGGCGCAGAACACGACCCCCGAGCAGATGAAGATGTTCCTCACCCGGCTCGGTTTCGGCACCAAGATGGTCGTCACGGGCGACGTGACCCAGATCGACCTGCCGACGGGCGCATCCGGCCTCCGCCTCGTGACCCGCGTGCTGGGCGGCATCGACGACATCCACTTCGCGACCCTGACGAGCGACGACGTCGTGCGGCACTCGCTCGTCGGCCGCATCGTCGACGCCTACACCGAGTACGACGCGAGGAAGCAGGTGCGCGACCACGAGAGGCGCGAGGCCGCCGAGTTCGCGAACCGGGCCGAGCGACGACGGGGCAGAGGCAAGAGCTGAGATGTCGATCGAGATCAACAACGAGTCGGGCATCGCGGTCGACGAGGCGGCCCTCGTGCGGTTGTCGGCGTTCGCCCTCGACTTCCTGCACGTGCACCCGGACGCGGATCTCGCGATCGTGCTCGTCGACGAGGCCGCGATGGAGCAGCTGCACGTGCAGTGGATGGACGAGCCAGGCCCGACCGATGTGCTGAGCTTCCCGATGGATGAACTGCGCCCCGGCAGCGAGGACGAGCTCACCCCCGCGGGACTGCTCGGGGACATCGTGCTGTGCCCGCAGGTCGCGATCGAGCAGGCGAGAAGCGCACGGCACTCCACGCAGGACGAGCTGCAGCTGCTCACCGCGCACGGCATCCTGCACCTGCTCGGCTTCGACCACGCCGAGCCGGATGAGGAGCGCGAGATGTTCGGGCTGCAGCGCGACATCCTGGTCGGCTTCGCCCACTCCCAGCGACGACGGTAACGGGCGTGCTCGGGCTGTTCATCGCCGTCGCGGTGCTCGCGGTCGCCTTCGGCGGCCTGCTCGCCGCCGTTGACGCGGCCCTCTCGGTGCTCTCGCGCACCGACCTCGCCGACCTCGCGGCGCAGCACCGTGCGAAACGCTCGCTGCTGGCGATCTCCGCCGACATCGGGGCGCACATGAACGCCGTCAACTTCATGCGGGTGTTCTCGGAGGCGCTCGCGGCGGTGCTCGTGACGCTGACCTTCGCCGAGCTGTTCGAGGATTGGTGGTGGGTGCTGCTCGCCTCCGTCGTCGTCGTCACCGGCACCTCCTTCGTGCTCGTCGGGTCGAGCCCGCGCAGCGTCGGCCGCGCGCACGCGAAGGGCGTCGTCGCGTTCTCGGCGCTCGCCGTGCGCGCCATCCGGGTCGCCCTCGGGCCGCTCCCGGCCGGGCTCGTCGCGCTCGGCAACCGCGTGACGCCCGGGCGCCCCAAGACCGCGGTGAGCTTCTCGAGCGAGGAGCAGCTGCTCTCGATGGTCGACGAGGCCACCGAACTGGAGGTGCTCGAGGAGGACGACCGCGAGCTCATCCACTCGATCTTCGAGTGGGGCGACACGGTCGTACGCGAGGTCATGGTCCCGCGCACCGACATGATCACGATCGACCACGACGCCTCGCTCGGCGCGGCTCTCGGCCAGTTCTTCCGCACGGGCGTCTCCCGCATCCCGGTCATCGGCAAGGACGCTGACGAGGTGCTCGGCGTGCTCTATCTGCGGGATGTCGCACGCGTCCGGCACGAGCAGCCGCTCGAGGGCGCGCCGCTCCCCGTCGTCGAGCTCGCCAGGCCCGCCGTGTTCGTACCGGAGTCGAAGAAGGCCGATGACACGCTGCGGCAGATGCAGCGCGATCGCGCGCACCTCGCGATGGTCGTCGACGAATACGGCGGCATCGCGGGCCTCGTCACCCTGGAGGATCTCATCGAGGAGCTCGTCGGCGACATCTCCGACGAGTACGACCGCGAGGCACCCGACGTCGTGGAACTGTCCGAGGGCGTCTACCGGGTGAGCGCGCGGCTTCCGACCGACGAGCTCGGCGAGCTGTACGGCATCGAACTCGAGGACGACGACGTCGACTCGGTCGGCGGGCTGCTCACGAAGGCGCTCGGGCGGCTGCCGGTGCCCGGCTCCATCGCGACCGTGTCGGGACTCGTGCTGACCGCCGAGCGCACCGAGGGCCGCCGCAAGCGGCTCTCGACGGTCGTCGTCGAGCGGGACGAGGCGCTCATCGGTGCCGAGGAGGCGTTCGAGGGCGAGGAGGGCCGATGACAGAGGTGCGCGGATTCCGCGCCGGGTTCGCGAGCTTCGTCGGCCGCCCGAACGTCGGCAAGTCGACCCTCACCAACGCGCTCGTGGGGGAGAAGGTGGCGATCACCTCCCCGAAGCCGCAGACGACGCGATCCGCCATCCGTGGCATCGTGCACACCACGACGGGGCAGCTCGTGATCGTCGACACCCCCGGCATCCACCGACCCCGAACCCTGCTCGGTGAACGACTCAACGCGGTCGTCACCTCGACCCTCGGCGACGTCGACGTCATCGGCTTCTGCGTTCCGGCCGACGAGCGGATCGGGCCGGGCGACCGCTTCATCGTCGAGCAGCTCGACCACTTCCCGCGGGCGAGAAAGCTCGCGATCGTCACCAAGATCGACGCCGTGCCGCGGCCCGCCGTCGCGGAGCAGCTGCTCGCGGTGAGCGAGCTGCGCGACTGGGAGGCGATCATCCCGGTCTCGGCGACCAGCCGCATCCAGCTGGACACCCTGCTCTCACAGCTCATCGCGTTCCTGCCCGAGTCGCCGCCGCTGTACCCCGACGAGGCGACGACCGACGAGACGCTCGAGCACCGTATCGCGGAGCTCATCCGGGAGGCCGCCCTCGAGGGGGTGTCCGACGAGTTGCCGCACTCGCTCGCGGTCACGATCGACGACATCGTCGAGCGCGAGGACCGGGAGCTCGTCGAGGTGTACGCGAATCTGTGGGTCGAACGCGACAGCCAGAAGGGCATCATCATCGGCAAGGGCGGTGCGAGGCTGCAGGAGGTGGGCGCCCGCGCCCGCGCCGGCATCGAGCCGCTCCTCGGCAGCCGGGTGTTCCTCTCGCTGCGCGTCAAGGTCGCCCCCAACTGGCAGCGCGACCCGAAGCACCTCTCGCGGCTCGGCTTCTGAGCTTGTACATCCGCGGGATGATTTCGGCGACCGGATGGCGGAGGCACCTCTCGCGGCGCGTACCGTGATGGGCATGTTCCGGCGGCTCACGACGACGCAGCTCGTCGTCGACGTTCTCGTCGCCGTCGTCTTCCTGATGCTGTGCGCGTGGATGGTCTTCGGCGCGGGGATCAGCTACGGCTGGAGCTACGCGGGCGGCATCTGGCAGCTGGCGGTGCTGCTCGGGATGGCCGGTGCGCTCGCGATCCGGCGTCTCGCCCCTGGCCTCGCCCTGACCCTCGCCTGGGTCACCGCGCTCATCCAGATGATCGGCCAGGTGTCACCGAGTCCCATCGACATGGCCACCTTCGCGGTCGTCTACACCGCGGCCGCCTACGGCACCTCCCACACGCGGTGGTTCGCGCTCGGGTCGGCGCTCATCGCGCCGGTCGCGATCACGAGCTACATCCTGCTCACCCAGGGCTTCGACCAGCTCGCGATGTGCGTGCGATTCCAGTACGAGTACTGCGCGAGCTACGTGCCCGACCTTGCGCTGCGGGGCGCCGGATGGTTCATCGCGTTCGGGTTCGCGTTCCTGCTCGCCTGGGCGATCGGGCAGCTCGTGCGCACCCGCATCCGGGCGCGCGAGTCGAGGATTGCGATGCTCCTCGCGGAGCAGGAGGTGGTGGCAGAGCAGGAGCGCACCCGGATCGCGCGCGACATGCACGATGTCGTCGCCCACTCGCTCGCGGTCGTCGTCGCCCAGGCCGACGGCGCGCGCTATGCCGCGCGCAGTGATCCCGCCGCCTCCGAGGAGGCGTTGCGCACGATCGCGACGACCGCCAGGGAGGCGCTCGCCGATGTGCGTGTGCTGCTCGCCCAGTTGCGGTACCAGCAGGAGGATGGCCCGCAACCGACGTTCGGCGAGCTCGACGCACTGCTCGAGCAGCTGCGCGCATCCGGACTGCACCTCACGCGCGAGGACGAGGGGCAGCCGCTGCCTCTCGGGACGAGCCAGCAGATCGCCGTGTACCGCATCGTGCAGGAGTCGCTCACGAACGCGCTGCGGCACGCGGATGTCGACCGCGAGGTGCGGGTGCGCTTCGCCTGGACCTCGCACGGCCTCGAGCTCACGGTCGCGAGCCGGCTGCCCGAGGTGAAACCGCGCACGGGGATGATCCCCCTCGGCGCTCCCGCGCAGGGTCACGGCATCGCCGGCATGTCAGAGCGCGCCGCGCTCGCCGGCGGCTGGCTGCGCGCGGGTGCAGAGGACGGCCGTTTCGTCGTGACCGCCTGGCTCCCGTATCAACCGACCGCCCCGCACCTCCCCATCACCCCGGCCCCCCTGGAGGAACCCGCCAGATGACCGCCCCGATCCGTGTCGCCCTCGTCGACGACCAGGCGCTGTTCCGCACCGGGATCCGGATGCTCGTGGATTCCCAGCCCGATCTCGAGTTCGCGGGAGAGGCAGGCGACGGCCGCGAGGGCGTCGCGCTCGTCGCGCGCAGCCGTCCCGACGTCGTGCTCATGGACATCCGGATGCCGGTCATGGACGGCATCGAGGCGACCGAGCGGATCCTGTCGGCCGCCGACGCGGAGAAGCGTACGACCCCGCGGGTGATCGTCCTGACGACCTTCGACCTCGACGAGGCGGCGACCCGCGCCATCCGCGCGGGGGCGAGCGGATTTCTGCTCAAGGACTCCGACCCCGAGTTCCTGCTCGCCGCGATTCGCACGGTGCACGCAGGTACCGCGGTCATCGCGCCGTCTGCGACCCGTGAGCTGTTCGAGCACTTCGACTCGCGCGGGCCCGCCACCGGGAAGCCGGCGGAGTTCTCGGCCCTCACGGCGCGCGAGCGGGACATCTTCCTGCTCGCCGGACGCGGCATGTCGAACTCGGAGATCGCCCGCAGCGAGTTCGTCTCCGAGGCGACCGTGAAGACCCACATCTCCCGCATCCTCGCGAAGCTCGGCCTGCGCGACCGCGTGCAGCTCGTCGTCTACGCCTTCGAGAACCGGTTGCTCTGATCCTGGCGCCGCGATGATCCGCGGCGCGTCGCTCCGGATCCGGCACGAGCGCGGTCGCGCCGGATCCTGATGGCCGGCCTGAGAGCGCCGGCAATCATCCCGGCGATGGATGCGGATGGGTCGGGCGCCGGACGTGCGCGGACGGGGTGCTCCGTAGCGTCGGGAGCATGGACCTCACCACCAGCATCCCGACCGTCACGGCGCGGCCCGAAGCCGCGAGCCTCGTCTCGCGCGTCGAGAATCTCAGCAAGAGCTACGGCGCCCACGTCGAGGCCCTCCGCGAAGTGACCCTCGGCATCCGACGCGGCGAGTTCACCGCCATCATGGGCCCCTCGGGTTCCGGCAAGTCGACCCTCATGCACATCATGGCCGGCCTCGACTCGCCCACCTCAGGCCGGGTGTGGCTCGGCGACACCGAGATCGGCGGGCTCGGCGACGAGCAGCTCACCCTGCTGCGCCGTCGGCGCATCGGCTTCGTGTTCCAGGCCTTCAACCTCGTGCCGACCCTTGATGTCGAGGAGAACCTGCTGCTGCCGTTCGAGCTCGACGGGCGCACCCCGAGCGCCCGCGAACGGGAGTGGATCGACGAGCTCGAGAGCGTGCTCGGCCTCGACGAGCGCCTCGGCCACCGGCCGCACGAGCTCTCGGGAGGCCAGCAGCAGCGCGTCGCGATCGCCCGCGCCCTCGTCACGCGCCCCGAGCTCGTGTTCGCGGACGAGCCGACCGGCAACCTCGACTCCCGAACCGGCCGCGAGGTGCTGCAGCTGCTGCAGGCGGCGACCAGGCGGTACGGCCAGTCGATCGCGATGGTCACCCATGATCCCGTTGCGGCGAGCTACGCCGACCGCATCGTGTTCCTCGCCGACGGCCGTGTCGTGCAGGACCGCGGGCGGATGGACGCGGCCGAGATCGCCGCGTTCATGCTCTCGATCGAGCAGGCCGTCTGATGGCCGCCGGCTCCACCTCGACGGGCCTGCACGAGCACGGCTCCTCGATCCTCGTCGCCCTGCTCTCCTCGGCGTTCGGCGTCGCGCTGCTCCAGGTGACGGGCGTGCTCGCGGACGCCGTCACGGCGGACCCCGTGACCGGCTCGAACGCGACCTTGCGGCTCGTGCTCATGGCCGTCGCCTGGGCGTTCATCGCGATCGCTGTCTACGTCGGCTCGGTCGTCACGGCGAACACCTTCGCGACGATCGTCGCGGGCCGCGCCCGGACGATCGCGCTCCTGCGTTTGATCGGCTCGAGCGCCAGGCAGCAGCGCCGCGCGGTCGCGCGCGAGGGGCTCGTCGTCGGCGTCCTCGGCGCGATCGCGGGCACCGCGGTCGGCACGGGCCTGGCGATCGGTCTCGAGCGGCTCGCGGTGTGGGCCGGGTGGCTGCCCGAGCTGCCGCACGACTGGGCGGACGTCGGCCTCGTCGGCCCCATCGTCGCGGTCGTGCTGACCACCTGGCTCGCCGCCTGGGCGGGCTCCCGGCGGGTGCTCACCGTGACCCCGCTGCAGGCGATCGGCGGCTCGCAGCCCCTCTCGCGGGACGAGCTGCGCGCCCGCCAGGCGCGGAACGCGGCCGCGATCGCGCTCTTCGCGATCGGCACCGCGATCCTCGTGCTCTCGATGCTGCTGGGCCTCGTCACGCCGTTCGCCGTGCTGGTCGGGGTGATCGGCGGCATCCTCTCCTTCACCGGCGTCGTGCTCGGGGCGCACCTCGTCATGCCGCCCGCACTGCGGCTCGTCGGGCGGATGCTCGGGCGCTCGCCCTCGGCGCGACTCGCGGCCGCCAACGCGCTGCGCTACCCGGAGCGCGCCTCGCGCACGACGATCGGCGTCGTCATCGGGGTCACCCTCGTGACGATGTTCGGCGTGACGATGGCGAGCTTCCGGATGCTGCTCCAGGAGGCGAGCGCCGACGAGCCCGAGCTGTACGAGGGCACCGGCGCGATCATCGACAGCATCACGGCGGTGTTCTCGGTGCTCATCGGGGTGAGTGCGCTCATCGCGGCGGTCGGCCTCGTGAACGCGCTGTCGCTCAGCGTGCTGCAGCGCACCCGCGAGCTCGGGCTGCTGCGCGCCCTCGGCTTCTCCCGCGGGCAGTTGCGGCGGATGATCCTGGCCGAGAGCGTGCAGCTCACGGCCACGGCCGTGCTGGTCGGCCTCGTGCTGGGCACCTTCTACGGCTGGGCGGGCGCGCAGTCGCTGCTCGGCTCGGCACGGGGCATGCCAGGGATCGTGCTGCCTGGCGTGCCGTGGACGATCCTCGGGATCGTCGTGGTCGCGGCCGCCGTGCTCACCTTCGTGGCGACGCTCACCCCGACGCGTCGCGCCACCCGGGTGAGCCCCATCACGGCCCTCGCCGCGGAGTGATCCGGCGATTGCTGTGCAGGAGATGCCGGCGGCGGATCACTGCCGCGCACTGTCGCAGTGCCGCGCGCCGTCAGGCGCTCACGCCGGCGTCGCCGTCCCGGCTGAGCACGGGCTGCGCGCCGTCCAGCTGCTGTCCGCGATGAAGTCCTCCGGAAGGGTGGTACCGCTGCGGAGGTGCTCATCGAACCATCCGACCGAGCACAAGGTGCGGTGCTCACCGGCAGAGAAGTCGGCGCGGGTGGCGAGCGACACGTCGAGGGCCCACTCGCCCGCGGGCATGACGTGGAGCGTGTCGAAGCGCGGGTCCAACTCGCCCCAGCCGATCGCGTCGCGTACCGCCGCCTCGCAGAAGGCCTGCGCCCAGACCCAGTACTCGCTGACGAACGCGTCGTCGGCGAATCCGTTGATCGCGTCGAAGACGCGTGCGGGGGTTGACCCCGCGACGGCTGCTGCCATCTCGGGCCACTCGTCGAGCGCGACGGCGTCGTGGCACGTGTCCCTCCTGTGGTGGTGGCGCCACGCTACCGCGCCGGACGCGCGCCCCGCATCCGGCGCGTCGCGTTCCGCGCGGATGCGGTGCTACCCTGGTGGGGTGCGTTCCGGCCTGCTTCTTCTTCGCCGCCGCGACGGGGCCTAGTTCTCAGGCCTTCCCCGTCGCGGAGTTCGTCATCGGCTGACCATCCCGACCGGAAGACCCAGAGACCATGAAGAACACGCAAGCCCCCTCTCCGATGCCGATCCACCGGTATCGCCCCTACCACGAGCAGTTCCGTGTCGAGCTGCCCGACCGCACCTGGCCCGACCGGCGCATCGAGACGGCGCCGCTGTGGTGCGCCGTCGACCTGCGCGACGGCAATCAGGCCCTCATCGACCCGATGAGCCCCGAGCGCAAGCGCATCATGTTCGAGCTGCTGGTCCGGATGGGCTACAAGCAGATCGAGGTGGGCTTCCCCTCCGCGAGCCAGACCGACTTCGACTTCGTGCGGCTTCTCATCGAGGAGGGCCTGATCCCCGACGACGTCACCATCCAGGTGCTCACCCAGGCGCGCGAGGAGCTCATCACCCGCACCTACGAGGCGATCCGCGGTGCCAAGCAGGCGATCGTGCACCTGTACAACTCGACGAGCATCCTGCAGCGCGACGTCGTGTTCCGCACCGACAAGCAGGGCATCATCGACATCGCCCTGAACGGCGCGCGGATGTGCCGGTCCGCCGAGGCGCTCGCCCCCGGCACGACCGTGTTCTACGAGTACTCGCCAGAGAGCTACACGGGCACCGAGCTCGAGTTCGCCGTCGAGGTGTGCAACCGGGTGCTCGAGGTGTTCGAGCCGACCCCGGAGCGCAAGGTCATCATCAACCTACCGGCCACCGTCGAGATGGCGACGCCCAACGTCTACGCCGACTCGATCGAGTGGATGAGCCGCCACCTCGACCACCGCGAGAACGTCATCCTGAGCCTGCACCCGCACAACGACCGCGGAACGGCGATCGCGGCGGCCGAGCTCGGCTACCAGGCGGGCGCCGACCGGATCGAGGGGTGCCTGTTCGGCAACGGCGAGCGCACCGGCAACGTCGACCTCGTCGCGCTCGGCATCAACCTGTTCACGCAGGGGATCGATCCGCAGATCGACTTCTCCGATCTCGACAGCATCCGGGTCACCGCCGAGTACTGCAACCAGCTCAAGGTGCACGAGCGCAGCCCCTGGGCGGGCGACCTCGTCTACACGGCGTTCTCCGGTTCGCACCAGGACGCCATCAAGAAGGGCTTCGAGGCGATGGATGCGCGCGCAGCCGAGGCGGGCGTTCCGGTGTCGGAGCTCGAGTGGGCGGTGCCGTACCTGCCGGTCGATCCGAAGGATCTGGGCCGCGGCTACGAGGCCGTCGTGCGGGTCAACTCGCAGTCCGGCAAGGGCGGTGTCGCCTACCTGCTGAAGACCGACCACGCCCTCGACCTGCCGCGCAAGCTGCAGATCGAGTTCTCGAGCGTCGTGCAGGCCAAGACGGATGCCGAGGGCGGCGAGGTCACGAGCGAGCAGATCTGGGAGATCTTCCAGGACGAGTACCTGCCTGCGGCCGACGAGGACGACAAGTGGGGGCGGTACGAGCTGCTGTCGACCCGCACCGCGAGCGAGCTCACCGGGGTGGTGAGCCTCGACATCCGCTGGCGGGTCGGCGAGGAGATCGCCCAGGCGCACGGCGAGGGCAACGGCCCCATCGCCGCGTTCCTCGGGATCATGGCGGCGGCCGGGCACGAGATCAAGCTGTACGACTACGTCGAGCACGCTCTCAGCGCATCCGGGGACGCGCAGGCGGCCGCCTACGTCGAGCTGCAGGTGGGCGAACGCCGATTGTGGGGGGTCGGGATCGACGCCGACATCTCGACGGCGTCGCTCAAGGCCGTCGTCTCCGCCGTCAACCGGGCGGTGCGCTTCGAGGCGGGCGACCGCGAGCTCGCCGCCGTCTGACCCGGAACCGCCTTCCGACCTTCGCACCGGGGCGGCGCCCATCGCCTCACGAGGGCTCGTGCCGTCGCGACGGGGGGTTGCAAAGTGCGCGAAACGCACCCCTTTCAGCGCAATTTGCGACCCCTCAGTCCTGAGGGTCGCGGCGGGGGCGGCGGATGATGCGGATGGCGCCCGTCCGCAGCTGCCGCTGCTCGGGGAGCGTCCAGTGGAAGGCGACCGAGAGCACCCGCACCCCGAACGTCACGACGACGCACGCGATCCCCGCGACGAGCGCGTCGACCCCCAGCCGGTCGAGCACGACGAGCGCGGTCGCGCCGACGATGGCGGCGACCGCGTAGAGCGAGCCCACCTGCATGATCGCGATCGGCAGGTTGAGCAGCAGGTCGCGCAGGATCGAGCCGCCGACCGCCGCGACGGCGCCGACGAACACCGCGGGCACCTCCGGCAGCCCCAGCGCGAGCGCTTTCGTCGTGCCGAGCGCACCGAACATGCCGATCGTCACGGCATCGAGGACGTCGAGGCTCGCCCCGAGCCGGTGCACGAGTCGCTGCAGCAGCATCCCGGACAGCGCCGCGGCGGTCGCGACGGGCAGGTACCAGTTGCTCTGCAGCGCGAGCGGGACCTGCCCGAGCAGGATGTCGCGCAGCAGGCCGCCCCCGAACCCGGTCGCGATGCCGACGATCGCCACTCCCAGCAGATCGAGCCGCCGCTCGCGGAACTGTGCCGCGAAGGCCGCCCCCTGCACGCTGCCGATGCCGACGGCGAGCAGGTCCATCCACAGGGGGATCGTGAAGGCGTGGGTCACGCCCCATTCGTAGCACGGCCGGTGAGCTGCTCCGCGAGGTACTCGCGGAAGGTCACGCGGCCCGCACCGGGCAGGCCGGCGCTGAGGCCGCCTTCCCGTACCGCCCGCGCGAACGCGCCAGGGAGGTGCAGGGTCCAGATGGGGCGCCGGATGCCGTGGGCCCGCTGCCACTGCACCGCGTGCTCGCGCAGGCTCATCAGCTCGGGCCCGCCGAGGTCGGCCACGCGCCCCTGCGGTCCCGCCGCGACGAGCTCGGCCAGGCGCTCGGCCACGTCCGGCATGTGGATCGTCTGCACGGTCGCCGGCACGACGAGCGTCACCGGCAGCCGGCGCTGCGCGTCGAGGAGCTCAGAGACGAAGCCGTGGAACTGGGTCACGCGGATGATGGTGTGCGGCACCCCGGATTCCTCGATCGCCCGCTCGCTCGCGACCTTGTCGCGGTAGTACGCGTAGGGTACCCGGTCGACGCCGACGATCGAGATGAACACGAGGTGGGTTGCGGTGCCGGTCAGCGCGTCCAGCAGCGTCCGGGTCTGCCCGATGTCCTTCGAGCGCGAGGTGGCGAGGTGCACGACGGCGTCGACGTCCTCGAGGGCCGCGGCGAGCCCCGCGCCCGTGGCGAGGTCGGCGACGACGTGCTCGGGGCCGGGGCGGCGGCTCAGGATGCGCACCGCGTGCCCGCGGGCGCGGAGCGCGTCGACGGTGGGGCGGCCGAGGCGGCCGGTGCCGCCGGTGACGAGGGTCGTCATGGGTGTCCTCTCTCGGGGTTCACCTGCTCTGACCGGACGGCACCCCGATTCGTGACAGCTTCTGCGGATTGAGCTGGTTGTAGAAGCCGCGGACGCCGTCCGGGCCGAGCTCGAGGGTCCACACCGCGAAGGGGGCGCCGTCGCGCAGCGAGACGAACGCGACGCCGCCGTTGTACGGATGCGGCAGGTGCACGGCATCGGCGGCGAACTTCTCGATCACGCCGAGCAGGAACGGCGCCACCTTCGCACGGCCGAGGACCGGCCTGCGGGCCGCCGAGACGATCCCGCCGCCGTCGGAGAGCGCCACGACGTCGTCGGCGAGCACCGCCTCCAGCCGCGCGAGGTCGCCGTCCTGCGCGGCCGAGATGAAGGCGGCGAGCAGCCGCTCGCGTTCCGCTGCAGAGACGGATGCCGTGCGCGCCCGGCCGAGGTGTGCCCGGGCCCGCGAGCCGAGCTGCCGCGCATTCGCCTCGCTCGTCTCGAGCACCTCGGCGATCCGCCGGTACGGGTACTCGAATGCCTCGTGCAGCACGTACGCGGCGCGCTCGGCCGGGGTGAGGCGCTCGAGCAGCACGAGCACCGCGAACGAGAGCGCCTCGGCGCGCTCGGCGCCGAGCGCGGGGTCGGCGGAGGTGTCGACCGGCTCGGGCAGCCAAGGCCCCGGGTAGTGCTCGCGGCGGGCGCGCGCCGAGTCGAGCTCGGTGAGGGCGAGCCGGGTGACGGTCGTGGCGAGGAACGCGGCGGGCTCACGCACCGCATCCCGGTCGGTGCCCTGCCAGCGCAGCCAGGCCTCCTGCACGAGGTCCTCCGCATCCGAGACCGTCCCCAGCATCCGGTAGGCGATGCCGAACAGCCGCGGCCGGACGCTCTCGAAGGCCACCAGGCCCGTATCGCTCGCCACGCTCCATCCTGACATCCCGGCGGATATCGGATGCGAGGGGCACAATGGGCCAGTGGAGCGACGCGGTCGCGCTCGCGCCGCGGAACGGGTGCGCCGCAGAGGCGGCGGCGCACAGAAAGGGAACCGTGCCCACTTACCGTGACGAGGCCGTCGTGCTGCGCACCCACAAGCTGGGTGAGGCCGACCGCATCGTCACGATGCTGAGCCGCCAGCACGGCAAGGTCCGCGCCGTCGCGAAAGGCGTGCGTCGCACCGGCTCGCGCTTCGGGGCACGGCTCGAGCCCTTCATGGTCGTCGACGTGCAGTGCTACCTCGGCCGCAGCCTCGACATCGTGCAGCAGGCCGAGATGCTCGGACCCTACGGCGGCGACATCGCGGGCGACTACGCCCGCTTCACGGCCGCAACCGCGATGGTCGAGACCGCCGACCGGCTCACCGAGCACGAGGCGGGGCTGCAGCACTACCTGCTGCTCGTGGGGGCGCTGCGCTCGCTGAGCCGCGGCGAGCATCCGCCGGGCCTCACCCTCGACTCCTACCTGCTGCGCGCCCTGTCGATCGCCGGATGGGCGCCGAGCTTCGTCGACTGCGCCGTCACCGGCGAACCAGGTCCGCACACCGCCTTCGTCGTGCAGCTCGGGGGAGTGGTGTCGGATGCCGCGGCCCCGCCCGGGTCGCCGCGCCTCGATCCCGGCACGCTCCGGCTGCTCGCCGCCCTCCTCGCGGGCGACTGGGCGACCGCCGAGTCCGCCGATGAGCGCAGCCGCGCCCAGGCATCCGGGGTCACGGCCGCCTACACCCAGTTCCACCTCGAGCGAGCCCTCCGCTCCCTCGAGCACGTCGACAGGGGGACCGCGTGAGTTCGACCCCCACCCCCCCGGAGAATCGTGCCGAATGGTCGTCATCGGGGCGCTTTGGCGACGATTCGGCACGATTATCGGGGCGGACGCCGGGGAAGACCCACCGCGACGCGGCCGACTTCGTGCCCATCGACTGGACCGGGAAATACCCGCCCGCGATCCCGGCATCCGCGGTGCCGCAGCACGTCGCGATCGTCATGGACGGCAACGGCCGCTGGGCCAACCGGCAAGGGTTCACGCGCGTCGAAGGCCACAAGGCGGGCGAGGCGGCACTGCTCGACGTCGTCGCCGGCGCCATCCAGATCGGCGTGAAGCATCTCTCCGTGTACGCCTTCTCGACCGAGAACTGGAAGCGCAGCCCCGACGAGGTGCGCTTCCTCATGGGCTTCAACCGCGAGGTGCTGCACCGCCGCCGCGACCAGCTGAACGAATGGGGCGTGCGGGTGCGCTGGGCGGGGCGCAGGCCGCGGCTGTGGCGCTCGGTCATCGACGAGCTGCGTTACGCCGAGCGCCTCACCGCCCACAATTCGACGCTCACCCTCACGATGTGCGTCAACTACGGCGGCCGCACCGAGCTGCAGGATGCCGTGCGCGGCATCGCCCGCGAGGTCGCGGCGGGGCGCCTGCATCCCGACCGCATCGGCGAGAAGACGATCGCGCGCCACCTGTACCTCCCCGACATGCCCGACGTCGACCTCTTCGTACGCAGCTCGGGGGAGCAGCGCACGAGCAACTTCCTGCTGTGGCAGTCGGCGTACGCGGAGCTGGTGTTCCTCGACACCCTGTGGCCCGACTTCAGCCGGACCGATCTGTGGCGCGCCATCGAGCTCTACGGGGCGCGGACCCGCCGTTTCGGCGGCGCGATCGACACCCCGGCATCCTGAGACGACGCGCGGTGTCGTAGGGTCGCATCGTGGATCTCGTGCCGCTGCTCGTCGTCGCGCTGCTCGTCCAGCTGTCGATTCTCGCGCTGCAGGTGGGCGACGCCGTCACGGGGTTCGTCGACGCGCGACGCGTGCGCGACACGGACGATCCGGAGGCCGTCACCCGCTCCACCGTGCGGGAGCTCACCTGGACCATGGCGGTCACGGCGATCGCGGCGGTGCTCGTCGGCTACGGCATCGACGTCGCGGCCCGCGTCCTGCTCGACCGGAACCAGCCCGTCGTGTCGTTCCTCGTCCTCGTGCTCGTCGCGATCCTCGCCTTCGGCATCGGCAGCGCCGCCGTGTTCGCGGTCGTGCGGCGCGACCGCCCGAGCTACGCGCGCATCCGTCGCGACCTCCGCGACCGCAGCGTGCTGCAGCTCGACGCCGAGGAGCTCGCGGCATTCGACGCGCGCCTCGCGGAGGCCGACCGCGTGCGCGCGCGACGCGACGCGATGGGGCCGACGCTGCGCCTCGTGGCACTCCTCGCCGTGATCGGGATCGCCGTCGCCTCCGCGATCGGCGCCTTCGCCGCGGGGCTACCCGCCTTCGCCGTCGCCGCGATCGTCGCGGCCGGACTCAGCGTCGCCGCCTTCATCGTGGCGGTGCGAGCCTCCGTGGTGCGGACGGCGGCCTTCGAGGCCGTGCGGCAGGCGCAGCGCGCGGAGGTCGTCGCGCTGCTCGAACGAGCGCGGATCCCGCACCGCACGAGCGTTCCCGGCCTGCGCGACCGCGTGAGCCGTGCCCTCGCGATCCTGCGCGAGAAGCAGACGTAGCGCCGTTCGCGGACGCGGATCCTCTCGATAGGGTGGGCGGCATGTCGTTCGAGACCAGCACGAACCCATCCGCCCCGCAGCCGACGAGCGCCCCGGCCCAGGTGCGGGCGCAGACCCAGCTACCCGCTCAGCCGGTGTTCTCGCAGCCGGCCCGGCCGCGGAGCGCCCTCTTCGCCTGGGCGGTGACCGGCTTCGTGGTAGTCGGCGTCTTCGGGATCGCCCTCATCGCCTACCTGCTCCTCGCCCTCGGGCCCGTGCTGCTCGTCGCGGCGGGGGTCCTCGCGCTTCTCCCGCTCGCGGTCGTGCTGCTGGGCGTCTACTGGATCGACCGCTGGGAGCCGGAGCCGCGTCCGCTCCTCGTCTTCGGCTTCCTGTGGGGTGCGGTGATGTCGGTGGCGATCGCCCTGCTCGTGGATGTCGGGGTGCAGCTGACCAGTTATGCCGCGGGCGTCGAGCCGAGCGCGCTCGACGTCGCCGCGACCGTCGTGCAGGCTCCGATCGTCGAGGAGTCGGCCAAGGGGCTCGGTGTCCTGCTGATCTTCCTCGTGGCGCGCAAGTACTTCGACGGACCGGTCGACGGGATCGTCTACGCGGCGGTCATCGCGGGCGGCTTCGCCTTCACCGAGAACATCCTCTACTTCGCCGACTCGATCTCCTACTCGGGCTTCGTATCGGGGGATGTCGCGTTCACCTTCTTCACGCGCGGTGTCATGTCGCCCTTCGCCCACGCCATGTTCACCTCGATGACGGGTCTGTTCATCGGCCTGTGGGGCGCCAGGAGCGTCGCGGGCGGCATCGGCGGCTTCTTCGTCGGGCTCATCCCGGCGATGATCCTGCACGCCCTCTGGAACGGCACCTCCTACCTGGGCCTGATCGGCTGGTTCCTGCTGTACCTCGTGCTGCAGGTGCCGCTCTTCGCCGCGGCGATCGTGCTCATCGTGCAGTTGCGCAAGCGGGAGGCGAAGCTCACCCAGGAGCGGCTCGCGGAGTACGCGGTGGCCGGCTGGCTGAGCCCGTCCGAGGTCGCGACGCTCGGCACGGGTGCTGGCCGCACGCAGGCGATGACCTGGGCGCGCGCGAACGGGCTCGGCCCGCTCATGAAGAGCTACATCCGCGACGCGACGATGCTCGCCTTCGCCCGCCAGCGCATCATCACGGGGCGCGACCGCGTCGGCGCCCAGCGCGACGAGCAGGCGCTGCTCGGCAAACTGACGGCCTCCCGCCAGGCGCTGCTGGCGGCCTCCCGTCCCGTGGCCTGATCCGCGGATCGCCCATCGTCCAGAAAGACTCATCGCCCAGTGGCGGGTCGATGACTCCGGCTCTTCTGGGCGATGAGTTGAACTGA
>JASGGJ010000036.1:0-22196 GCA_047605085.1 Protaetiibacter sp.
TGCTCGGGCTCGACCTCGCGCTCTCCGACATCGCGGCTCTCGGCGGGTGGGGCGTTCTCGCGATCGTCGCCCTCGTGGCGCTCGCCTTCGCCGCCACCTACGGCATCGCGCGCGCCCTGCGCCTGCCGGGGGACGAGCCGATCCTGCTCGCGGCGGGCTTCTCGATCTGCGGCGTCTCCGCCGTCGGGGCCATGGCCGCCGCACGCCGCCGACCCGCGGCATCCGCATCCGCCTCCGCCTCATCCTCCGCCTCCGCCGCCTCATCCTCATCCTCAGAAATGCAGGAGACCGCGACCCCGACCGCCCTCGTCACCCTGTTCGGCACCCTCGCGATCGTCGTTCTTCCTGCATTTCTCGCACTCGCGGATGCGGCGGGCTGGCGCATGACGGACGCCTTCTTCGGCGCGTGGGTCGGCGCGAGCGTGCACGACGTCGGTCAGGTCGTCGCGACCGCCCAGACGGCGGGGGCCGCGGCGCTCGCGGCGGCCGTCGTCGTCAAGCTCACGCGGGTGCTCATGCTCGCACCGATGGTCGCGATCGCGTCGCTGCACACCCGCCGTGCCGTCCGCGCCTCCGGTGAGACGGGCGGGAAGCTGCCGCCCGTGATGCCGCTCTTCATCCTCGGCTTCGTCGCCCTCGTGCTGGTGCGCACCCTGCTGCCGGTCCCGGAGGTCGTGGTCGACGCCGTCGACCTCGTGCGGAACGCCCTGCTCGCGATCGCGCTCGTGGCGATCGGGGCGGGATTGCGGCTCGAGAGGCTCATCCGCTCGGGCGGGCGGGCCCTCGCGGCCGGTGCCCTCTCGTGGCTCGTCATCCTCGTGCTCGGGCTGGGCGTCGCGGCGGTCGTCGTGCTCTGACGCACGCGCCTGACGGGCCGGATTCGCGGCATCCGTCCAGCCGTGAGGGGGCAGGCTGGAGGCATGGCGCAGCCCCCCGTCGATCCCACGCGCATGCGGGATCAGCCGGCGCTCACCACTTCGCAGGGCCGCTCGTGGCTCATCCTCGGAGGCCTCCTGACGGTCATCGCGCTCGGCGTGCTCGTGCCCATGGCGGTGCTCCGGATGCCGCCCGGCGGCGTCGCCGGCACGGCCGCGGTCGTCGTGGCGGTGCTCTACCTCTGCATGATCATCGTGCGGTTCGCGACCCCACCCTCGCGGCTGCGCCTCGCCCTGCTCGCGGTCGACATGCTCGCGATCGCCTTCGTGGCCCTGCTCGCCGTGCTCCTCGTCGCTGAGCGCGCGACGACCGCTTGACCCGTCCCCCGCGCATCCCCGTCGCGGCGGTTCTTCGCAACTCAGGAGATCCCGTGCGGTACGTGCTTTGCGCGCTCCCCGCCGCGCGCAACTCCTGAGTTGCGAAGAGGGGAGGATGCGCAACTCATGAGAAACACGGGCCCGAGGCGACGAACCCCGCGCATCGGGCGGAATATCCTGAGTTGCGTTCGGCTCGGGCGCGGGCGTGTGAGGTCGGTGCGCGTCGAGATCGTCACCCTCGCGCTACCCTGACGCCGTGACGGAGCGAACACGGAACCCGAGCATGCACGACGTCGCTGCGCGCGCGGGCGTCAGCCACATCACCGTGTCGCGCGTGCTCAACGACTACCCCTCGATCCGCCCGGAGACGCGCGAGCGCGTGCTCGCCGCGATCGCCGAGCTCGGCTACCGGCGCAACCTCGCCGCGCGGGCTCTCGTCACGAGCCGCACGCGCGCCATCGGCGTGCTCTCGCCGGAGGTCGCGCAGCACGGGCCGGCGTCGAGCGTGCTCGCCGTCGAGTCGGCGGCGCGCGAGCACGGCTATCACCCGCTCGTGACCGCGGCGGCCGTCGAGCGCGACGCGACCGTCGCGGCGCTCGGGTTCCTCCTCGATCAGTCCGTCGAGGCGCTCGTCGTGATCGCCCCGCATGAGACGGTGCTCGCCGCCATCCGCGATCTCGACATCCGGATTCCGCTCGTGACGCTGCAGGCGCCCGACCGGCCGGGGGGCGTCGGCGTGGATCAGGCCGCCGGCGCGCGCCTCGCCACCGAGCACCTGCTCGACCTCGGCCACCGTCGCGTCCAGCACCTCGCGGGACCGGATGGCTACCTCGAGGCGAGCGCGCGGCGCGCGGGCTTCGCGGAGGCGATGGCGGGTGCCGGCCTCGTTCCTGGCCTGGAGCTCCCCGGCGACTGGAGCGCGGCGTCCGGTTTCGCGGCCGCCGCGTTCCTCGAACCGGTCACCACCGCGGTCGTGGCCGCCAACGACCAGATGGCGATCGGCCTCATCGCGGCGCTCGCGGATGCCGGGCGCTCGGTGCCGGGCGAGGTGTCGGTCGTCGGGTTCGACGACATCCCGGAGGCGGCGTTCGTCCGCCCCGCCCTCACGACCGTCCACCAGGATTTCGAGCTCGTCGGCAGGCGCGCGGTCGAGGTGCTCATCGCCCAGCTCGTCTCCGCCGCCCCCGCCGCGTCCGCCCCCGCCTTGACCGTCATCCCGCCTCGCCTCGTTATCCGCGCCTCGACCGCCGCCCCGTGACTCAGAAATGCAGGAGATTCTTCAGAGTGGCGGCCCCTCACCCGGCGGATTCGGGCGGCGCCCGCAGAGTCTCCTGCATTTCTGACGATTGGATGCGGAGCGGGCGATGGGGGAGTTGAGGTGGCTGGGTATTGTTTGTTAACGTGAACATTCAGGAGTGACCCCGACCGGTGAGGAGGCCGTGACACCATGGGTGCGCAGAGATATCTCGGCATCGAGCTCGGCTCGACCCGCATCAAGGCGTGCCTCATCGACGGGTCGGGCGCGACCGTCGCCACCGGATCGCACGCCTGGGAGAACCGGCTCGAGAACGGCCTCTGGACCTACGGCCTCGACGAGGTGCGCGACGGCCTCCGCGCCGCCTACGCCGATCTCGTCGCCGCGCTCGGCGCGGCGCCCGCGACGTTCGCGGGCGTCGGCGTCTCCGCGATGATGCACGGCTACCTCGCCTTCGATGCGGCGGGTGAGCTGCTCGTCCCGTTCCGCACCTGGCGCAACACCAACACCGGTGCGGCCGCCGCCGAGCTCTCCGCCGCGCTCGGGGTCAACATCCCGCTGCGCTGGTCGATCGCGCACCTGCATCAGGCCGTGCTCGACGCCGAGCCGCACGTGGCGAGAGTGAGCAGCCTCACGACGCTCGCCGGGTACGTGCACCGGCTCCTGACCGGACGGGATGTGCTCGGCGTCGGCGACGCGTCCGGCGTGTTCCCCATCGACCCCGAGACGGGCGGCTACGACGCGCGCCTGCTCGGCATCGCGCAGCAGCGCCTCGCCGCCGCGGGCGCCGGGTTCGAGCTCGCCGCCCTGCTGCCCGAGGTGCTCCCGGCGGGAGCGGATGCGGGGGAGCTCACCGCGGACGGCGCCGCCCTGCTCGACGCGAGCGGCACGCTGCGGCCCGGCATCCCGCTCGCCCCGCCGGAAGGGGATGCCGGAACCGGCATGGTCGCGACCAACGCCGTGCGCCCGCGCACGGCCAACGTCTCCGCCGGCACGAGCATCTTCGCGATGGTCGTGCTCGAGCGCGCCCTCGCGGCCCCGAGCCCGGACATCGACGTCGTCACGACCCCCGACGGCAGTCCGGTCGCGATGGTGCACTGCAACAACGGCTCGAGCGAGCTCGGTGCCTGGGTGGGGGTCTTCCAGGAGTTCGCGGCGGCGATCGGATCCACCGCATCCGCCGACGAGGTCTTCGCGGCCGTGCTGGGCGGCGCCCTCGATGCCGCCGGCGACGGCCTCTTCGCCTACAACCTGCTCTCGGGCGAGCCCGTCGTCGGCACCGAGGAGGGCCGTCCGCTCGTCGTGCGCACCCCGGGCTCCCGCCTCAGCCTCGCGGCCTTCGGACGTGCGCAGCTGTTCTCGGTGTTCGCTGCGCTCGCCATCGGGATGCGCGAGCTCGCCGCCCAGGACGTCGCGCTCGACACCGCGGTCGCCCACGGCGGCCTGTTCCGCACCGGAGGCGTCGCCCAGCGCGCCCTCGCCGCGGCGCTCGCAGCCCCGGTCGCCGTCGGTGAGACCGCGGGGGAGGGCGGCGCCTGGGGCGTCGCGCTGCTCGCCGTCTACCGTCGCGCCGTCGCCGACGGCGAGACCCTCGGACTGCCCGACTGGCTCGATACGGCGGTGTTCGCGGATGCCGCGGTCACCACCGTCACGCCCACCGCATCCGAGATCGCCGGCTACGCCGCGTACCTCGAACGCTGGCAGGCGGGACTCGCGATCGAGCACGCCGCCATCGCCGCCCTGACCGACAAGGAGCCGACCTCGTGACCGACCTCGACGACGCCATCCGGACCACCCGCGAGCAGGTCGCGAAGCTGCACGCCGAGCTCACCCGCTACGGCCTCGTCATCTGGACGGGCGGCAACATCTCGGGCCGGGTGCCCGGCGCCGAGCTCTTCGTCATCAAGCCGAGCGGCGTCGGCTACGACGAACTCGCGGCCGACAACATGATCCTCTGCGACCTCGACGGCAACGTGGTGACCGGCACCCCCGGCTCGGAACGCAGCCCCTCGAGCGACACCGCCGCCCACGCGTACGTCTACCGGAACATGCCGCACGTCGGCGGGGTCGTGCACACCCACTCGACCTACGCCACCGCCTGGGCCGCCCGCGGCGAGGCGATCCCGTGCGTCATCACGGGCATGGCCGACGAGTTCGGCGGCGAGATCCCCGTCGGCCCGTTCGCCATCATCGGCGACGACTCCATCGGCCGCGGCATCGTCGCGACCCTCGACGGGCACCGCTCGCGCGCCGTGCTCATGCAGAACCACGGCGTCTTCACGATCGGCACGGACGCGAAGGACGCGGTCAAGGCCGCCGTCATGTGCGAGGACGTCGCCCGCACGATCCACATCTCCCGGCAGCTGGGCGAGCCGCTGCCGATCCCGCAGGAGAGCATCGACGCGCTCTTCGACCGCTACCAGAACGTCTACGGGCAGAAGCCTCAAGGAGAACTGCAGTGACCTCGATCATCCCCGAGCTGAAGAACTACACCGTCTGGTTCCTCACCGGCAGCCAGGACCTCTACGGCGAGGAGACGCTGCGCCAGGTCGCCGAGCAGTCGCAGGGCGTCGTGGAGCTGCTGCGCGGCGCATCCGGCATCCCCGTGACGATCGAGTGGAAGCCGGTGCTGAAGAGCTCCGACGCCATCCGCCGCGCCATGATCGACGCCAACTCCGACGACTCCGTCATCGGCGTCATCACCTGGATGCACACCTTCAGCCCGTCGAAGATGTGGATCCACGGCTTCGACGCGCTGCAGAAGCCGCTCCTGCACTTCCACACCCAGGCGAACGTGGCGCTGCCCTGGTCGGAGATCGACTTCGACTTCATGAACCTCAACCAGGCCGCGCACGGCGACCGCGAGCACGGCTACATCCTCAGCCGTATGTCGGTGCCGCGGAAGACCGTCGTCGGCCACGCATCCGACCCCGCGGTGACCGCCGCGATCGGCACCTGGACGCGCGCCGCCGCCGGCTGGAGCGCCTCGCAGGGGATGCGCGTGGCGCGTTTCGGCGACAACATGCGCAACGTCGCCGTCACCGAGGGCGACAAGACGGAGGCCGAGATCCGCCTCGGCGTGAGCGTCAACACCTGGGGCGTGAACGAGCTCGTCGCCCGCATCGACGCGCAGGCCGACGCCGAGATCGACGCGCTCGTCGAGACCTACCTGACCGAGTACGAGGTCGCTCCCGAACTGCTGCCGGGCGGGGAGCGCCACGCGTCGCTGCGCTACGGAGCGGCGACCGAGCTGGGCCTGCGCTCCCTCCTCGAGGAGGTCGGCGCGACCGCGTTCACCGACTCCTTCGAGGACCTCGGCGAGCTGAAGCAGCTGCCCGGCCTCGCCGTGCAGCGCCTCATGGCAGACGGCTACGGCTTCGGCGCCGAGGGCGACTGGAAGACGGCCGTGCTCGTGCGCATCGCCGCCGTCATGGGGGCGGGGCTGCCGGGCGGCGCGAGCCTCATGGAGGACTACACCTACGACCTGACCCCGGGCGAGGAGCTCATCCTCGGAGCCCACATGCTCGAGGTGTCGCCCGCGCTGTCGTCGAAGAAGGCGAGCCTCGAGATCCACCCGCTCGGCATCGGCGGCAAGGACGACCCCGTGCGGCTCGTCTTCACCGCGGATGCGGGACCGGCCGTCGTCGTCGCGCTCAGCGACCAGCGCGAGCGCTTCCGCCTCGTCGCCAACGCCGTCACGAACGTCGAACCGCCCGCCTCGCTGCCGAAGCTGCCCGTCGGCCGCGCCGTCTGGAAGCCGGCCCCCGACTTCCGCACGAGCGCGACCGCGTGGCTCATCGCGGGTGCCGCCCACCACACGGTCATGACGAACCAGGTGGGCATCGAGGCGTGGGAGGACTTCGCGCGCATCGCGGGTGTGGAGCTGCTCGTCATCGACGAGTCGACGACGATCCGCGCGTTCGAGGAGCAGCTCAGGGCGAACGCCGCCTACTACCGCCTGGCGCAGGGGCTCTGAGCTCTCCCCGAGAGCGGCGGCCCTCGTCGTCGAGCGGCCGCGGTACTCGCCCGGCTGCGCGGTCGCGCCTATGTTTGGTGTGTGACCTCGACGCGCGCGAATGATGCGGAGCCCGGCGCTGCGGCATCCGATCGTCAGCGGGTCACGGTCTACAACGTCGCGCAGCGCGCCGGGGTCTCGATCGCCACGGTCTCGTACGCGTTCCGCCGACCCGACAAGGTGCGCCCCGAGACGCGTGACCGCGTGCTGGCCGTCGCCGACGATCTCGGCTACGTGCCGCGCGCCTCGGCGCGCTCGCTCGCCGAGGGGCAGACCGGTGTGCTCGGGCTGTTCGCCTTCGACATGCTGATCGACCGCCCGCTCGGCACGGTCGCGGCGTCGACCGCGTTCGACACCGCGACCGAGACGATCGCGTGGAGCGCCCTGCCCGAGGACGAGGTGTCGAACCCGTTGGCCTTCCCGCTCTACGCGGACGAGGTGCAGCGCGGCTTCGAGCTCGAATGCCGGGCGCTGGGCCGCTCGCTGTTGATCTCCGGCGGAGAGGTCCGGAGCTCTGACGTGCGCGAGACGGCCGGCCGGGTCGACGGTCTCGCCGTCTTCCCGCACGGCGCCGACCGGAGCGAGGCCGTCATGGCGGCGTTGCGATCGATCGCCAAGACGGTGCCCGTGGTGCTGTTCGCGGTTCCCGCGGATGCCGCCGAGCCCTTTCACTACGTCACCGCGGACAATTCCGGTGGCATGTTCGCCCTCGCGCAACATCTCGTCCTGACTCACGGCGTGCGGCGCGTGCACTACCTCGGCCAGCGCGACGAGGTGGATCTGCGTGACCGATTCGACGGCCTCGTCGCCGCCACCGCCGCGGCCGGCATCGCCGCGCCGTCGCACGGACTCGACGTCGCCGAGGCGGATCTCGCGGATCTGCGTGCGCACCTCGACGAACTGCTCGGCACCGAGGCGGGGCTGCCCGACGCGTTCGTGTGCGACAACGACCAGCGTGCCCTGCTGTTGATGGAGGAGCTGCGCTGGCGCGGTATCCGTGTCCCGCACGACGTGATCGTGACCGGCTTCGACGGCACGATCGCGGGCCTGCTGTCGTCGCCGACGCTCACCTCGGTGCGCCAGCCGATGGTGAGCATGGGCATGATCGCGGCTCGCGTGCTCGCCACCCCGGAACTCGCCGGCAGCGCGCGCTTGCACTACCGGCTGGGCACCGAATTGCGGTTGCGCCAGTCGTGCGGCTGCGGCTAAGGCGTGTCCGGCGGATCCGCCGCCGCGGTGCCGGCCGGTTCGCCGCGCACCGCCGCACGGATGTGCTCGACGGGAATCTTCGGGGTGCGATCCGCCGTCAGGAGGCCGTTGACCTCCTGTCCGGTGTCGGTGAGCTGGGTGTAGCAGAAGCCGCTCAGTCCGCCGGCGTTGGCAACGGTGCGGATGAGCGTGCACACCCGCTCGTCGAACTCGGCCGGGGTGTTCGCCGAGCTGTAGCCCCACCCCGCGGCATCGCCGGTCCGCAGGCTGACGCCACCGAACTCGCTGAGGATCATCGGCTTTCCGGTGTACCCCGCGCCGACACTGATCACCCGCCCGGCCGGGCGGAAACCCTCGAACAGCTCCTCGACAGCCGCGCGATCGGCGTAGCGCGCGGCGAGCACCGCCGGGTTCGATTCGTAGTCGTGCACGGTGTGCAGATCGGACGTCGTGTGCTGCCACCCGTCGTTCGACATCACCACCCGGGTGCCGTCGAGCGCGCGGGTGAGGTCGCTGATGCCGCGGCTGAAGGCCTGCTGGCGCGGGTCGTGCGCGATGTGCTCGACGCCCCAGCTCTCGTTGAGGGGCACCCACACGACGATGCTCGGGTGCGAGATGTCGCGGGTGACGAGGCTCGTCCACTCCGAGACCAGGTTCGTCATCGCGCGGCGATCGAAGGCGTAGGCATTGGCCGTCTCGCCCCAGATCATCAGGCCCAGGCGATCGGCCCAGTACAGGAATCGCGGATCCTCGGCCTTCTGGTGCACGCGCGCGGTGTTGAACCCGAGCGCGAGGATGCTCTCGACCTCGTGCCTGAGCGCTTCGGCGCTCGGGGCAGCCAGGTGCGACTCCGGCCAGTAGTTCTGCGACAGCACCGCTCGCACGGTGATCGGCCGATCGTTGAGCACGAGGTGCCTGCCCTCGACGGCGATGCTGCGCAGACCCAGGTAACTGGCCACCTCGTCACGCGAGCGTGCGGTCTCGAGCTCGACGATCGCGTCGATCAGATTCGGCGCCTCTGGGCGCCACAACTGGTCGAAGTACTGCTGCCCATTGCCCTGGCTCGGCAGGTGCAGGCTGAGGTGCTGCGTGCGCGCGAGCAGCCGGGTGCGCTGCTCGGCGAGCAGTTCGCCCGCTCGCTCGAGCCGCACCCGCAGCCAGCTGTCGTCGTCGCACGGCCCGTCGACGTCGACCTCGACGTCGACGGTGGCCTGTGCGATATCGGAGGTCCACGCCAGCGACGCGATCGAGGTCGCCGCGACCGCTTCGAGCCACACCGGTTGCCAGATCCCGCTCGTGCGTTCGTACCAGATCGAATGGGGCCGCTCGAGCCAGTCCTGCTTGCCGCGCAGAATCGACACGTCGCCGGGGTCGTCGAGCGCGTGCACGACGAGCTCGTTGCTCTGGCCTGGCCGCAGCGCGCTCGTGATGTCGGCGGAGAACGGCGTCTGACCGCCGCTGTGCCGGGCGACGCCGATGCCGTTGACCCACACCGATGCCGCCCAGTCGACGGCACCGAAGTGCAGCAGTACCCGCGAGCCCTGGGTACCGAACCCGGCTGCGGCGAGCTCGGCATCGTCGAATTCGCGGCGGTACCAGAGCGAGCTGTAGTCGTTCGGCGCTGTTTCGCCTGAGCCGCCCTCGCGGGTTCGGCGCAGTCTCGCCAGCGGGGCCTCTGGCGGATACGGCACGGTGATGAGCCGGTCGAAACGCACCTCGCCGGGGTGCGCGTCGCGGCGTCCGTTCGTGAACTCCCACTCGCCGCTGAGGTCGGCCCACGCGCGGCGCAGCAACTGGGGCCGGGGGTATGAGCCGTCTTGCTGCGAGGCGATCGGCAACGCCGAGGTGGTCATGGGCAAGCTCTCCTTCGACGCGGCTCTCACAGTGTACGGCTCGTGCGGCGCCCCTTGCCCAACGGAATCTATGCGCGTAAACTGTGAGGCGCGACGTCGGTCGCGCACTGTATCAAGGAGGATGCACCGTGAGAATGAAACACACAGCAGTCGGCGCCATCGGCATGCTGGCAGTACTCGTCGTGGGGCTGTCGGGCTGTGGGCGCGCAGGCAGCACCGATGAGACGACCGGATCGAGCACCACGGGCGGGACCATCAGCGGAACGGTCACGATGTGGGCACTGGGCGGCGACTCGGAGCTGCAGGACTTCGTCAAGACCTTCGAGGAGGCGAACCCCGGCGTCACCGTCGAGATCACCGAAGTGCCGTGGGATTCGGCCTACACGAAGGTGCAGACCGCGATCGCCGCGGGGAACACCCCGGATCTGGCGGTGATTCCGGGGGCTTGGAACGCAGATTTCGGGTACGCGCTCGAAAGCGTGCCGAGTGACTTCGACACCTCGCGGTTCATCCCGGGGGCGCTGCAGACCAGCGAGGTCGACGGTTCGCTCACCGGTGTGCCCTGGGCGCTCGACGTTCCCGTGCTGTACTACCGCACCGATCTGGCCGAGCAGGCCGGGTGGGATCACGCACCGACGACGTGGGCTGAGCTCAAAGAGCTCGCGAGCGACTACATCTCGAAGGCCGGCACGACGTGGGGCATGCGTTTCCCGGGCGGCGGAGAGGGCTCCTTCGCCGGTGTCGCGTGGTTGCCCGTCACCAACGGCGCGCAATTGATCGACGGCGACGACTGGAGCTTCGACACCCCAGAGTGGTCCGACGCCTTCGACTTCTGGCTGTCGTTCTACGCCGACCAGCTCTCGGACCCGCTCGCCGTCAATGATCTCGCTGCGGGCCTGGCCGACTTCATCTCGGGTGACACGCCGATGCTCGTGACGGGTCCGTGGATGGTCGGTCAGCTGGCGGCCGCCGGTGGCGACGACATCGACTCGAAGTACGCGACCGCGCTGTTGCCGAAGGCCCCCGGGCAGAGCGACTCGATCTCGGTGATCTCGACGAGCAACCTGGTGGTGTTCCAGGACGCCGAGAACAAGGACGCGGCCTGGAAGCTCATCGACTGGTTCTCGGAAGCGGATAACCAGGTCGCCCATTACGAATACGCCGGTGCGCTGCCGGCCGCCACCGCGGCGTGGGACGACGAGGTGCTCGCGAACGACGCGAAGTTCAGTGTCTTCGGCGAACAGTCGAAGACCTCGTCGTTCTTCCCCACGGTCACGACGCTCACGCAGATCGCCTCGATCGGCGACCAGCTGGTCGAGCCGATGGTCCGCGGCACGATGACCGTGGAGGATGCCCTGGCGTCGTTGCAGCAGCAGGCAAGCGAAGTGGGGTTGGGCGAGTAGTGACCTCGCACACCGCAGAGGCGCCGGGGCGCATGAGCGTCCCGGCGCCTCCGCCCCCCGCTTCCCGCCTGCCCGAGCGGCGGCGGCGCGCCCGCCGCCGGAACCTGACCGGTTGGGCGTTCTCCGCGCCCTATGTGATCGCGTTCGGCGCGTTCATGGCCCTGCCGATCCTCGCCTCGCTCGCGATGTCGCTCACCGACTTTCAAGCCCGCGACATCCGCAGCCCGTTCGCGGTGGACTTCGTCGGCATCGCGCAATACTCCGATCTGCTCACGGACGCCGCGTTCTGGCAATCGCTCGGGGTGACCGGTCTGTTCATCGTGATGGCCCTGCCGATCACGATGACCGTCGCGATGCTGCTCGCCTTGGGGCTGAACACCGGGAGAGGCGCGCTCGTCTCGATCTTCCGCGTCGGGTTCTACGCGCCGGTCGTGACGAGCCTCGTGGCCGTCTCGGTCTCGTGGCGCTACATCCTGCAACCCGACGGCTTGCTCAACCAAGCGCTCGCGCTCGTCGGCATCGACGGTCCGAACTGGCTCGCCGACCCGGCGTTCGCGCTGCCGGCGCTCGTCATGATGGCGGTCTGGCGCACCGTCGGCACCCTCATGATCATCTTCCTCGCCGGCTTGCAGTCGATCCCGAGCGACGTGCACGAGGCGGCGCTCGTCGACGGGGCGTCCGCTCTTCGACGCACCTTCTCGGTGACGCTGCCGATGCTGCGGCCGACCCTCCTGCTCGGTGCCGTGCTCGTGACGATCGGCTACGTGCAGTTCTTCGAGGAGGCCTTCGTGATGACCCAGGGCGGCCCGTTGGGCACCACCCGCTCGGCGGTCTACTACACCTTCCAGGAGTTCGGCTATGGGCACTTCGGCACGGCATCCGCGGCGAGCTACATCCTGTTCCTGATCATCGCACTGCTGGCGTTGCTGCAATTCCGGCTGTTCAGGACGAGTGAGGACTGACATGCCCGCAACGACGCGCACCAGACGAACGCATCCGGCATCATCGGCCCGGATGCGGCCCTGGCTCGTCATCCTCCTGCTCATCGTCCTCGTCGCGTGGCTCACCCCGTTCGTCTGGACGTACCTGGGCAGTCTCAAGTCGCAGGCCGAGAACCTGATACGGCCGCCCACCGTGCTGCCGCAGCATCCGACGCTGGACAACTTCACGACGTGGTTCACCGATCTGCACTTCTTCACCTTCTTTCAGAACAGTGTCGTCGTCGCGATCGCGACGGTTGTCGCGAACCTGATCTTCTGCTCGATGGTCGGCTACGCGCTGGCGAAGCTCCGATTCCCGGGGCGTCAGGCGATCTTCGTCACCACCATGGTCACCCTCATGGTGCCGGGGGTCGTGACGTTCATCCCGCTGTTCGTCATCGTGGCGAAGATGGGGCTGCTGGACACCGCGCTCGGGCTCGTCCTGCCCTTCATGGTCACACCGCTCGGCGTGTTCTTGATGCGGCAGTTCATGCAGGCGATCCCCGACGCCTTGCTGGAGGCGGCGCGCATCGACGGGGCCGGGGAGTTCCGCCTGTTCTTCCGCATCGTCCTGCCGCTGTGCGGTGCACCGCTCGCGACGCTCGCGGTGATCACCTTCCTGGCCTCGTGGAACAACTTCCTGTGGCCGTTGGTGGCGACCCAGAGCGAGAGCGGCTACACCCTGCCGGTCGCGCTCTCGCTGTTCTCGACGGGGCAGCACTCGACGGACTACGGCTTGCTGCTGGCCGGCTCGGTGCTGATCATCACCCCGATTCTCGTGCTGTTCCTGCTCTTGCAGCGCTACTTCATCCGCGGCATCGCCACGACCGGCATCAAATAGAACGAAAGACTCTGTCACATGCGAGTTTTCCCCGAGACGTTCTTCTGGGGCGCCTCCACCGCCGCGCACCAGATCGAGGGCAACAACATCAATTCCGATTGGTGGGAGCGTGAGTACGAGCAGGGCTCGATTCTTGCCGAGCCATCCGGCGACGCCGCGGATTCCTTGCACCGCTACCCGGAGGACATCCGCCTGCTCGCCGAGCGCGGCTTCTCGATGTATCGCTTCAGCATCGAATGGGCGCGCATCGAGCCCGAGGATGGCGCATTCTCGAAGGCGATGCTCCTGCATTACCGGCGCATGATCGAGTGCTGCCTCGAATCGGGGCTGACCCCGAACGTCACCTTGCACCACTTCACCAACCCGCGCTGGTTCAGCCGTCGTGGCGGGTGGTCCCGGCCCGACGCGCCCGAGCTGTTCGCCCGCTACGCGAGGGCCGTGCTGCCCATTCTCGACGGCGTCGACTGGGTGTGCACGATCAACGAGCCGAACATGATGTCGCTCACCGCGCCCGTGACAGCCCCAGGCGACACCGCTGCGCAGCGCCTCCCGCAACCCGACCCGGTCGTGACGCAGAACCTCATCGACGCCCACCACGATGCGCGAGCCGTGCTGCGCACCAGCGAGCGCAGCGTCGGGTGGAGCATCGCCAATCAGTGCTACGAGGCCATGCCAGGCTACGAGTCCGAGACGGATGCGTACCGCTACCCGCGAGAAGACGTCTTCCTCGAGGCGGCGCGCGGCGACGACTGGGTCGGGGTGCAGTCGTATCTGCGCACCTTCATCGGCGAGGGCGGGCCGCAGCCGGTGCGAGACGACGTCGAGAAGACGCTCATGGGCTGGGAGTACTTTCCCCCAGCCCTCGGAATCGCTGCTCGGCACAGCTGGGAGCTCACGCGGGGCGTGCCGGTCATCGTGACCGAGAACGGCATCGCCACCGCCGACGACGCGCGGCGCATCGACTACACCCGCGGCGCGCTGGAAGCGCTAGCGAGCGCGATGACCGACGGCGTCGAGGTGCGTGGCTACCTGCATTGGTCGTTGCTCGACAACTACGAGTGGGGCAGCTTCCGGCCCACCTTCGGCCTGGTCGGGTGGGACAGGGAGACCTTCGAGCGCACGCCGAAACCGAGCCTCGACTGGCTCGCGGCGGTCGCGCGCACCGGTTCGCTCGAGGCCGCTCCGGCCGATGTCGCGCCTTAGGACCGCGCTGATCCGGCGGCTGAGCGGGGTGCCGGCGCCGCAGCATCCGATCATCGAACACCTCGACCTGGCGGTGACGATGAGCGACGGCACCCGGCTGCGCACCGACCTGGTGCTGCCCCAGCAGTACGACGAACGCACGCCGGTGTTCCTCGTGCGAAACCCCTACGAGCCGCTCGGCATGCGCATACTGGGCGCATATCTGGCCGGGCAAGGGCTCATCGTCGTCTCCCAGAGCTGTCGCGGAACCTTCGGCTCGGCGGGCGAGTTCGTGCCGTTTCGCGACGAGATCTCCGACGGACGGGACACGATCGCGTGGATCCGCCGGCAGCCCTGGGGGGAGGGCCCGCTCATGCCGGTGGGCGTCAGCTACACCGGCTATACGGTGTTCGCCGGACTCGCATCGCGGCCCGACGGCGTGATGGCGGTCGCGCTGGGCATGACGGGGTCTGATTTCCACCGCGGCGTGATCTACCCGCAGCCGGGGTTGTTCGATCTCGATACCGCGCTGACCTGGATCGACGGCCTCGTTCACCAGGAGCTCGGCCTGATCCGTCGATGGCTGCGGATGCCGCGCCTGCGCATCCGCCACCGGCGCGCCCTGCGGGCGCCGGCCGCCGACGCCGACCGCGTGCTGCTGGGCGAGCACTATCCGCCGTATCAGGAATGGATCGCGCACGACGGTGAGAACGATCCCTGGTGGAAGCCCTGCGAGCTCTCCGAGACGCTCGACACGATGCCTCCGGCGCTGCTCGTCGCCGGGTGGCACGACTTCTTCCTGCGGCAGCAGCTGGCCGACTACCGGCGCTTGCGCAGCCTCGGCCGCCGCGTGCGACTCGTCGTCGGCCCGTGGACGCACGCATCGCACGCCGAGACGGAGTTCCTCCGCGAGACTCTCGCCCTCGCGAAGGATCCCGAGGGGCGCAGTGGCGCGCGCATCCACATCGCCGGTGAAGAGCGCTGGGTCGAACTGGAGTCGTGGCCGCCGCCGAGCGAGCCGCACCGCTTGTGGCTCGGCGCGCAGCTCGACTTGCGAGAGGCGCCCCCGGCGGAGCCGGTGGTCGCCGCGCTGCGCGTCGACGGCTTCTCGTCGCTACCCGCCGCCGGCGGGTCGAGCCTGAACGCTCGCAACGCCGGGGTGCGGCTGCAGACCGAGCGGGAGTCCGCTGACGGGGTGATCGTCTTCACCGGCGAGGTGCTGCAGCATCCGCTTGCCGTGGCCGGGGCGGCGACGCTCGAGGTGTCGATCGAAACCGCTGGGCCCAGGTCGGCGTGGATGGCGCGTGTGTGCGACGTCGATCCCGGCGGCCGCTCCCGGAATGTCGCCGACGGCTACGCCGAGGTGACGGATGCCGCCGAGCTCCGTCTCGCGTTCTCCGACACCGCTCACACCTTCCTGCCCGGCCACCGGGTGCGGCTGCAGCTGACGCCGCTCACCCGGCCGTCGCGCGCGCCCGTGCCCGAGGTGGAGCCTGTCGCGATCACCGGTGTTCGGCTGGGCGACTCGGTGCTCACCCTGCCGGTGCTTCCCGGTGGGTGGGCCGACTCGGGGCGGGAGACCCCGCTTCCGGCGAGTCCCTAGCGCGCCGGTCAGCGGCTCGAGTTGGGGGTGCGGCCGCGCACGATGCCGATGAAGACCTCGAGGCGGGGATCCTCGGATGCGCGGGGCCAGGCGAGCCCGATGCCAGAGTCGGGGGCGCCGATGAGCGGGCGGGCGACGACGTCGCGCCGCGAATGGGCGCGCGCCACCGACATGGGCATGAGGGCGAGGCCGACGTTCGCCGCGACGAGCTCGACGGTCTCGGCCCCCTGCCCGCCGAGGATCGTCTCGCCGTCGAGTTCGTCGAGGGCGAGCTCGTCGAAGGCGGCGACCGGGTGATCCTTCGGGGCGAGGACGACGGGGCGCTCGCGGTAGAGCGGGATGACGTGGAACTCCTCGTCGGCGGTCACGTCCCGCAGGATCGCCATCCGGACCGAGCCGTCGCGCAGCGCCGCGAGGGCCGCATCCTGGGGGAGCGGACGCACCTCGAGCGGCGACCGCGGCATCCGCTCACGCCAGATGCGCTCCCATTTGCCGGGGGTCACCCCCGGCACGAACGCGACGACGAACGGCTCCACGTCTCCCGAGGCTACCCTTGGAGGATGACCGACGAGCCGCGCGAGGACCGCCGCCAGCAGCCCAGGCCTCCCAAGGCCCAGTACCTCTCGGCGCTGACGGCCGCGAAGAAGCTCGGAATCCACCTCCCGGCTGCGCCAGCCGAGTTCCGCGAGGCGCAGCATTCGCGCGAGGAGCTCGCCGCGCTGCAGGCCGACCCGCCCGGGTGGCTGCGCACCCTGCGCGCCGAGGGGCCGCATCCGCGTTCCGAGGTGTCGAGGCGGCTCGGCATCACCAACTCTGGTCTCGCTCGCGCGGGTGCGTCCGACGCGATGACGACCGCCGAGATCCAGGCGCTCAACGCCGATCCGCCCGCCTGGCTGCTCGCCGAGCGTCGCCGCGCCGCTCCCTGACACCGCCCCGGGTTCCCGGAGATCACGCGGGGGCGGCGACGGGCATGCCGAGGCGCTCGGCCGCTGCCAGCAGGCGGGTGTCGTAGCTGACGAAGCTCGAGAGCTCGTCACCGAGCAGCCGGGCCGCGGCGAGATGGAGGGCATCCAGGCTGCGCAGCTCGGGCGGATCGAGGTGCGCGGCGTCGCGGAAGACTGCTGGCGGGACGGCGAGGAGGTGGAGTGCCTCGCACACCTCGACGGCCGCCTCGACCAGTTCCGGCGCGGCGCGACGAACCGCCCGGATGACCTCGGTGCGGGCGAGCACGCTCGTGGCGCACTGTGGGACACCGGCGAGCCAGGCGCGGAGCGCCGCGGTCTCGTCCTCACGCACCACGAGTTTCACAAGCGCGGAGCTGTCGAGGTAGGCCACCATCAGTAGCGCTCCTCCGCGCGCAGTTGCGTCAGCGTCTCGCTCAGGCGCGGGCCATCGGCGGGTTCGGGGAGCTCGGCGAGCCGCCGGCTAGGCTCCATGGCGCTGCCCTCCGCCACAAGGCGGGCGAGCACGGAGGTCTGCAACGGCACGAGTTGCGCGACCGCGCGACCGCGGTCGGTGATCACGAGCGACTCTCCGGCGGCGGCGCGTGCGACGACGGCGGATGCGTTCTGCTTGAGGGCGCGGATGCCAATCTCCTCCATGTGCTACAAAGTAGCACATTTGGTGGTGCGGCTCGCTTGCATCGTTCGTTCATCCCGCCAGTGTGCTGGACCGCGAGATGGTGCCGCACCGGATCCGCGCGATCCGTGGAGAACTCGCGCGTGACGTAGCGTGGAGGGATGGCCGAGTGCATCCATGGCTTCGACGAGGGTCTCTGCGACGTCTGCTATCCGCGAACCCCGGCCCCCGCCCCGCGAGCTGGGGTGACCCGGCGGTCGGCGCCGCGCGCGACGACCCGCCCCCAGGCGGTCACCGCGGCCCGCGCACCCGTGGCGCCATCCGCTCCGGCGACGCTGCGGCTGCCGGGCCGCCGCGTGCACCACGTGACGCATCTGCGCACCCTCGAGTCGATCGCGCTCGACGGCGAGCTGCGGGCCGGCGCCGTCCCCGACGTCGATGTGAGCTCGGCGACGACGCGCGAGCTGCGGGCCTCGGCGACCGTTCCCGACGGGCGCAGCGTCGCATCCTTCGTCGCCTTCGCGGTCTCGCCCGACTCCACGCGCTGGCAGCAGTTGCGGGCGGGGGCCGCGGGCAGTCACTGGTCGGCCGCGGCACGCGCCGCGAAGGCGGCCGACTTCGTCATCCTCGCGGTGCCGGTCGACGCCCTCGGCCCCGATGTCGTGTTCGCCGACGGGGATGCGGCCGCCGTCGCCACGCGCTTCGCGGCGGGGATCGAGGCGGGCACCCAGGCGCTGCGTCGGCTGCACGCGAGCGATCCCGACTTCCGGGACGCCGAGCTGCTCGCGGCCGGCCCCGTCGCGCTCGACGCGGTCGCAGCCATCACGGTCGCGAACGAGCGGGTGCGCGACCGGGTGCGCGAACTGTTCTCGGATGCCGGCCGCTCGGCCCCCCGCATCGCGGTCTTCCCGCCCGCGTTCGCCATCGCGTAGTCCTCTCCTCCACAGCCGCTGGCCCGCGCAATCCGTCCCCGGATCGGGCCGTCGCGGTCCCGCGTGCGGCGGCGGCTGTCCACGATGGCGGGATGACGATCCCACGATTCGACGAAGTCCGCGACGCACCGCTCGTGACCGACGAGCAGGTGCTCGAGCGTGCCAGCGCCCTCCTCGGCCACGCCATCCGGCGGCAGCTCTGGCTCATGTTCCTCGACGAGGAGCACCGGCAGCTGCCGCTCCTCATGCCGAGCTACGTGCCGAAACGACCTTCGCCAGAGCACGTCGAGAACTATGCTCGCGTGCTCGGCATGCTCGTGGAGGACGCCGACGCCGAGAGCGTCGTCGTGGCGTACGAGCGGCGCGGAGACGCCGAGCTGCGCGACGTCGACCGGGAGTGGCTGCGCCTCGTCCGCAACTCCTGCGCGGAGGCCGCTGTGCCGCTGCGCGGTCCGCTGCTCGTGCACGACGACGGCGTGCGCTGGGTCGGCCCGGAGGACCTTGAGTGATGCGGCGATGCTATGATGCGGTGATGCGCACGACGCTCGATCTGGATGACAGGGTGCTCGCCGCCGCCCGCGCCCTCGCCCGCGACGAGTCGATCTCGCTGGGGGCAGCGGTGTCGCGGCTGGCTGCGCGCGGCTTGGAGGCGGGGCCTCGCATCGTCTTCAATCGATCCGGCTTTCCGATTCTTGAGACGCGCGGCGGGCCCCCTATCACTCTCGAACTCGTCAAGCAGTACCGCGATGACTACTGACGACGAGGACGCCCTCCATCTGCTCGACGTGAACGTGCTTCTTGCACTGGGGTTGCCGAGCCATGTGCATCACGAGCGAGCGCATCGATGGTTTGACGGACAGAAGCGGTGGTGCACCACGCCCATCACCGAGATCGGACTCGTCCGCTTGGTGACGCAGCCCGCCATCGCCGGAGAGCGGGTCGCGATGAGCGCTGCCTTGGAACTTCTCGTGTCTCTCCGGAAGGTAGCGGGTCATCGCTTCCTCCCCGACGACGCGAGTCCTGCCGAGGGCCGGATCGCGCTCACGAGACTGTCCAGCTCCCGCGATGTGACGGACGCGCACCTGGTCGATCTCGCGGCCCGGCACGGAGCGATTCTCGCGACGCTGGATCGGGGAATCCCCGCACTACTGGAGGACGACGACCGCCGTCACGTGCTCGTGATCCCCTGAGAACGGCCCCTAGAACCGCTCGGGCTCCGGCCCGCGGCGGAAGCGGCGCCCGCTGACCGACGTCGGGCGGATGCGCACCCAGCGGTACTTGAGCGTCGGAACCCAGGGCGTGAGCGGCAGGCCTTCCGCGACCTCGAGCTCGGAGGCGTGCTCGAGCCGCTCGGCGACGCCCTTGACGACGACGCTGAACGCCTCGTCGATGTCCCAGCCGTCGATCTCGAGCGCGAGCTCGGGATTGACGGTGAGCTCCACGAGCTTCGTGCCCGGCGCGGTTCGGAACCACAGGGCGCCGTCGTGCACCGCGAAGTTGAGCGGGAAGATGTCGATCTCGCCCGCCGCGGCGAGCGCGATCCTGCCCATCGGGGCGCGTTCGAGCAACCCCCAGCACTCCTGCTCGGTGAGCACCTCGACGGGGTTCGCAACGTCGATCATGGCGTCCTCCTTCGGATCCGTTCCCCATCGTGCGCGCAGCCACCGGACGGCGACAGGGTCGTTGGACCCACGCGGTGTCGTCGGCATCCGCTTGGATGGGCGCATGGTGATCGTGCTGGTGGGGCTCGCGAGCGCGGTCGTCTACGGCGTCTCCGACTTCCTCGGCGGCCTCGGCTCGCGCCGGGTCCCGCCCCTGCTCGTGAGCCTCGTGAGCTTCGTCGCGGCCGCCGTGCCGATCGCCGCGCTCACCCCGCTCGTCGGATCGGTGTGGTCGAGCGAGGCGCTGTGGCTCGGCGGGCTCGCGGGACTCGCCGGGGCGATCGCGATCTGGACGTTCTACGCGGCGCTCGCGATCGGGCCGATGAGCGTCGTCTCGCCCACCACGGCAGCCGTCGCCGCGCTCATCCCGGCGGTCGTCGGCATCGCGCGCGGAGAACGCTTCTCCCCGCTCGGCTACCTCGCCCTCGCCGCCCTCGTCGTCGCGGCCGTGCTGCTCGGGGTGACGCGCGAACAGCAGGGCGGGAGCGTCGGAGCCCGGGTCGTCGCGCTCGCGGTGGCATCGGGGGTCGGCTTCGGCGGATACAACGTCGTCATGGAGTGGACGCCACCCGAGTCGCAGTATGCGCCGCTGCTCGTCGACCTCGTGGCGGGCGCCGCGCTGTTCGCCATCGTGCTCGTGACGCGGCGCCTCGTGCGCCACGATTCATGGTGGGGCACTCCGGATGCGCCGCCCGCCGCCGCGCGTCGCCCCGGGCTGCTGTTCGCGGTGGCCGCCGGCCTCACGATGGCGATCGCGAACGCACTGCTGGTATGGGGACTGCACCAGGGGCAGCTCGCGATCATGGGCGTGCTCGCCTCCCTCTACCCGCTCGGCACCGTGCTGCTCGCGCTCGCCGTGCTGCGCGAGCGCCTGACCCCCCTCCAGGCGGCCGGCGTCGCTCTCGCGCTCGCCGCATCCGCCGCCCTCGCCCTCGGCTGACGCCCCGATCCAGCCGAGCGCGGCCCCGATAGGATCGAGGCGATGTCGCTCCCATTCTCCACCGCGACCGGCGCCGAGGTGCGCGTGCGGTTCTGCCCCTCACCCACCGGCACCCCCCACGTCGGGATGGTGCGCACCGCACTGTTCAACTGGGCGTACGCGCGCCACACGGGCGGCAAGCTCGTGTTCCGCGTCGAGGACACCGATGCCGCGCGCGACTCCGAGGAGAGCTACCTGCAGCTCATCGACGCGCTCGACTGGCTCGGCATCGACTGGGACGAGGGCGTCGAGAAGGGCGGCCCGCACGGCCCGTACCGCCAGTCGCAGCGTACCGAGATCTACCGGGGGCTCGTCGAACGGCTGACGGCATCCGGGCACCTCTACGAGAGCTTCGTGACGCCCGAGGAGATGGAGGCGCGCAACCGCGCAGCCGGCCGCGACCCGCGCCAGGGCTACGACAACTTCGAGCGCGAGCTCACCGAGGACCAGCGCGCGGCGTTCCGCGCCGAGGGGCGGATGCCGAGCCTGCGCCTGCGGGTGCCGGACACCGAGCTCAGCTTCCACGACCTCATCCGCGGCGAGATCACCTTCCCGGCCGGGAGCTTCACCGACTTCGTCGTGGTGCGGCCGAACGGCGCCCCGCTCTACACCTTCGTGAACCCCGTCGACGACGCTCTCATGGGCATCACCCACGTGCTCCGCGGCGAGGACATCCTCTCGTCGACGCCCCGCCAGATCGCGCTCTACCTCGCGCTCATCGAGCTCGGGGTGACCGACGCCATCCCGCAGTACGCGCACATGCCGCTCGTCTACGGGGAGGGCGCGAGGAAGCTCAGCAAGCGCGATCCGGAGTCGAACCTGTTCCACCACCGCGACCGCGGCTTCATCCCCGAGGGGCTGCTCAACTACCTGGCGCTGCTGGGCTGGTCGATCGGCCCCGACCGCGACGTGTTCACGCAAGCCGAGTTCACGGCCGCCTTCGACATCCGCGACGTCAACCCCAACCCGGCTCGCTTCGACCAGAAGAAGGCGGACGCGATCAACGGCGACCACATCCGGATGCTGGAGCCCGCCGACTTCGCGCAGCGCATCGTGCCGTATCTCGCGGGCCTCGTCGCCGACCCGCCCACCGAGGCGGAGCGGGCGATCCTGCGGGAGGCGGCCCCGCTCGTCCAGGAGCGCGTGACGGTGCTCGGCGAAGCGCGCGGCATGCTCGCCTTCCTGTTCACCGCGGACGACGCGCTCGAGTACGAGGCGGATGCGCTGCCGAAGGATGCCGAGGCGGCGCGCCTCGTGCTCGACGCCTCGCAGGCGGCGCTCGAGGGGCTCGCCGAGTTCGGCCGGGTCGAGATCGAGGGCGCGTTGCGCGCCGCCCTGCTCGCCCCGCTGGAGGATGGCGGACTGGGTCTAGCGCCGCGCACGGCGTTCGGTCCTTTGCGCACCGCGATCTCGGGGCGCCGGGTGAGTCCGCCGCTGTTCGAGTCGATGGAG
>JASGGJ010000037.1:0-21963 GCA_047605085.1 Protaetiibacter sp.
GTCAGCGGTGGGCGCCCGTCAGCGGCCGGCGGCGTAGCCGAGGCGTAGCTCGGCGATCGCGGCATCCTGCCATCGCTGAGTGGACGCGACGGCAGCAGTGAGTCCCTGGGTGCCGTGCAGCTGACCGATCCCTCGGCGCAGCTCGGCGTCGACCCCTGCCGCAGCGAGCCGTCGCGCGTACCCCTCGGCAGCGTCGCGCAGCGGATCGAACTCGGCGGTCATCACCAGGGTGCGCGGCAGGCCGGAGAGATCGTCCACCCGCACCGGGGCGAACCAGTCGTCGACCGGCCCCGTGCCACGGTACGCCGCCGCGACGGCCTGTGCCCCTTCGATTTCTCCCGGTGAGGCGAACTCGGCGACCGACGGCCAGTCGGCCGTGAGATCCAGTGCGGGAACCTCCAGCAGCGCGTGGATGAGGCGGGCACCGCCCTCGCCCGCGCGCTCCCGCTCACGCAGGCGCAGGCACGCGACGGCCGCGACGTGGCCACCGGCCGAGCCGCCGCCGACGCCGAGGCGGTCCGCATCCGCCCCCCAGCGCACGGGATCGTCCGCGAGGGCGTCCAGCACGGCGAGGGCGTCGTCGACCGCGGCGGGGTACGGATGCTCGGGAGCGAGCCGGTAGTCGATCGAGATGATCTGCACCCCGGCGGCGACGGATCGTTCCGACAACACGCTGTCGTTGGCGAGTTCGCGGGCTGTCCCCGAGACGAAGCCGCCGCCGTGCAGGAACAGCTGCGTCGGCAGCGGGCCGCCGGAGCCGCGCGGCCGGATGCGGTGCGCGTACCGTCCCGCGATCTCGGTCTCCTCGATCCGCGCGCCCGGATCGACGGGGCGGCTGAACTCGGCGGCGAGCCGGTCGGAGAGCCGCCGCTCGCGATCCCGTCGCGCCGCGAAGTCGAGCGAGTCGACGGCGGGCAGCTCGGTGTCGAGCTCGGCGATGCGCGCCAGCCAGGCCCGGATACCGGGCTCGAGCGTCGTGGGGTCGGTCATGGGGCCCTCCTTCTGAGCGTGTTGGATGTTGTCCTGTCGGGCCGGACAGCGCAGCGCGCTCATCCCGCCACCGGGAGCCGCAGCGCGCTCGGCTCCCGGCCGCCCAAAACCACGGTCTGCTCGCTCGGCACGAGGCGAGTGAAGTCGTGCAGCGGATCCGGCGTGCCGGCGTTCCGCAGGAACATCGGGTGCGATCCGGACGACACCTGAACCCGGATGCGACGGCCCGCCGCGAAGCGGTGCGCCATCGGCGCGAGCTCGAGCAGGACACGGCGGTGCCCGCCCGGCGCGACCTCCGCGTTCAGGCGCCGGAACCCGTCGCTGACCGGTAGCGACACGCCCTTCTCATCGACCACGCAGACCCGCACGAACACATCGGGGCGGGGCGCCGTCGAGCTGAAGGTGAGCTCCAGCTCAGGGTCTCCGATCACGGTGAGATCGTCGTCGAGCGGATCGCTCGTGAAGACGAGCACGTCGGCGCGGCGCTCGCGCGGCCGCTGGTCGCGCCGGCCGAAGACGAAGGGGTTGAGCGTGCGGCCTCCGGCCTCCGGCGTGGGGTCCGCGGGTTCGTAGCGGTAGGTCACCGTCGACTCGCCCGGGTCGGCCGCACCCTCCGACAGCGCACCTCCTGGCCGGAGCATCCAGGTGCGCGGCTCGGATCGCGGGGGCCAGTCTTCCAGGTCCAGCCAGCCCGGCCCGCCGGTCACCTCGATCCGCACGGGGGCGTCGGGCACGGGGGCCTCGGCCACGGGCGCCCCCGACACCGGCGCCGCCGCCTCGAAGCCGCGCAGCAGCTCGCGCACCGCGACGACGCCGGTTCCTTCGCTGCCGTGCGTCCAATCCCCCACCACGAGCCGGACAGCGTCTCCCCGATCGCGCAGCGCCCGGTAGTCGGCGAAACCGCCGAGCAGGAAGAGATCCTGCCATCCGGCCAGCAGCGTCACCGGGGGTGTCGAGCCGGGACGGTCGGCGAAGTGCAGCGGTTCCCACCACGGATCGCCGGGCGCGGAATGCGCGAGCCAGTCCTCGAAGAACGCTGCGCGCTCGCCCAGTGCGACGAGCACGGCGTCCTCTGGCGGGATCGCGAGGGCGCCGCGCGCCACCCGCGGCAGCGCCGTGGCGAGCCGCCACATCCGCACCGGCCACGATCGTTCCTGCATCGCGAGAGCGTACGACCAGGTGAGCACGGTCTCCATCGCGAAGCCGCCCCCCGGATAGACGATGGCATCATCGAAGTGCCGCGCCGACACGCCGATCACCATCGCGTCGGGCCGGTCAGGTCCCTCGCAGAGCGCCCACTGGGTCACGCCCTGATAGCTGAAACCGTAGGAATGCACGCGACCCGTCGCCCAGGGCTGCGCGCGCAGCCACGCCATCGCGGCCTGGCCGTCGGCGGCCTCGTCGTGCAGGGGCCGGAACTCGCCGCCCGAGCCGAAGGTGCCGCGGCAGCTCTGGATGACGACGTGGTGCCCCCGCTCGGCGAGGAACCGGGCGATGCCCGGCATTCCGGTGCGCCCGTACGGGGTGCGGATGAGCACGGTCGTGCCGGCCGCGCCCTCCGCGAACCAGTGGTCGGTGAGCAGCTCCGCGCCGTCGGTGGCGCGCACGCGGATGTCCGTCTCGACGCGGATGCCGTCGTGGCTGGCCAGGGGCATCCCGTCGGAGGCCGACAGCCGGGCGTACTCGGCCCGCGCCCAGCGCCCCATGCGCGGCGGGGCACCCGGCGCGCCGGTCGTCACGGGCGCGGTCATGCGAGCACCCCGGCGAGCCACGCGACGGTCTCATCGTGCATGCGCACGAAGACCTCCGGCATCGCCACGGTGTGGGTCATCGGGTAGGGATGCCAGGTCACGGCCACCCCCGCCTCTCCCAGACGCTGCACGTATCTCGCGGAGTCGGCGGTGAGCGGGTCGAAATCCGCCGTGATCACGAGGGTCGGCGGCAGTCCGCCCAGCCGCTGCCGAAGGCCGGGCGACAGGCCGGGGTCGGTCGGGTCGGTGGCGCCCGCGTAGAGTGCGACGATCCGGCGGGCGCCCTCGACGGACGCCTCGTCGGCTTCGAAACGACTCGACGCGAAGCTCAGGTTGAGCGAGGGGCACTGAAGCACGAGCGCGGCGGGCCGGGGAGCTGCGCCGTCGAGCGAGCGGTGGGCTGCTGCGGCCGCGAGATTGCCACCGGAGCTGATGCCGAACAGTGCCGTGCGGCCGGCATCGGCCCCGAGCCGCTGGGCGTTCTCCGCGATCCATTCGAGTGCCATCACCACGTCGTCGACCGGTGCCGGATACGGATGTTCCGGCGCGAGCCGGTGGTCGACGCCGACGACCACGGCGGGCACCCGGTGGCCAGGCGTCGGCACAGCGCGTCGTTGAGCCGCCAGCCGGCCGCCCCGCCGCCCATCCAGTAGGCGCCGCCGTGCACGAGTGCCACGACCGGGAGCTCGCGGTCGGATGCCGGACGGTACACGCGCAGGCCGACGGCCGGAGCTGCGTGCCCCCACTGGACCTCGACGGGCGTGTCGCCGATGCCGAGCGGATCGTCGCCGAGGGCATCGCGCAGCAGCTCGTCGAGGAGGACCCCGGCCTCGAGCGCCGAGCTGTCGTGCCGGGCGCGGATGAGCGCCACCTGCTCGAGCCAGCCGGCCCGCAGCGCGGGGTCGGCAGGGGCCGGCTCGGGCATCGGGCCGCCTCCGGGGGCGAGCCGCGACACCGCGTCCGCGACGAGCGCCGCGAGCTCGGGCAGTGCCTGCTCCAACGGGGAGTCAGCCATCCGCTGCCCCCGGCCTGGTGGTGCCGCGCACCACGAGCTCGGGAATGAGGGTCACGTGCGCGACGGGTCGAGAGGGGTCGGCGCGCAGCGCCCTCAGCAGCTCCATCGCGATCGCGCCGGTCTCGCGCAGCGGTTGGTGCACGGTGGTCAGCCCGGCCAGTTCCGCGATGTCGACGTCGTCGTAGCCGACCACCTGCACGTCCTCCGGCACGCGCAGCCCGGCCTCCGCCAGTCCGGCCGCGACGCCAGCGGCGATGACGTCGTGAAGGGCGAACACGGCGTCAGCGCGAACGGTCGCGAGTTCCGTGGCGGCGGCACGGCCCCCGGCGATCGAGTCGTCGCAGATGATCCACGGCACCTCGTTCCGGTACCCGCACTCGGCCAGCCGGCCGGTGAATCCGCGCAGTCGCAATTCACCGGTGGTGACGACCCCGCTCTCCGGCGGGGCGGGACTGACCCAGGCCACGCGGCGGGCTCCGGCATCCAGGAGGTGATCGGCCACGAGCGCGCCGCCGGCCGCGTCGTTCACGGTCACGCTGGTGTATCGCGTGGAGGGATGGTCGACGAGCACGACCGGCACTCCGGCTCCGGCGAGCTCGTCGGCCAGGCGCTCGGTCGGTTCCGCGCCCATCAGCACGACCCCGTCCAGCGGGCCCCGCACCTCGAGTCGGTCGAGCACGGGATCACCGCCGCCCGGGGAGTCGTCCACCACGACGACGTCGACCTCTGGCGCGCACTGCACGATCTCCAGCATCCGCGGCAGATAGGACGGATGGGTGCTGAACGGCCCCGACACGGCGATGCGGCGCAGCGCGCGCACCGCACGACCGCGTCCGCGGGACACGAAGCCGAGCTCTTCCGCGGTGTCGATGACCCGCCGACGGGTGTGCTCTGCCACCCGCTCTGGCCGGTTGAGGGCATGCGACACCGTGGCGATGCTCACGCCCGCACGCTCGGCGACCTCGTAGATTGTCACGCCCTGGCCCGTCGTGCGACGGCCGGGGTCGGCCGCGACCTCGTTGGCCATGTGCTCTCCTTCGCGCTGGCTCCATCGTGACCGCCGCATGACTTTTTGTAAAGCGCTTGTCTCTTTTTGCAAATCGGAGAACACTGGTGCGCATCGAGGCCCACCGACGACGAGGGATGCCGTGACAGAGCAGTCAGCGCAGCCGGCCGAGTCCGCGCCCGTGACAGTGCTCGACGGCTCCTACGAGGGCGCCGTCAAGGTCCGCGGCCCGCTGCTGCGCCTGCTGGTGTGGACCCTGCCCGCCTATGCGGCGGTCTGGATCATCGGCGGCGCGGTGTCGGGCCTGCTGCTCGGACTGCAGGTCAACGACCTCGACCCAGAGAACAAGGTGACCAATCTCGCCGTCGTCGTGACCTCGGCATCCGTCGTCTCGCTCGTCGCGCAGCCGCTCGGCGGCCTGCTCTCCGACCGCACCCGGTCGCGCTTCGGCCGCCGCGCACCGTGGCTCGTGGGCGGGGCGACCGTGGGCGGGGCGGCGCTCGTCGCGATGGGGTTCATGCACGAGCTCGCCGGAATCACGATCCTGTGGGCGGTGTCCCAGGGGGCGTACGCGCTCTCGAGCGGCCCGCTCACGGCAGTCATCCCGGATCGCGTGCCGCGTCGCGCCCGCGGCAGCTTCGCCGCCGTCAGCGGCCTGGGCGCCGTCGTCGCCGGGGTTGCCGGATCGTTCCTCGGCTCGGCGTTCCGCGACCTCATCGTGCCCGGCTACCTCACGATCGCCGCCGGCATCGTCGTGATCATGGTGCTGTTCTGCGTGTTCAACCGCGACACCTCCTCGCGCGACCTCGAGATCGCGCCGTTCCGCTGGCGCGATGTGCTGCGCGCCTACTGGGTCTCGCCGATCGCGCACCCCGACTTCTTCTGGGCGTTCCTCGGCCGCCTGCTGCTCTATCTCGGCTACGCGCTCGTCACGAGCTACTCGCTCTACCTCCTCATCGACTACATCGGTCTCGGCCGCGACGGTGCCGCGGCGTTCGCCCCGTTCATGACGCTCGCGGCGATCCCGCTCGGCCTCGTCGCGCTCCTCGTCTCGGGCCCGCTGTCCGACCGTCTCAACCGTCGCAAGGCGTTCATCTTCGCCGCGTCGACGTTCATCGCCGTCGCCCTCGTCGTGCCGTGGGTCTGGCCGACCACGACCGGGATCATCGTCATGAACGTCATCCTCGGCATCGGATTCGGACTGTTCCAGTCGGTCGACACGGCGCTCATCACCGAGGTGCTGCCGTCGTCGGCGACCTTCGCGAAGGACCTCGGCGTGCTGAACATCGCGTCGTTCATCCCCGGCACGATCGCGCCCGGCATCGCGGCGCTCATCATCTCCCTCGGCGGCTACGCGGCACTCTTCCCGTTCGGCATCGTGTTCGCGCTGCTGGGCTCCTTCGCCGTGTGGTTCATCCGGAGCGTGCGATGACGGATGCGCCCTCCCATTTCAGAAATGCAGGAGAAATTTCGGAGCGCGCCGAGTTATCCCGGTGTTTCCGGGATGGCGGAGATCAGCCGGGGGATTTCTCCTGCATTTCTGAGGGGACAGGAGGGGGTGAGGTGAGGTGAGGGACGCAGAAGCCGGAGGAGCGGGAGCGCGAGGGCGCTAGATGGAGAAGCCGATGGCGCGCATCATGTCGCGGCCGTCATCGGTGATGCGTTCCGGACCCCACGGCGGCATCCACACCCAGTTGATGCGGAACCGCTCGACGATGCCGTCGAGCGCCTGCCCGGTCTGCTCCTCGATGACGTCGGTGAGCGGGCAGCCGGCCGAGGTGAGGGTCATCGAGATGATGAGCGCGTCGGCCTCCTCGTCCCAGGCGAGGTCGTACACGAGGCCGAGGTCGACGATGTTGACCCCGAGCTCGGGGTCGATGACGTTCTTCAGCCCCTCCTCGACCTGGTCGAAGAGCGCGGACTCGAGCGAGGTGGGCATGCGTCTAGGGTAGCTGCGGCACCGCAGATCACGCCTGTGCGACGAGGTAGCGGTCGTAGCCCTCGTCCTCGAGGCGCTCGGCGAGCTCCGGCCCGCCCTCCTCGGCGACCTTGCCGTCGACGAATACGTGCACGAAGTCCGGCTTGATGTAACGCAGGATGCGCGTGTAGTGGGTGATGAGCAGCACCCCGAGCCCGGTCTCCTGATGAGCGCGGTTGACGCCCTCCGAGACGATCTTGAGCGCGTCGACGTCGAGGCCGGAGTCGGTCTCGTCGAGGATCGCGAACTTAGGCTTCAGCAGTTCGAGCTGCAGGATCTCGTGGCGCTTCTTCTCGCCGCCCGAGAAGCCCTCGTTGACGTTGCGCGCGGCGAACGACGAGTCCATGCGCAGCTTGCCCATGGCATCCTTCACGGTCGCACCCCAGTGGCGGATGGAGGGCTCCTCGCCGTCGATCGCCGTCTTGGCGGTGCGCAGGAAGTTGGTGACCGTGACGCCGGGGATCTCGACCGGGTACTGCATCGCAAGGAAAAGGCCGGCGCGCGCGCGCTCGTCGACGCTCATCGCGAGCACGTCCTGGCCGTCGAAGCTGATCGATCCGCCCTCGACGTGATACCGGGGGTGGCCGGCGATCGTGTAGGCGAGGGTCGACTTGCCGGAGCCGTTGGGGCCCATGACGGCGTGAATCTCGCCCTCGTTGATGGCGAGGTCGACGCCCTTGAGGATGTGCTTGGTGCCCTGATCGGTCTCGATCGAGACCTTGAGGTCGCGGATGTCGAGGGTGCTCATGTCTGCCTTTCAGACGGTCAGCCGTGTGGCCGGGTCGATGTACACCTCGCCGTCGATGATCTCGACCGCGAAGACGGGAACCGGCTCGTAGGCCGGGAGGTTGAGGGGGGTTCCGGTGGTGAGGGAGAACTTGGAGCCGTGCGCCCAGCACTCGAGTCCGTCGTCCTCGACAAAGCCCTCCGAGAGGGAGATGTCGCCGTGGGTGCAGGTGTCGCCGATGGCGTGCACCTCGCCCCCGGAATCCCGTACGACCGCGATCGGGACACCGTCGAGCACGACGCGCCTGGCCGTCGCGGGCGCCAGCTCCTCGACGGCGCACACCCGGTGTGCGCTCATCGTGCCGCCTGCAGCTCGAGCTCGAGCGCCTCGTGCAGCCGCGCCTCGAGCACGGGCTCGCCGATTCTCTGCACGATCTCGCTGAGGAAGCCGAGCACGACGAGGCGGCGGGCCTCATCCTCCGGGATGCCGCGCGCTTGCAGGTAGAACAGCTGCTCGTCGTCGAAGCGCCCCGTCGCGGATGCGTGGCCGGCGCCCTCGATGTCGCCCGTCTCGATCTCGAGGTTGGGGATCGAGTCGGCGCGCGTGCCGTCGGAGAGCACGAGGTTGCGGTTCTGCTCGTAGCTGTCGGTGCCCGTGGCGTTCGGGGCGATGAGCACGTCGCCGATCCACACGGTGTGCGCGCCGTCGCCGTTGAGCGCGCCCTTATAGGTGACGCGGCTGCGAGTGTGCGGGGCGTCGTGGTGCACGAACACCTGCTGCTCGAGGTGCTGTCCGGCATCCGCGAAGTACACGCCGTACAACTCGGCCTCCGCGCCCTCCTCGGCGAGGTGGGCGGCCGGGTTGACCCGCACGACCGAGCCGCCGAGGGAGACGACGATGTGGGTGAGGGATGCGCCGTGGCCGACGCGCGCGAACTGGCTCGCGAGGTGCAGCGCGGTGTCGTCCCACTCCTGCACCGAGACGACGGTGACTCTCGCATCCGCCTCGAGCACGATCTCGAGGTTCTCGGTGAGTCGCGCGTCGCCTCGACTGTCGAGCACGACGAGGCCGGTCGCGCCCTTGCCGGCGGAGATCACGGTGTGAGCGGCGCGCGGAGCGGCTCCCAGGGCGGCCCGGGTGACAGTGAGCGTCTCGGACTCCCCCTCGAGGTCGATGTGCAACGCCTTCTCGAAGCTCGTCCACGCGTTGGCCGCGGCGCGGTCCTCCGGCGTGCCCGCCGCGCCGACCAGTTCGTGGCTGCGGTCGATCCACTCCACCTGCGTGCCCGCCGCCTCCGGGTAGAGGATCGCGTACGGGCTGCCGTCGAGCTCGCCGTCGATGAGTTCGCGCAGCCGCTCGACGGGCGCGAATTTCCACGCGGCTTCACGGCCGGTGACCTCGGGGAACTCGGCGTGGACGGTCGAGGCGAAGCGCTCCGAACGGGTCTGCACGGGCACGGTGGCCCATCCGCCGTGCGAGTGCTCCGTCAGGCCGTGCTGTTCAGTCTGAACGGGGGTGCTCACTTAGCCGACGCTGCCTTCCATGCTCATCTCGATGAGCTTGTTGAGTTCGAGCGCGTACTCCATCGGCAGCTCGCGCGCGATCGGCTCGATGAAACCGCGCACGATCATCGCCATCGCCTCGTCCTCCGGCATGCCGCGGGACTGCAGGTAGAACAGCTGCTCCTCCGAGACGCGCGAGACGGTGGCCTCATGGCCGAGCTGGACGTCGTCGACGCGGATGTCGATGGCCGGGTAGGTGTCGCTCCGCGAGACGGTGTCGACGAGGAGCGCGTCGCAGCGCACCGTGTTGGCCGAGTGGTGGGCGTTCGCGTCCACCCGCACCTCGCCGCGGTATCCGGCGCGGCCTCCGCCGCGGGCGATCGACTTCGACACGATCGAGCTCGTCGTGTAGGGCGCCATGTGGATCATCTTCGCGCCGGCGTCCTGGTGCTGGCCGGGGCCCGCGAACGCGACCGAGAGGGTCTCCCCCTTGGCGTGCTCGCCCACGAGGAAGATCGAGGGGTACTTCATCGTCACCTTGGAGCCGATGTTGCCGTCGATCCACTCCATCGTCGCCCCCTCCTCGGCGCGGGCGCGCTTGGTGACGAGGTTGTAGACGTTGTTCGACCAGTTCTGGATGGTCGTGTAGCGCACGCGGGCGTTCTTCTTGACGATGATCTCGACGACCGCGGAGTGCAGCGAGTCGGACTTGTAGATCGGGGCCGTGCAGCCCTCGATGTAGTGCACGTAGGAGCCCTCGTCGGCGATGATGAGCGTCCGCTCGAACTGGCCCATGTTCTCGGTGTTGATGCGGAAGTACGCCTGCAGCGGGATCTCGACGTGCACCCCCTTCGGCACGTAGACGAAGGAGCCGCCCGACCACACCGCCGTGTTGAGCGCGGCGAACTTGTTGTCGCCCGCCGGGATGACGGTTCCGAAGTACTCCTGGAAGATCTCCGGGTGCTCCTTGAGGGCGGTGTCGGTGTCGAGGAAGATGACGCCCTGCTTCTCGAGGTCCTCGCGGATCTGGTGGTAGACCACCTCGGACTCGTACTGGGCGGCGACGCCCGCCACGAGACGCTGGCGCTCCGCCTCCGGGATGCCGAGCTTCTCGTAGGTGTTCTTGATGTCCTCCGGGAGCTCCTCCCAGCTGGACGCCTGCTTCTCGGTGGACCGGACGAAGTACTTGATGTTGTCGAAGTCGATGCCCGAGAGGTCGGCCCCCCAGGTGGGCATGGGCTTCATGTCGAAGATCTTGAGCGCCTTGAGACGGTTCTTCAGCATCCAGTCCGGCTCGTTCTTGAGGCGCGAGATGTCGGTGACGACGTCCTCGGAGAGCCCGCGACGCGCCGAGGCGCCCGCTTCGTCGGAGTCGGCCCAGCCGAACTCGTATTGACCGAGGCTCGCGAGCTCAGGACGGTCGATGAGCACGTCTGACATGGGGCTACCTCTCTTCCACCGAAGCGAACCATTCCGCTCGTGTCGGCATTCCGGGTGCGTCGGGCGCTTTCACGCCCGTGCGCTCCAACCTGTCGAGTCTACAGGGGCGGAGTTGGGATGCGCCGCGTCGGGAGCTGGTTTCGATACGCCGCTGCGCTGCTACTCAGCCAACGGGGTGGTTGGCGGTGTTGCCTGCTGGTTGAGTAGCGGCCGCAGGCCGCGTATCGAAACCAGCCCCCGCATCACCCCCGTCGAGTTGCCCCTCGTGCACCGCCCACAACCGCGGATCCGCATCGAGCAGCACCCGCAGCGCCCCGATCCAGACGAGCGCGGCGAGCACGACGTGCACGACGACGAGCAGCTCCGGCAGCCCGACGAGCGACTGCGTCACCCCGACGGTGAGCTGCACGAGCAGCACCAGCAGGAAGATCCCGACCCGGCCGAGCGCGAGCCTCCCGCCCTCCTCGGTGCGCAGCCGGAAGGCGAGCGCGGCCGCGAGCAGCAGCACGACGAGCGCGAGCGCCCCGTGCACGAGCGCCACCGTCGTCCAGGCGAACCCCATCCGCGGCACCTCGTTCGAGTCGCCCGCGTGCGGTCCGGAACCGGTGACGAGGGTGCCTGCGGCGATCAGCAGGGCGCTCGAGACGGCAAGCGTCCACGCGATCCCGCGCGAGGCTGCGGAGGGACGTGGCCCGTCCCCGCCATGAGACCTCGCGCGATGCCAGGTGAACGTCGCGCAAGCGAGCAGCCCCATGGCGAGCACGAAATGCAGCGCCACGATCCACGGGTTGAGGCTGTACCAGACGCTCATCCCGCCCGCGACCGCGTTGGCGACGACGAGCCAGAACATCGACCAGGCCAGCCGTGTGAGCGTGCGGTCGCGCGGCCGCTGCAGGCGTGCCGCGATGATCGCCCAGCCGACGGCCGCGATGAGCAGGCTCGTGACCATCCGATTGCCGAACTCGATGGCCCCGTGGATGCCGAGCTCCGGCGTCGCGATGAGCGAGCCCTCGGTGCAGGCGGGCCAGCTCGGGCAGCCGAGGCCCGATCCGGTGACTCGCACGGTGACACCGCCGAGCACGATGAGCACGGAGGCCACGAGCGCCGCGGTCGTCGACCAGCGCAGGGCGCGCGGGCCGAGCGTCCAGCGGGACGCCGCCCAGCCGAGCGGGGTTCTCACGGATGCAGAGCCGGGATCGGCAGGTGCAGCAGCGGGTCGACGCCGACCGCGAGGAACACGAGCGTCAGGTAGCTGATGCTCGCGTGGAACACGCGCATGGGCTTCAGCTCGCCCGGCCGGATCGCCGCCGCGTACAGCCGGTGCGACTCGACGAGGAACCACACACCGGACAGCACCGCGACGATCGTGTAGAGCGCGCCCATCGGCGCGAGCGGCACGAGCAGCAGCGAGCAGACAACGGTCGCCCAGGCGTACAGCACCACCTGGAGCCCGACCGTGGTGCGCCCGCGCACGACAGCGAGCATCGGCACCTCCGCGGCGGCGTACTCGTCCCGGTACCGCATCGAGAGCGGCCAGTAGTGCGGCGGCGTCCAGAGGAAGACGATGCCGAACAGGATGACGGGGGCCCAGTCGAGCGTGCCGGTGACGGCCGCCCAGCCGATGAGCACGGGCATGCAGCCGGCGATGCCGCCCCACACGATGTTCTGCGGGGTGCGGCGCTTGAGGATGAGGGTGTAGACGAGCACGTAGAACGCGATCGCGACGGCCGAGAGCACGGCGGCGAGCCAGGTGGTGAACACCCACAGCACGACGATCGACACGACGCCCGTGATCCACGAGAAGACGAGCGCCTGGCGCGGACTCAGCTCGCCCGTGACGAGCGGGCGGTTCCGGGTGCGCTTCATGAGCCGGTCGATGTCGCGGTCGAGGTAGCAGTTGAACGCGTTGGCGCTGCCCGCCGAGAGGGCGCCGCCGAGGAGCGTCGCGACGAGCAGCCCGAGGAAGCGCAGGTCGAGCTGGCCGTGGGCCGCGAGCACCATGACCGGCGCGGTCGTCACGAGCAGCAGCTCGATGACTCGCGGCTTGGTGAGCGCGAGGTAGGCGAGCGCCGTGCGCCGGAAGCCGATGCGGCCGGGCGAGGGTGCGGCATCCGTGGTGTCGGGGGATGCCGGCGCGGGCGCGCTCTGGGCGGACTGCTGCATGGCTCCTCGGATCGGCTCGGCTGCCGTCAGTCTACGCGGCGACGCTGGGCTCGGGCCGTCAGGAGAGGAGGGCGGGGCTCACCCAGTGCAGGCCCGCGAACCGGGCGAAGTCACTGTCGAATGAGCAGATGCCGGTGCCGTGCTCGATGGCGAGGGCCGCGAGGTGCGCGTCCGTAACGAGGTTCCCGCGCAGTTCCCCGTCGACGAGAAGCGCGCCGAGCACCTGCCGGTGGCGGTTGCCGGGGACCGGCACCCAGGCCTGGTCGGCGTCGAGCCAGTCGGAGACGAAACCCCACGCCTCCCCCGGCGTGAGTGGGTCGGTGGTAGCTCGCGGATGCGTGATGATGCGCTGGAAGGCGAGCAGCGACGCCCAGGGCAACCCCACGCGTTCCACCCCGTTCAACGCGGCGCTCAGCCAGTCGCGGGCCTGACCGTGGAAACGAGACCGTTCGTCGACGGCGTAGAGCAGGACATTCGCGTCGACGATCACCCGGCGGCCTCGACGTCGTACTGATCGAGCAGTTCCAGCGCATCCGCGATGTTCGTTACGTCGACCTTCACCCCGACGCTCGCCGTGCGCTGTTGGAAGGATCCGGACCTCTCCGCACGGGCGAGACCCGCGCGAGCGAGTTCGTTGACGGCTTCGCCGAGGCCGATCCGGCGCTCGGCGCGCAGTCGTTCCGCCGCGGCCGCCACCTCCGGATCGAGTCGCACAGTCGTCCGCATGCCAACAGCATAGCATCTATGGTGCATATGACCTGCATCAGTGATGCAGGTGGTGACGGCGCACTGAGTGCACCGCGAAATCGCGCACGGTATCGCGGCGGCCGGGCATGCGTCAAGAATGCGGGCGATACATCCGGGAGCCGCATCCGACGAGGGAATGGCTTCCGACTAGGATTGTCACTGCTCGCCAACCGCGCGCGCCTCTCCCATCCTCTCCCTGACGATGCCTCGGCGCGCACGGTGCGCCGTCGACGTCCGGCAAGGCGAGCGGACACCACCCCGGGGCGCGTCGTCGCTGCCCCGCACGCGAAAGGTCGACATTCAGTGGCTGAACTCTCCTGGGACGAGCTCGACAGGAAAGCGGTCGACACGGCACGGATTCTCGCCGCCGACGCCGTTGAGAAGGTCGGGAACGGCCACCCGGGAACGGCGATGAGCCTCGCGCCCGCCGCCTACCTGCTGTTCCAGAAGGTCATGCGTCAGGATCCATCCGACCCCCGCTGGGTCGGCCGCGATCGCTTCATCCTCTCCGCGGGCCACTCCTCGCTCACCCAGTACGTGCAGCTCTACTTCGGCGGCTACGGCCTCGAGCTCGACGACCTGAAGGCCCTCCGCACCTGGGGATCGAAGACTCCAGGCCACCCGGAGTACGGCCACACCGACGGCGTCGAGATCACGACAGGCCCGCTCGGCCAGGGGATCGCTTCCGCCGTGGGTTTCGCCTACGCGGCACGCTACGAGCGCGGCCTGTTCGACCCTGATGCGGCCGACGGCGAGAGCCCGTTCGACCACTACACCTACGTCATCGCGGGCGACGGCGACCTGCAGGAGGGCGTCAGCGCCGAGGCCTCCTCGCTCGCCGGCCACCAGCAGCTCGGCAACCTCATCGCGATCTACGACTCGAACCAGATCTCGATCGAGGACGACACCGACATCGCCTTCACCGAGGATGTCGCGAAGCGCTACGAGGCGTACGGCTGGCAGGTGCAGACGGTCGACTGGAAGAAGACCGGCGAGTACCACGAAGATGTTCAGGCGCTCTATGACGCGCTCCTGGCCGCGCAGGGTGAGCGCAATAAGCCCTCCCTCATCATCCTCAAGACCATCATCGGGTGGCCGAGCCCGAAGAAGCAGAACACCGGCAAGATCCACGGTTCCGCGCTCGGCGCCGAGGAGCTCGCCGCCGTCAAGCAGGTGCTCGGCTTTGATCCGGCCGAGACCTTCGTCGTCGCCGACGAGGTCATCGCGCACACGCGCAAGGCGATCGAGCGTGGCGAGACCGCGAAGGCCGAGTGGCAGAAGGACTTCGACGCCTGGGCCACCGCCAACCCCGAGAAGAAGGCGCTCTTCGACCGCATCCAGTCGGGGCAGCTCCCGGAGGACATCGAGGAGGCGCTGCCCGTCTTCGAGGCGGGCAAGGACGTCTCCACGCGTGCCGCGTCCGGCAAGGTGCTCGGCGCCCTCGGCGCCGTCATCCCCGAACTGTGGGGCGGATCGGCCGACCTGGCCGAGTCGAACCTCACGACGATCGAGGGCGCCGCCTCGTTCATCCCGACCCAGTGGTCGACCCACGAGTGGTCGGGCGACCCCTACGGCCGGGTGCTGCACTTCGGCATCCGCGAGCACGCGATGGGTGCGATCCTCAACGGCATCGCGCTGCACGGTGGCACGCGTGCCTACGGGGGCACCTTCCTCATCTTCAGCGACTACATGCGTCCCGCCGTGCGGCTCGCGGCCCTCATGAAAGTGCCGTCGATCTTCGTCTGGACCCACGACTCCGTCGCCCTCGGCGAAGACGGCCCCACCCACCAGCCGATCGAGCAGCTCACGACGCTGCGCGCCATCCCCGGTCTCGACATCGTGCGCCCCGCGGACGCCAACGAGGTCGCGTGGGCCTGGAAGACCATCCTCGAACGTCGCGGCGGACCCGCCGGCCTCGCGCTCAGCCGGCAGAACCTGCCCGTGTTCGGGCGCGGCGAGGGCGCGGCAGAGGGCGACACGCTCGCGGCCGCCTCGAACGTCGCGCGCGGCGCCTACGTGCTCGCAGAGGCGCCCGGCGGCGCCCCCGACGTCATCCTGCTGGCGACCGGATCCGAGGTGCAGTTCGCCCTCGAGGCCCGCGAGCAGCTGAGAGGCGAGGGCGTGAACGCGCGCGTCGTCTCGGTGCCGAGCCAGGAGTGGTTCGCCGAGCAGGATGCCGCCTACCGCGAGTCGGTGCTGCCAGCCTCCGTCACGGCGCGCGTCTCGGTCGAGGCCGGTCTCGCGCTCAGCTGGGCGCCCTACCTCGGCTCGCACGGCCGCTCGGTGTCGATTGAGCACTTCGGCGCCTCCGCCGACTACAAGACGCTGTACCGCGAATTCGGCATCACGACGGAGCACGTCGTCGCCGCCGCCAAGGACTCGATCGCCGCGGCGAGCAACTGACCCGTCCCCTCAACGGAAGAAGAACCCAGTCTCATGAGCGACACCACCAAGACCGCCGAACTGTCCGAGATCGGCGTCAGCATCTGGCTCGACGACCTGTCGCGGGAACGCATCACCTCGGGCGGGCTGCAGAAGCTCATCGCCGAGCGCAACGTCGTCGGCGTGACCACCAACCCGACGATCTTCGCCGCCGCCCTCGCCAAGGGTCAGGCCTACGACGCGCAGGTCGCCGAGCTCGCCGCCTCCGGTGCGAGCGTCGCCGAGGCCGTGTTCGCGATCACCACGGATGACGTGGCCACCGCATCCGACATCTTCCGTCCCGTCTTCGACGCCACCGGCGGGGTCGACGGACGCGTGTCGATCGAGGTCGAGCCGGGCCTCGCCCACGACGCGGCCGGCACGATCGCGCAGGCCAAGGAGCTGTGGGACACGGTCGGCCGTCCGAACGCCATGATCAAGATCCCGGCGACCGTCGAGGGGCTCGAGGCGATCGCCGAGGTCATCGGGGCCGGCATCAGCGTCAACGTGACCCTCATCTTCAGCCTCGAGCGGCACCGTGCTGTCATCGACGCCTATCTCACGGGGCTCGAGAAGGCGCGGGCCGCTGGCATCGACCTCTCGACGATCGAGTCGGTCGCCTCGTTCTTCGTGTCCAGGGTCGACACCGAGATCGACAAGCGCCTCGAGGCCATCGGCACGGGCGAGGCGCTCGCTCTCAAGAGCAAGGCGGGCGTCGCGAACGCGCAGCTGGCCTACCAGCTGTTCGAGCGGGAGTTCTCGAGCGACCGCGCGACCGCGCTCCTCGCCGCCGGCGCCAAGCCGCAGCGTCCGCTGTGGGCCTCGACGGGCGTCAAGGACCCCGCGCTGCCCGACACCCTCTACGTGACCGAGCTCGCCGTCGCGGGCGTCGTCAACACGATGCCGGAGAAGACCCTCGAGGCGACCAGTGACCACGCCCCCCTGCACGGCGACGCCGTCACCGGCTCCTACGCCGAGGCCCAGGGCGTGCTCGACGCCCTCGCCGCGATCGGGGTCGACTACGACGACGTCACCGCGACGCTCGAGCGGGAGGGCGTGGAGAAGTTCATCGTGTCGTGGAACGAGCTGCTCGACACGGTGACGGCGGCGCTCGAGGCCGCGAAGTGAGCGTCACGATCGCGGTGACCGGGGCGGCGGCGGACGCCGTCGCGCGTCACGTGCCGCAGCTCGTCTCGGACGGCGTGGCCGGCCGCATCACGACCCTCGATGCGACCCTGTGGGGCCCCGCGGCCGAGGAGGAGGCGTCCAAGCGTCTCGGCTGGACGGAGGCCGTCGCGGTCTCCGAGGGCCTCGTCGACGACATCCTCGCGCTCCGCGACGACCTCCGCGCGAAGGGCGTCAGCCACATCGTGCTGGGAGGCATGGGCGGATCCTCGCTCGCGCCCGAGGTCATCGCGAACACCTACGGCGTCGCGCTCACCGTGCTCGACTCCACCGATCCCGCGCAGGTGCGCGCGGCCCTCGAGGACCGCCTCGAGACCACCGCGGTCGTCATCTCCTCCAAGTCGGGTTCGACCGTCGAGACGGACAGCCAGAAACGCGTCTACGAGCAGGCGTTCCGCGCATCCGGGATCGACCCGACCGAGCGCATCGTCGTCGTCACCGACCCTGGCTCGCCGCTCGACGTCTCGGCGCGAGCCGACGGCTACCGCGTGTTCAACGCCGATCCGACCGTGGGTGGCCGCTACTCGGCACTCACGGCGTTCGGCCTCGTCCCGAGCGGGCTCGCCGGAGTCGACATCGCCGAGCTGCTCGACGAGGCCCAGGCCGTGTCGCTCGAACTCGCCCTCGACACCGCGCACAATCCCGGCCTCGTCCTGGGAGCGGCGATCGCGGGCACCACTCCCCTGCGCGACAAGCTGGGCATCGTCTCCGACGGAACCCACATCGTCGGCTTCGGCGACTGGGTCGAGCAGCTCATCGCCGAGTCCACCGGCAAGGACGGCACCGGTATCCTGCCCGTCGTGCTCGACGTCGACTCCTACGAGGTCACCGCGGGCCTGCCCGACGTGCAGCTCGTACGCCTCGTCGCGAACGAGCGCGAGACGCGCGAGGTGCGTGACGGTGAGATCGAGGTCTCCGGGTCGCTCGGCGGGCAGCTGCTCGTGTGGGAGTACGCGACCGCGGTCGCGGGTTTGCTGCTCGGCATCAACCCCTTCGACCAGCCGGATGTGGAGTCCGCGAAGATCGCGGCGCGCGGGCTGCTCGACGCCCGACCCGAGCCGGTGCCCGCGCTGTTCACCGCCGACGGCATCGAGGTGCGTGCAGCTGGTGGACTGGTGATCGCCGAGCAGACTATCGACGGGGCCGTCGACGCCCTCCTCGCGGCGCTTCCCGCCGACGGCTACCTCGCGGTGCAGGCCTACCTCGACCGGTCCGCCTTCCCGGGGCTCCCCGCCATCCGTGACGCGCTCGCGCGCCGCGCCGGTCGTCCCGTGACCTTCGGTTGGGGACCCCGCTTCCTGCACTCGACCGGCCAGTTCCACAAGGGCGGCCCCGCCGTCGGCGTGTTCCTGCAGATCGTCGGCGCGGCCGAGCGGGACCTTGAGATCCCCGGGCGCCCCTTCACCTTCGGTCAGCTCATCCAGGCCCAGGCGGCAGGGGACGCGAGCGTGCTCGCCGACCACGGGCGCCCTGTGCTCACGCTCACGCTTCCGGACGTCGTCGACGGCGTCGCGACGATGCGCGAGCGGATCGGCTGAGCGATGCCGACGGAGGTCACGCGGGAGTCCAACCCGCTCCGGATCGCCTCGGATCGGCGCCTCAACCGGATCGCCGGACCGTCGAGCCTCGTCATCTTCGGCGTCACGGGCGACCTGTCGCGCAAGAAGCTCATGCCGGCGGTGTACGACCTCGCCAACCGGGGCCTGCTGCCGCCCGGCTTCGCCCTCGTCGGCTTCGCGCGCCGTGACTGGGCCGACCAGGACTTCGAGAGGGTCGTGCACGACGCCGTCAAGCAGTACGCGCGCACCCCCTTCGACGAGGACGTCTGGCGGCAGCTCAAGCAGGGAATCCGCTTCGTCCAGGGCGAATTCGACGACGCGACCGCCTTCGACCGGCTCTCGGCGACGCTCGCCGAGCTCGATGCGAGCCGCGGCACGATGGGCAACCACGCCTTCTACCTCTCGATCCCGCCCAAGTCGTTCCCGCTCGTCACCGAGCAGCTTCGGCGCTCCGGACTTGCCGAGCAGACGCCCGGTCAGTGGCGGCGTGTCGTCATCGAGAAGCCGTTCGGGCACGATCTGGCCTCGGCGCGCGAGCTCAACGACGTCGTCGAGTCGGTGTTCCCGCCCGACAGCGTGTTCCGCATCGACCACTACCTCGGCAAGGAGACGGTCCAGAACATCCTGGCGCTCCGCTTCGCCAACCAGCTCTACGAGCCCATCTGGAACGCCAACTACGTCGACCACGTGCAGATCACGATGGCCGAGGATATCGGCGTCGGCGGCCGGGCCGGGTACTACGACGGCATCGGCGCCGCCCGCGACGTCATCCAGAACCACCTGCTGCAGCTGCTCGCCCTCACGGCGATGGAGGAGCCGGTGTCCTTCGAGGCGTCCCACCTGCGCGCCGAGAAGGAGAAGGTGCTCTCGGCGGTGCGCCTGCCCGAGGATCTCGCCACGGCGACCGCGCGGGGCCAGTACGCGGGCGGATGGCAGGGCGGCGAGAAGGTGCTCGGCTTCCTCGACGAGGAGGGCATGAACCCGCAGTCCGTCACCGAGACCTATGCGGCACTCAAGCTCGAGATCAACACCCGCCGCTGGGCCGGCGTGCCGTTCTACCTCCGCGCGGGCAAGCGCCTCGGGCGCCGCGTCACCGAGATCGCGGTCGTCTTCGCCCGCGCCCCCCAGTACCTGTTCGCCCAGTCGCAGACCTCCGCGCTCGGCCAGAACGCGCTCGTCATCCGCGTGCAGCCCGACGAGGGCGTCACCATCCGCTTCGGGTCCAAGGTGCCAGGAGCCGGCATGCAGGTGCGCGATGTGACGATGGACTTCGGATACGGTCACGCCTTCACCGAGGCGAGCCCCGAGGCCTACGAGCGGCTCATCCTCGACGTGCTGCTCGGCGACCCGCCGCTCTTCCCCCGCCACGAGGAGGTCGAGCTCAGCTGGAAGATCCTCGATCCGATCGAGCACTACTGGGAGGGGCTCGACGGCCCGCTCGAGCAGTACCAGCCTGGCACCTGGGGTCCGCAGTCCGCCGACGCGCTGCTCGCCCGCGACGGCCGCAGCTGGCGTCGGCCATGATGCGAACACGGCACATCCGGAGAGAACCATGATCGTCGACCTGCCCGACACCACGACGAGCGCGCTCTCGAAAGCGCTCGTGAAGATCCGCGAGGAGGGGGGCGTTGTCGCCCTCGGCCGTGTGCTCACCCTCGTGATCGCCACCACGCTCGGTGACGAGGAGGAGGCCATCGAGGCCGCCAACGACGCCTCCCGCGAGCACCCGATGCGGGTCATCGTGCTCTCCCGCCGCCGCGAGCCGGCCGCCGAGGACCCGCGCCTCGACGGTCAGATCCGCGTCGGCGGGGACGCGGGGGCGAGCGAGGTCATCGTGCTGCGCGCGTACGGCGCCGCGGCGTCCGACGAGGAGGGGCTCGTGACGAGTCTGCTGCTGCCGGATGCACCCGTCGTCGTGTGGTGGCCGGGAGTCTCGCCGGAGGTTCCGAGCGCATCCGCCCTCGGGCGGATCGCGCAGCGTCGCATCACCGACGCCGCCGAGCACGACGACCCGGTCGCCGCGCTCGTGACCCTCGGCCGCAACTACACGCCGGGCGACACCGACTTCGCCTGGACGCGTCTCACCCTGTGGCGCGCCCAGCTCGCGGCCGTGCTCGACCAGCCCCCCTACGAGAGCGTCGACTCGATCGCGGTGAGCGGCTCGTCCGACTCGCCGTCGACGGAGCTGCTCGCGGCGTGGCTGCGGCTGCAGCTCGACGCCCCCGTCGCCCTCGAGGTGACGGACGCGCGCGGCTCCTCCGGCATCCACGGGGTCGTCCTCTCGCGGGCGTCCGGGGACATCCGCCTCGAGCGCTTCCAGTCGAACATCGCCACGCTCGAGCAGCCCGGCCAGCCGACCCATGACATCTCGCTGCCGCGCCGCAACCTGCGCGACTGCCTGGCCGAGGAATTGCGTAGGCTCGATCCCGACGACCTCTTCGGCGAGGTCGTGCAGAGGGGACTCGCGCTGCTGGGTGCGACCCCCGGCGAAACCGGGTCCGGAGGGAAGTGACCGTGAGCGAGCGACGCGTCCGGGTCTATGACGACCCCCAGGCGCTCACGCGGGCCGTCGCGCTGCGCTTCATCAAGCGGATGACCGAGGTTCTCGAGGTCAAGCCCGAGGCGCATGTGGTGCTCACGGGCGGCACGATGGGCGAGGCGGTGCTGTCCTCGATCGCGGGTGCGAAGGGGCGCGGAGCCCTGGACTGGTCGCGCATCACCTTCTGGTGGGGCGACGAGCGCTATCTGCCCGCGGGCGATCCCGACCGCAACGAGACCCAGTCGCGCCGTGCGCTGCTGGACGCGCTCGGACTCGCGCCGGAACGGATCAAGGCGTTCCCGGCGCTCGGCGAACACGACAGCATCCAGGCGGCGGCAGCGGCCTACGCGGCGGAGCTGGCCGCGGCCGCGACGGATGGCGCCCCGTATCCGGTGTTCGACCTGACCTTCCTCGGCGTCGGCCCGGACGGGCATATCGCCTCGCTCTTCCCTGACCACGACGCGGTACACGACCGCGACCACAGCGTGGTGGCGGAGACCGCCTCCCCCAAGCCCCCGCCCGAGCGGCTCACGCTCACGCTCCCGGTCATCAACTCCTCCGACCGCATCTGGCTCGTGCTCGCCGGTGCGGACAAGGCGGGTGCACTCGGACTGGCTCTCGCGAACGCGAACCCCGAGGATGTGCCGGTCGCGGGGGTGCACGGGCGGCAGCGCACCGTGTTCTTCGTCGACCGGGATGCGGCGGCCGAGGTACCGGAGAGCCTGCTCACGCGCGAGCGGTTCTGGACCGCGGCCCACGAGACCCACGAGGGGTTTCCCGGGCGCTCCGCCCGCTGAATGAGCAGCTGCCGCAGGCCGCGCGTCCCGCTGATTGAGTAGCGACCGCAGGTCGCGTATCGAAGTCCGCACCTCCGACGCTGGTTTCGATGCGCCCGCTGCGCGGGCTACTCAACCCGCGGCGAGGTGCAGGCCGCGGCTAG
>JASGGJ010000038.1:0-21507 GCA_047605085.1 Protaetiibacter sp.
GGCGTCGATGAAGGCGACGGAGAGCAACGCGGTCGAGGTCTCGCCCAGCCACGCCCAGTCGAACCCGGGGACGAAGATCCCGATGAAGCCGTTGAGCGGCCCGTTGGGGGCGAGCAGCCCGCGCCAGATGTAGCCGGCGGCGAGCGGGGACAGCAGCACGGGCACGAAGAACAGCGAGCGGAAGAAGCCGTTGAGCCGCGTGGAGTCCTTGAGCGCGTACGCGAGGGCGAGGCTCACGGTGTTCTGCACGACCATCGCGATGACGGCGTAGCCCGCCGTGATGCCGATGCTCTGGAACAGGTAGCCCTGCTCGATGAGCGCCTGGAAGTTGTCCAGGCCGTTCCAGGTGATGTTCGAGCTGTACGAGGTCCAGTTCGAGAACGCGAACCGCAGGTTGAGCAGCTGCGGGACGAGGAAGAACAGCCCGACGAAGGCGATGGCCGGGAGGGCGAACCAGAGCCAGGTGCCGGAGACCCGCCGACGGAGGGGAAGCCGGCGGACCGGCTTCCCCTCCCCGGGAGTCGCCGCCGGGCGCTGAGCGCTCAGTGCTGACGACATGGCGGGCTTACCAGCCTTCGAGCCCCTGGGCCTTGGCGGCCGTCACCATCTGGGACTGCAGCGTCGCGGCGACCTCCTTGGGCGTCTTCTGACCGACGATGAGCTCCGACATGAGCGGGATGACGCCTGAGAGCCCGCCTGGCAGGTCGCCGGCCGCCATGCCGACCGTGGGACCGGCGTCGTACGCGGCCTTGATGTCGAGCAGCAGCGGCGTGGCCGTGCTCGGGTCGTCGACCCCGTCGATGACGGGGAAGGTTCCCGAGTCCTCGATGTAGGTGGCGTAGTGCTCTCCGGTCACGAACTCGATGAACTCGCGGGCCGCCTGCTCCTTCGCCTCGTCGCCGGTCTTGGGCAGCAGGTAGCTGCCGATCGGGCCGGGGTTGATGACGGTCGCCTGCTCGTGGGCGCCGAGGGCGGTGAAGCCCACCGCGGCGCCGAGCGCGTCGGCGTCGCCGCCGGCCGCATCCAGGTAGACCGACGCGATGTTGGAGTGGATCGCCTGGTAGGCCGCCTCACCCCCGTACACCTTGGCGACCGAGTTCTCGAAGGTCGCCGTCGTAATGTCGCTGTTCATGCAGCCGCCGTCGAGGAGCTCCTGGTAGATCTCCAGGCCTTCGAGCACGGGCGAGTCGGCGTCGTCGAGGGTCGAGGTCTGGTCGAGAATGTCGTCCACCCAGCCGTCGGGCGTGTCGGTCGCGGCCGAGATGAACGGGATCGCGACGGGCGGCCAGCTGGACGCGCCCGACTCGGCGAGCGTCGGCACGCCGGCGGCCGAGAGCACCGCGCACTGCTCGAGCAGTTCGTCGGTCGTCGTGGCGGGCTGGAGCCCGTACTCGTCGAGCACCGTCTTGCTGTAGTACAGGCCCCACACCTCCGGGAAGTTGGTGATCGCCGCGTACACATTGCCGTCGGTGCCGCGGCCGCCGAGGTCGTACAGCGAGCCGGACTCGCCCACGAAGTCCATGTCGCTCAGGTCCTGCAGGTTCTCGGTGGGATTGAGCATCGTGATGTACGCCTTGGTGGCGTGGAACTCGAGGATGTCAGGGCGGTCGCCGGACGCCCACTTGGTGAGCGTCGCATCCTCGAAGCCGTCGGAGGTGATCGGCACGAGGTCGATCGTGTTGCCGCTGGCCTCCTCGTAGTCCGAGTAGATCTTGAGCACGGCATCAGGGTCCTGGGTGTTGTGCCACAGGGTGAGCGTCACGCCGCCACCGCTGTCGTCTCCCCCCGAGTCGCCCGAGCACCCGCTCAGGACGAGACCCGCGGCGGCCGTGGCGACCACCAGCCCCATCACCTTTCGACTGTGGATCATGCGCAGTTCCTCTCCCTTGAGTCGTGCCTCATTCCGCCTACCGACGCAGGCGTTGTCACACGATAACCCATGTTGATAGAATGTGTCTATGTCAGAACAAAGTCGTTTCCCGGACGGGCATCCCGCCGGATTCGACCTCGTCTCCATCGGCCGCGTCGGCATCGACCTCTACCCCTTGCAGGACCGCACGCCCCTCGCCGAGGTGTCCGCCTTCGGCCGCTACCTCGGCGGCTCGTCCGCGAACGTCGCGGTCGCGGCTGCCCGGCACGGGCGGCGCGCCGCCCTCGTGAGCCGCACGGGCGACGACGACTTCGGGGCCTTCGTCCGCTCCGAGCTCGGACGGCTGGGCGTCGACGCCCGGGAGGTGCTCCCGCTCGCCGAGGTGCGCACGACCCTCGCCTTCTGCGAGATCTTCCCGCCAGACCGCTTCCCGCTCACCTTCTACCGCGACCCCGTCGCGCCCGAACTGCGCATCCGCGCGGAGGAGCTCGACCTCGCGCGGATCGCCTCCGCTGGCGTGCTCTGGATGTCGGCCACCTCGTTCAGCGCCGACCCCTCGCGCGAGGCCCACCACGCGGCCCTCGAGGCGCGGGCCGGGCGCACCGCGGTGCTCGACCTCGACCACCGCGCGGGCTTCTGGCCCGACGACGCAGCCGCCGCGCGGGAGCTCGAGTCCGTCTGGCCGCGGCTCACCATCGCCGTCGGCAACCTCGAGGAGTGCCGCATCGCGGTCGGGGAGTCCGACCCGGACCGCGCGGCCGACGCGCTCCTCGACCGTGGCCTCGAGCTCGCGGTCGTCAAGCTCGGCCCGGGCGGCGTGCTCGGCGCGACCCGCGAGGAGCGCGTGCGCGTGCCGGCGACCCCGGTCGAGGTCGTCAACGGCCTCGGGGCAGGCGACGCCTTCGGCGGCGCGCTCGTGCACGCTCTGCTCGCCGGGTGGCCGCTCGGCCGGCTGCTGCGTTTCGCGAGCGCGGCTGGCGCGATCGTGGCGGGACGCCGCGAATGCTCGACGGCCATGCCCACGACAGCCGAGGTCGAGGGCCTCGTGACGGAAGGAGACGCGGGATGACGACGGAGCTTCTGGATCATTGGGTGGGTGGCGCCGTCTTCGCGGGTGATTCTCCCCGTACTGCGCCCGTGTACGACCCCGCACAGGGGATCGTGCAGAGGGAGGTGCGGCTGGCGTCGGCGGCGGATGTGGACCACGCGGTGCGGGTGGCGAGGGCGGCGTTCCCGGCGTGGGGCGGGGCGAGCTGGGCGAGGCGGCAGGCGGTGCTGTTCGCGTTCCGCGAGATCCTGCACGCGCGCTCGGGGGAGCTCGCGGCGGTGCTCACATCCGAGCACGGCAAGGTGCTGCCGGATGCGGCGGGGGAGATCGCGCGCGGGCTGGAAGTGGTGGAGTTCGCGTGCGGGATGCCGCACCTGGCGAAGGGCGAGTACTCGGAGAGCGTGTCGACGGGGGTGGACGTGCACTCGGTGCGGCAGCCCTTGGGGGTGGTGGGGATCGTGAGCCCCTTCAACTTCCCGGCGATGGTGCCGTTGTGGTTCTTCCCGATCGCCCTCGCGGCCGGCAACACCGTGGTGCTGAAGCCGTCGGAGAAGGACCCGACCGCGGCGGCCTGGATGGCGCGCGCCCTGAAGGAGGCCGGTCTGCCCGACGGGGTGTTCAACGTGGTCAACGGGGACAAGGAGGCCGTCGACACGCTCCTGGACCACCCGGATGTGGCGTCGGTGTCGTTCGTGGGGTCGACGCCGGTCGCGAAGTACGTCTACCAGCGGGGCACCGCCGCGGGGAAGCGGGTCCAGGCCCTGGGCGGGGCGAAGAACCACATGCTCGTGCTCCCCGACGCCGACCTCGACCTCGTCGCCGACGCCGCGGTGAACGCGGGCTTCGGCTCGGCCGGGGAACGCTGCATGGCCATCTCGGTGCTCGTCGCGGTCGAGCCCGTCGCCGACGCTCTGATCGCCAGGATCAGGGAGCGGATCGCCGGCCTGAGGGTCGGCGACGGCACCCGGGGCTGCGACATGGGCCCCCTCATCACCCGCGAGCACCGCGACAAGGTCGCCTCCTACCTCGACGTGGCCGTCGCGGACGGGGCCGAACTCGTCGTCGACGGCCGCGACGTCCAGCCCGACGGCGGCGCGGACGGGTTCTGGCTCGGCCCCACCCTCGTCGACAGGGTGCCGACCACCTCGAAGGTCTACACCGACGAGATCTTCGGCCCCGTGCTCTCCATCGTTCGGGTCGGCTCCTACGACGAGGGCCTCGCCCTCGTCAACGCGTCCCCCTACGGCAACGGCACCGCCATCTTCACCAACGACGGCGGCGCGGCCCGCCGCTTCCAACGCGAGGTGCAGGCCGGCATGGTCGGCATCAACGTCCCCATCCCCGTCCCCGTCGGCTACTACAGCTTCGGCGGCTGGAAGGACTCCCTCTTCGGCGACACCCGCGCCTACGGGCCCGACGCGATCCACTTCTTCACCCGCCAGAAGGCCATCACCACCCGCTGGCCCGACCCCACCCACGGCGGCATCAACCTCGGCTTCCCCCGCAACGGCTGACCGCGACGGGTCAGGACTCCGTCTCGGGCCAGAAGGCCGGGGCGCGGGCCGGGACGCCGAGATCGCAGGGCTCCTCCTCGAGGCGGCTCACCTCGTCGAAGGCGAGCAGCGACGGGGCGGCGGCCGTGTACGCGGGCCAGTCCGGGAGGCCGGCGTGGCCAGGCGCGCCCGACTCGGCGAACGCGATCCAGGCGTCCCGCACGGCGTCCGAGACCATGAAGCGCGCGGGTCGCTGCCCGCTCAGCGGGATGCTGTCCACCGTGCCGAACACGAAGGCGAGGTCGGAGCTGTGGGTCGCGCCGAGCAGCCCGCCCATCGCCTCCGTCGCGTAGTCGAAGCGGTAGCCGTACGCGGTGGTGCCGTGCCCGGACACCGCCTGGAGCACGAGGTGCGCCGACCGCGCCATCGTCTCGCGGGTCAGCACGCGCGCGAGCAGCAGCTGCGGCGGCTCGCCAGGGTGCGCGGCGGCCTCGGCCTCGAGCACCCGCCCGGCGTCGCCGCCGTGGCTCCCGCTCAGCACGGCGGTGACCGCCGCGAGGTCGAGCAGCCGATAGTCGTCCCGCTCGCACAGGAAGAGCGAGACGTCGTGGCTCGTGTAGCCGACGAGCATCGGCACGGCCGGCATCGTCGAACCCTCGAACGGGCGCCCGGCGATGAGCCCGCCGTCGACCGCGGGCCGCCAGGAGATGCCGCCAGAGGCGTCCGCCGCCCGCTGGAGGTCGAGCAGCTGCCGCAGCGGCAGCTCGAGCAGCAGCTCGGCGTCGGGAACCGGGATGTGCGCCAGCTCGAGCACGGCCGCGGTCTGCGCGCGCGCCCACTCGAGGTCCCCGATCCAGCGGGCGGGCCCGGACTGCATGATGGCGCCGTGGAACAGCCCCCGCGCGTCGGGCATCGCGGTGAGGGTCGCGACCTTCGCCGCTCCCCCCGACTGGCCGGCGATCGTCACCCGCGAGGGGTCGCCCCCGAACGCCGCGACGTTGTCGGCGACCCAGCGCAGCGCGAGCAGCAGGTCGGCGACGCCGGCGTTGGCCGAGCCGCGCCACTCATCCCCGAGCAGGTGGTCGAGGGCGAGGAAGCCCGTGAGGCCGAGCCGGTGGTTGACCGAGACGACCACGACGCGCCCGGTGCGGGCGAGCCGGTCGCCCGCGAAGACCTGCTCGGAGCCCGCACCGTGCGCGAAGCCGCCGCCGTGCAGCCAGACGAGGACGGGAAGTCCTTCCGCGCCCTCTGGCGCCCAGACGTTGAGGCTCAGGCAGTCCTCGCCCATCGTCCCGTTCTCGGCGGGCGAGCCGCCGCGCGGGTACAGCAGGTCGAGCACGGCCGGCATGATCCCGCCGGAGGAGAGCCGGGTGTCGAGCTGGGGCGCGATCGGGCTGTAGGCGAAGGCGTCCGCCGTGCCTGACCAGGATGCGGGCTCCGGCTCGCGCCAGCGCAGCGCGCCGCTCGGCGGCACCCCGTACCGGATGCCGAGGTAGCGCTCGACTCCGTTGTGCCCGATGCCCCGGATGAGCCCGCCGCTCGTGCGCCGCACGTGGGTTGCCTGCATGGTCGTCCGCCTTCCGCAGCGGGCGGCGCCCCGGCGGCACTCCATCATCCGCTGACAATCAAATGTTAGGACATTCGATTGTTTGATGAAAGAGTGCCGCCGTGTCAGGCGGGAACGCTCAGCGCGAGTAGTTCGGTGCCTCCACGACCATCTGGATGTCGTGCGGGTGGGACTCCTTGAGGCCCGCGGGCGTGATGCGCACGAACTTGCCGCGCTGCTTGAGGTCGGGGATCGTGCGGGCGCCCACGTAGAACATCGACTGGCGCAGGCCGCCGACGAGCTGGTAGACGACCGCGCCGAGCGAGCCCCGGTAGGCGACCCGCCCCTCGATGCCCTCCGGGATGAGCTGCGCATCAGAGGGCACGTCGGCCTGGAAGTAGCGGTCGCGCGAATAGGCGGTCTTCTTGCCGCGGTCCGACAGCGCGCCGAGCGAGCCCATGCCGCGGTAGTTCTTGTACTGCTTGCCGCCGACGTAGACGAGCTCGCCCGGCGACTCGTCGGTGCCCGCGAGCAGCGAGCCGAGCATGACCGTGTCGGCGCCGGCCACGAGCGCCTTCGCGATGTCGCCCGAGTACTGCAGGCCGCCGTCCGCGATCACCGGGACGCCGTGCTCGCGCGCCGCGAGCGAGGCCTCGTAGACCGCGGTCACCTGCGGCACCCCTACGCCTGCGACGACGCGCGTCGTGCAGATCGAGCCGGGCCCGACGCCGACCTTCACGGCGTCCGCCCCCGCGTCGATGAGCGCCTGGGCGCCCGCGCGGGTCGCGACGTTGCCGCCGATGACGTCGACGCCCGAGAACGCGGAGTCGGCCTTGAGGCGGCGGATGATGTCGATCACGCCAGCCGAGTCGCCGTTCGCGGTGTCCACGACGATGATGTCGACGCCCGCGTCGCGGAGCGCCCCCGCCCGCTCCCAGGCGTCGCCGAAGAAGCCGATCGCGGCGCCGACCCGCAGGCGCCCCTCCTCGTCCTTCGTGGCGTTGGGGTACTTCTCGGTCTTCTCGAAGTCCTTGACGGTGATGAGGCCGCGCAGCCGCCCCTGGCCGTCGACGAGCGGCAGCTTCTCGATCTTGTGCTGCGCGAAGATCGCGACCGCGTCATCCGGGTCGATGCCCTCTGGCGCGGTCACGAGCGGCGCCTTCGTCATGACGTCGCGGACGAGCGTGCTGGCCGCCTCGAAGGGCGAGACGAACCGCATGTCGCGGTTGGTGATGATGCCGACGAGGGTGCCGTCGCCCGTGACGACCGGCAGGCCGGAGACCCGGAACTGCCCGCACAGCGCGTCGACCTCGGCGACCGTGGCATCCGGCGTGGTCGTGACCGGGTTGGTGATCATGCCAGACTCGGATCTCTTGACCTTGTCGACGTGCGTCGCCTGATCCTCGATCGAGAGGTTGCGGTGCAGGATGCCGATGCCGCCCTGCCGCGCCATCGCGATCGCCATGCGCGACTCGGTCACGGTGTCCATCGCGCTCGACACGAGCGGCGCGCTCACACGGATGCGGCGCGTGAGCTGGGAGGAGGTGTCGGCCTCGCTCGGGATCACGTCGGTGTGCGCCGGCAGCAGCATCACGTCGTCGTAGGTGAGTCCGACGAAACCGAACGGATCGGGCTGGTCCATGGTGTCCCCTGGGGTCGCGATGAGGTGAGCCCGGCTGCGGCATCGAAGACCGGTAGTACATCTTAACGGATCGCCCGCCGATGGCATTCCGGCCGCCCCCGGAGCAGGAGGTGCTGGACGGATGCCCATGACGCACCCAATACTGTTCCAACGCGATGCTGCGTTCGAAACACGAAGGCAACATTGCGGGTTTAGCGTCATCGACACGAAGCGAGAAGCCTCGCCGCGTCCCGAGGTCTTGGAGGTTCGGTGGCCCACGATCGAACAGCATCGTCCCCACGGCTGAGCCGCGCCCTCGTCGCAGCCCTCGTCTTCGTCGCGACGCTGTTCGCGCTGTTCGCCGCCGCCGCACCCGCGCAGGCCGACCCGATCGATCCCTCGGCAGCCGACGAGACGATCAAGGTCTGGGTGCGCAACAACGCCGACAAGGCGGGAGTCGCCGGGATCGGCGTCACGGTCGAGGGGGACGGGTTCTCGGAAGCGTTCACGACGGGCGACGACGGCATCGTGCTCGTCGGCCTGCCGGATGCCGGCACCTACACGGTCACGATCGACGAGTCCACGATCCCGGAGGGGATGGGCCGCCCCAACGCGCTCAGCCGCGAGGTGGACGTCTTCGCCGGCAACAAGAACCAGCCCGCCATCTTCCTGATCGACCCGAGCTTCACCCCGGGCGAGTCGACGGACGATGCGACCACGAGCCCGACCGACACGGCGACCGACAGCACCTCGAGCGACGCTTCCACCGGTTCGAGCCAGGACATCGGCGCCCTCGTCATCCAGAAGATCGTCACGGGCCTCATCTTCGGTCTGCTGCTCGCGCTGGCCGCCATCGGCCTCTCGCTCATCTACGGCACGACGGGGCTCAACAACTTCGCGCACGGCGAGCTGGTGACCTTCGGCGGCCTCATGGCCTTCACCTTCGGCAATCTGCTGGGCCTGCCCGCGCTGCTCGCCATCCCGGTCGCGGTCGTGCTCGGAGGCCTGTTCGGCTGGACCCAGGACACGGTCATCTGGCGCCCCCTGCGCAAGCGCAACCTCAAGCTCATCCCGCTCATGATCGTCACGATCGGCCTCTCGCTCGTGCTGCGCTACCTGTTCGCGTTCATCTGGGGTGCGGACCGCATGACGCTCGCGAACGATCCGAAGCCGTTCCTCGTGCTCGGACCGGTGAGCCTGCGCTTCACAGACGTCTTCGGTGCGGGCCTCGCGATCGTGATGCTGCTCCTGGTCGCCTTCGTGCTGCTGCGCACCAAGATCGGCAAGGCGATGCGCGCGGTGTCCGACAACCGGGCGCTCGCCGCGGCATCCGGCATCAACGTCGAGCGGGTCATCCGCGTCGTGTGGGTCGGCGGCGGGGCGCTCGCGGCCCTCGCGGGCGTCTACGTGGCCTACTACCAGGGCCTGCGCTGGGACACCGGCGCCGCGATCCTGCTGCTCATCTTCGCCGCGGTCACCCTCGGCGGCCTCGGCACGGCGTTCGGCGCGCTCGTCGGCTCGATCGTGCTGAGCGTGTTCATGAACGTCTCGACCCTGTGGATCCCGGAGAACCTGAAGATCGTCGGCGCACTCGTCGTGATGATCCTCATCCTGCTGTTCCGGCCGCAGGGCATCCTCGGACGACGCGAGCGGATCGGTTAAGGAGCACCGACATGGACTTCAACTTCATCCCGCTGGCGCTCGGCGAGATCTTCTCGCCCACGACCGCCGCCTACGCCCTCGCCGCGATCGGGCTCGCCGTGCACTTCGGCTTCGCGGGGCTGCTGAACTTCGGCCAGGCGGGCTTCATGGCCCTCGGCGGTTACGCCTTCGCCGTGACGACCGTCATCTACGGCTTGCCCGTCTGGCTCGGTCTGCTCGTGGTCGTCGTGATCTCGGTGCTGTTCGCGCTCATCCTCGGAATCCCGACGCTGCGCCTTCGCGCCGACTATCTCTCGATCGTGACCATCGCGGCGGCCGAGATCGTGCGCCTCTCCGTCAAGACCCCCGAGATCTCGGATGTCACCGGCGGCTCCGAGGGCATCAACGGCGCGGGCCGTGTCTGGAACGACGCGACCAACCCGCTGCCAGATGGCCGCTGGGGGGTGGGCGTGCTCACCTACTCCTCGACCCAGTGGTGGTTCATCATCGTCGGCTGGACGCTCGTGGCGATCGCCTGCCTGCTCGTGTGGCTGCTCACGCGCAGCCCATGGGGCCGTGTCATCCGGGGCATCCGCGAGGACGAGGACGCCGTGCGCGCCCTCGGCAAGAACGTCTACTCCTACAAGATGCAGGCGCTCATCATCGGCGGCATCATCGGCGGCTTCGGAGGGTTCCTGTTCATCCTCCCGAGGTCGCTGCAGCCCGACAACTACGGCACGCAGATGACGTTCTTCCTCTACACGATCCTGCTGCTCGGCGGCGCCGCGACCGTCTTCGGCCCCGTGCTCGGCGCGATCATCTTCTGGGTCGTCCTGTCGCTCTCCGACGGCCTGCTGACGCTGCTCGTGTCGAACGACTGGCTGCCGATCGCGAGCACCCAGCAGGGCCCGATCCGCTTCATCATCGTGGGCGTCGCGCTCATGCTGCTGGTGATCTTCCGGCCGCAAGGCATCCTCGGCAAGAAGAAGGAGGCGCTGTTCAGTGCCTGAGAAGACTCCTGTCGCAGACATCCTCGCCGGGGAGGCCGGGCCGGGCTGCGCCAAGAAGGACGCGATCCTCGTGGCCGACGGCGTCTCGCGCCACTTCGGCGGGCTGACCGCCGTCGACGTCGCCCACCTCGAGATCCCCCGCGGCGCGATCACGGCGCTCATCGGCCCGAACGGCGCCGGCAAGACCACCCTGTTCAACCTGTTGACGGGCTTCGACAAACCCAACACCGGCACGTGGACCTTCGAGGGCGTCTCGCTCGGCGGCATGCCCGCGTTCAAGGTGGCACGCAAGGGCATGGTGCGCACCTTCCAGCTCACCAAGGCGCTCTCGGCCATGACGGTCATCGAGAACATGCGCCTCGGCGCCACCGGGCAAGGCGGCGAGAACGTCTTCACGAGCGTCATCCGCCCGCTCTGGAAGAAGCGGGAGGCGGAGATCACCGCGCAGGCCGAGGCACTGCTCGCGCGCTTCAAGCTCGACACCAAGCGCGACGACTACGCGGGCTCGCTCTCTGGCGGCCAGCGCAAGCTGCTCGAGATGGCACGCGCGCTCATGACCGAGCCAGAGCTCATCATGCTCGACGAGCCGATGGCGGGCGTCAACCCGGCACTCACCCAGTCGCTGCTCGACCACATCCTGAGCCTCAAGGACGACGGCACGACGGTGCTCTTCGTCGAGCACGACATGCACATGGTCAACGAGATCGCGGACTGGGTGGTCGTGATGGCGGAGGGCCGCGTCGTGGCCGAGGGGCCGCCGTCGACCGTCATGAGCGACCAGTCGGTCATCGACGCCTACCTGGGCGCACACCACGACGTCGACCTCGGCACGCTCGAGGGCCGCCTCGAGGTCGCGGAGGAGATGGAGTCGGAACTCATCCGCGAGGAGGTCGAGGAGGAGGCCGCCGAGGCCGGCGTCGAGACGAAGGACGAGGTGGCCCCGTGACCGAGACCGTGCTGAAGACCACCGAGCTGGTGGCGGGCTACATCCCGGGCGTCAACATCCTGAACGGCTGCAACGTCTACGTCGAGCGGGGCGAGCTGGTCGGCATCATCGGCCCGAACGGGGCCGGCAAGTCGACCCTGCTCAAAGCCATCTTCGGCCTCGTGAACGTCCGCAGCGGCTCGATCGAGCTGAACGGTGACGAGATCGCCGGGATGGGAACCGACAAGCTCGTGGCGCGCGGCGTCGGCTTCGTGCCGCAGACGAACAACGTCTTCCAGACCCTCACCATCGAGGAGAACCTCCAGATGGGGATCTACCAGAACCCCAAGGGCTACAAGGAGCGTCTCGACTTCGTGACGGGCCTGTTCCCCGAGCTCTCGCGCCGCCTCAAGCAGCGCGCGGGCTCGCTCTCCGGCGGGGAGCGCCAGATGGTCGCCATGTCGCGCGCGCTCATGATGGATCCGAGCGTGCTGCTGCTCGACGAACCGAGCGCGGGACTCTCCCCCGTGCGCCAGGACGAGACCTTCATCAACGTCTCGCAGATCAACCGCGCGGGCGTCTCGGTCATGATCGTCGAGCAGAACGCCCGCCGCTGCCTGCAGATCTGCGACCGCGGCTACGTCCTGGACCTCGGGCGGGATGCCTACACGGGCACGGGGCGCGAGCTCATGAACGACCCCAAGGTCATCGAGCTCTACCTCGGCACGCTCGCGGCCGATCAGGAGAAGGCACGCACCGCCTCCGCGTGAACACGATGCTCGTCGCGACGATGCTCGTCGCGACGGCCCTGAGCTCGTGCGCTCCCGCGGAGGGGGGTTCAGGCTCGTCGGCGCCCTCGGCCTCTGCGAGCCCCGCGGCACTGCCCGCGGGCGTGAGCGTCGAACTCGTGCAGTACCGCTTCGACTACGGCCCCAGGCGCCTGCAGCTCTCGGTCACCAACGGCTCCGGCCACGAGCTGCGGGTGACGAGCATCGAGCTGCGCTCCGCCGTGTTCGCGAGCCCGGTCGCCTATGAGGCGGGCCAAGACGTGCCCCCCGGAACCACGCGCGACCTTCCCGTGCTGCTGTCGGATCCCGTGTGCAGCCCGGACGTCGCACCCACCGCCGAGGTGATCGTCACGGTGGTCGTCGACGGCGGGCAGCAGGCCATGGGATCGCTCGTGCCGAGCGACCCGCTGGGGTGGCTCGCCCGCATCCACGCCGACGACTGCCGCAGCGCGGAGCTCGCGAGCTCGGCGAGCTTCACGGTGGGACCGTTCCGCGTCGACCGCGGCGGAGAGCTCCCGGTCGGCTACCTCACGATCACCGGCGAGACGGTGCCGGGCGGACCCACCGTCCTGGTGTCGGCGATCGACCGCACGATCCTGTTCCGACCGGCGGATGCGACATCCGGCTGGCCGCTCGGCTGGAGCTTCGACGCCGCTCACCCCGTTCAGAGCACGGAACTCGCGGTCGTACCGAGCAACTGCAATCCGCACATCCTCGCCGAGGACAAGCGCGGCACCTTCTGGCCGCTCGAGGTGACGCTCGGCGACGGCGAGACGGGCGTCGTGTACCTCGCCTCGGACGACGCGCTGCGGGCGGAGCTCTACGGCTACTTCGCCGAGTACTGCGGCTTCTGATCCGCGTTCGCGACCCGACGCGTCTCGTCCTGGCACCCGGACCGCGGGCACGGCCCCGGGCAGGAAGCCGGGCATGCGACGGGGGCCCGGTCCCTGCGGACCGGACCCCCGAAGCGGGTCGGATCGGCTTACTCGAGCTTGCCGTAGACCTGGTCGATGCCCTCGGACTCGTTGCCGGCCGTGTACTGGAAGATCGAGATGTAGGCCTCGGTCGGGTCGCCGTTCTCGTCCCAGGTGATCGGGCCGGAGACACCGTTGTAGTCGATGTCCTCGCCGTCGGCGATCAGGTCCGCGCAGTCGGCGTAGGTCGTGCACTCGGTGCCGTCCTCCGAGACCGACTGCAGGTTGTCACGGATGGTCTCGCCGTCGGTGGCGCCGCCCTGGAGCGCCGCGAGGGCGATCAGGATGGTGCCGTCGTAGGCCTCCGCGCCGTAGGAGAACACCGCGAGCTCCTCGGAGGCCACGCTCTGCAGGCGCTCCTGGAAGTCGGCCGGTGCCAGCACGCCGGGGTTCGTGAACTGCGCGCCCGCGATGTCGACGTTGGTGTCGCTCGGCGTGATCACGCCGTAGTTTCCGTCGACGCCGTAGAGGTTCGCGAAGTCGAAGCCCTGGCCGGCGAGCTGCTCGGCGATCGTCTTGAGCTCGTCGAACGAGATCACGACGAGAGCATCCGGGCTGCCCGCGAGCAGGGTCTGGATGGCGCTCGTGAAGTCGGTCGCCGACGGCTCGAAGATCTGCTCGCCCGAGATCGACACGCCGTTCGACTCGAGCGAGGTCTTGAGGTTGGACTCGAGACCCGTGCCGTACGCGTCGTTCATGTACAGGATCGCGACGTTGGTCCTGCCGTCGGCGGCGATCTTGTTGCCGAGGATGCGGCCCTGCAGAACGTCCGACGGTGCGGTGCGCCAGTAGTAGCCGTCGTCCGCGTAGGTCGTGAAGTCTGGCGAGGTGTTCGCCGGCGAGAGCTGGACGACACCGGCCTGGGTCACCTGGTCGATGAAGGTCTTGGACACACCAGAGGAGGCCGCGCCGATGATGGCCGAGACCCCGTCCGCGAGGAGCGCGGTCGCCGACTGGGTGGCGATGTCGGTCGTGGTGTCGCCCGAGTCCTTGTGCTCGACCGAGATCTCGAGACCCTTGGCGGCATCGTTGATCTCTTCGACGGCGAGGTCGACGCCCGCGAACTCGGGCGGACCGAGCACCGCGAGGCTTCCGGTCTGGGGAAGGATCGTGCCGATCTTGAGCGAGAGGTCCTCGACGGACGCTCCCTCGTCGTCGTCGCTCGTCGTCGCGCAACCGCTCAGGACGAGTGCGGCTGCTCCGGCGAGCGCGAGGCCGCTGACGACCAGACGCTTCGCGCGGGGCGCCGATGCGCTGCGGGAAAATGCACCCATGATGCTCCTTGGAGTGTGAACATGTCACGCGCGGCAGGTTGCGCGCGTGTGATGTCTTGTCACCGTACGGGCACCCGGATGCGTTCACAATACGAAGGTGTTACAGGGGTGTAACGCGACTAAATCGTTACATGCGGCCGCTGCGGAGCGTCAGCCGGTGGCGCTGCTCGCCACCGCGTACTTGTTCTCGCCGTTGTAGGCGAGCACGGCGTAGCTCGCGAGAGCCGGGTCGCCCGCGTCGTCGAGACGCAGCGCCCCGGCGATGCCCTCGTAGGCGATGTCGGGCTCGGTCGTCAGCACCTCGGCGCACTCCCCGAAGCTCGTGCAGCGGATGCCGTCGCGCGTCGCACCGACGAGCTGCCGCGCGATCGAGCGGCCGCCGTCGTCGCCCGCGAGGATCGCGGCGAGGGCCGCGATCATCGTCGCGTCGTACGCCTCCGCCCCGTAGCGGGGGTCGCCGAGTCCGGGATCCTCGACCTTCAGCTTGGCGATGAACGCCGCATCCGGCTGAACCCCCTCGAGGATGCCGTTCGCCCCGGTGAGCGTTCCGGCCGGCAGCGCCTGCGAGTAGTCGGCGAGGTTCTGGCTCGTGAGCCACAGCTTCGCCCCGCCGTACCCGGCCGCGACGAGGGCGGCGAGGAGCGCCTTCGTGACGTCGCCGTTGTCGGGGGTCGCGAGCACGACCGCGTCCGGCTGGGGCTTGGTCGCCTTCGACACGGCGGCCGCGACGCCGGAGGCACTGCTCACGGTCGCGGTCACGACGAGCTCCGCGTCATGGTCGGCGAGGGATGACTCGAGCGGCGCCGCGATCGACGACGACACCTCGTCCGATCCCACGATGAGAGCCACCGCATCCGCGCCTTTGCCGGCGAGCAGCTGCCCGAGCACGGCGCCCTGATGCGGGTAGGCGGGGATGGTGCGGGCGAAGAAACCCTGCGCGTCGTCCCCGATGGCAGGGTAGGTGGCGGCCGGGGAGACGAGAGGGATGCCAGCCTCGATCGCCTTGGGCAGCAGCCGCTCGGCGAGCACCGAGGAGCTCGGGCCGATGACGACGTCGACGCCCTTCTCGACGAGGGCCGCGAAGGACGCCTCCGCCGTCTCGGTGGAGGCGTCGCCCGAGTCGCGGTTGACGACCTCGACGGGCGCGCCGAGCACACCGCCCGCGGCGTTGATCTCCCGGATGGCGGCATTGACGCCCGCGACCTGGGCGGCGCCGATGAAGGAGGTGGCGCCCGTGGTCGGGAACAGCGTGCCGATCCGCAGGACGCCGTCGCCACTCGGGGCGAGGGTCTCGGTGGGCGTGGGGGTCGGCGTCGGCATGGGGGAGGCCGTGCAGCCGAGGAGGAGGACGGTCAGCACGGCGGGTGCCACGAGAGCGGTGAGACGTCGACGGGGCTCTCGCGCGCTCGGCATCCGGGTCCTCCTCCTCACGCCGACGGGGGCCGGCCACGCGGCGACCCTACCGCGCGGTCACGCCGTCGGGAGGGAGGCGCGACGACCCGCGCGCGCGGCCCGCACCATGTCGGCCGTGAGCAGCACGAGCGCGGCCCAGACCAGGAGGAATCCGACCCAGCGCCCGAGCGGCATCGGCTCGTGCAGCAGGAAGACACCCGTGAGGAATTGCAGCACGGGGGCGAGGTACTGGGTGAGGCCGAGCGCGACGAGCGACAGGCGACGCGCGGCGGAGGCGAACAGCAGCAGCGGGGTGGCCGTGATGACCCCCGTCGCGATCATGAGCAGCAGGTGCACCGCGCCGGCGGTGCCGAAGCTGAGGCCCACGGTCGCGCCGGTCACCACGAGCTGCCCGATCGCGACGGGGGCCAGCCAGGCCGTCCCGAGCGTGAGACCGGATACGGCGTCGACCTGGGCGCCGACGCGCTTCTTGATGAAGCCGTAGAGGCCGAAGGAGAAGGCGACGATCTCCCACGGGCTCGCGGGGAGACGCGAAAGGCCCCGATGGCAGAGCCACGGGGCCTTTCGGCAGGATGTCGTCGAGCGGCATCCGGGAGCCCGCCCGTCCTGGCCCTCGCGCGGGGCCGGACGAGCACACGCGCTGCGGATCATCGCAGCGCCAGAAGGCTCAGCGGACGACGACCGCCAGGACGTCGCGGGCCGAGAGCACGAGGTACTCCTCGCCTCCGAACTTGACCTCGGTGCCGCCGTACTTCGAGTACAGGACCTTGTCGCCCACGGCGACGTCGAGGGGCACGCGGTTGCCGTTGTCGTCGATGCGACCGGGACCCACGGCGACGACCTCGCCCTCCTGCGGCTTCTCCTTGGCGGTGTCCGGGATGACCAGACCCGACGCGGTGACCTGCTCGGCTTCGACCTGCTTGATGACGATGCGATCCTCGAGCGGCTTGATGGAGACCGACACGTGTGACCTCTTTCTGAAGACTCAGGGGCTTGGCACACTCCCTTCGAGAGTGCCAGGACAACTATAGGCCCGGATTAGCACTCCCACAATCCGACTGCCAGCGCGGGTGGGTTCCTCCAAGCGCTGCAGCGTTGGGAGGATACGGTGAGCGGGTGACGGCGGAGGAGCTGCGCGCGCTGTTGAGCGCGGATGGGTTGCGGCTGCTTGATGAGGTCGGTCCCGTGGCGGCGGACGCGGATGTCGTGCGCGTCGTGTCGCGGCTGCGTGCGGCCGGGCACTCCCCCGAGCTCGTCGCGGTCGTGCTCACCCAGGCTCGGCTGCGCACGCGGGCGCGCGCCCGTTTCGGCGAGTTCGCCGAGCGGATGCTGTTCACCGCGGACGGGCTCGAGCAGGCGACGCGCCCGCGAGTCGCGGCGCAGCACGCGGGCCGCTTCGCCCTGGCCGGCATGACCTCCGTCGCCGACCTCGGCTGCGGCATCGGCGCCGACGCCCTCGCGTTCGCCGGCCTCGGCCTGCGCGTGGTCGCCGTCGAGCACGACGAGGCGACGGCCGCGATCGCCGCTTACAATCTCGCGCCCTTCCCCGCCGCGCAGGTCGTGCAGGGCGACGCCCTCGATCAGGAGCCCGCGGACGTCGACGCCCTGTGGTTCGATCCCGCGCGTCGCTCAGGCGGTCGCCGCTACGCCGATCCCGCCGACTGGTCGCCGCCGCTTCCGAAGGTGTTCGCGCGAGGTGCCGCAAAGTCCGCCGGGATCAAGCTCGCCCCCGCGTTCGATCACGCGCTGCTGCCCGACGGCGTCGAGGCGCAGTGGGTGTCGGTCGACCGTGAGCTCGTCGAGCTCGTCGTGTGGACGGGCGAGCTCGCCCGGACCGGAGTCGGGCGGGCCGCCCTGCTGCTCGGCCGCGACGGCGCGACCGAGCTGACGGCACCGGATGCGGCACCGGATGCCGAGATCGGCGCGCTCGGCGAGTACCTGCTCGAACCGGACGGCTCGGTCATCCGCGCCCGCCTCATCGGCGAGCTCGCCCGCCGAGTCGAGGGGCGCATGCTCGATGCGACCATCGCGTGGATCACGAGCGATGCCGCACCGGCGAGCGACTTCGGGCAGGCGTTCCGCGTGCGCGAGGAGCTGCCCCTCGACGAGCGGCGGCTCGCCGCGGCGCTGCGCGAGCGCGGCATCGGCATCCTCGAGATCAAGAAGCGGGGGATCGACGTCGACCCCGCCGCGCTGCGCACCCGACTCGCGCTGCGCGGCGACGCGGCCGCGACGCTCGTGCTGACCCGCGTCGCCGGACGCCGCACGGCGCTGCTCGTCGACCGGCTCCCGGCCTGACCGGCGGCGGGGCGGGATGCCGCGCCCCCCGCCCCGCCGAGGATCGCGCCTCAGTAGCTGTAGCCACCGAGCGACGACATCGCCACGATGTAGAACATGATGCTGACGATCGTCAGGATGCCGAAGATGAGGCCGATACCGATGGCCACGAAACCCGTGACGACACCGGTGAGCCACATCCACTTCGGCGCGGCCGGCTCCTTCTTCTTGCCCTGGAAGCCGAGGATCACCGCGACGATGCCGGGGATGAAGCCGATGCCCCAGGCGAACGAAAGCGGCACGCCGATGATACCGGTGATGAACGAGGCGAGGCTCAGGGTCTGCTTGACGGGCGCCGCCGGGGCGTAACCCGGAGCCGCTGCCGGGGCGGCGTAGGGGTTCGCGGCGGGAGCCGCGGGAGCCGCGTAGGGGTTCGCGGCGGGAGCCGCGGGGACGGCAGGAGCGGCGGGGGCGGCGTAGGGGTTGGCTATGGGCGTCTCCGTCGGGGTCGCAGGCACCGGGTCCGCGGCGACCGCGGGCACGGCGGGTACCGCAGGCGCAGCGGGCACCTCGGGCACTGCGGCGACGTCCGCGGCGGGCGTGGACTCGTCCGGGGTGGCGGGGACGGTGGGGTCGGACATGAGGGAACTCCTTCGACATGTGGACTGCGCCCATGCTCGCAGCGACCCGCTGGACTGTCAACGCGCCAGCCGGCGCCGACCCTCAGGAGCCGTAGGAGGTGTTGTAGGTGCCGTAGCTCGTCGACAGCCAGATGAGCAAGCCGATGTAGGCGAGGATGAGGAGCAGGAAGATGCCCCCGAGTACGTACCCCGTGATGAGCCCGCCGAGCGCGAGACCGCGCCCGGCCTCGCCCCGCGTGCGGATCTGCGACATCGCGATGTGGCCGAGGATCACCCCGACGATCGACGCGAGCGGACCGACCAGCAGCGTGCCGAGCGAGACGCACAACGATGCGATCGCGAGCGGATTGGTCCGCGGCGCGTAGGCGTACGCTGCGCCCTGGGTCGTGTACGGCGCGTATCCGGGCGCCGGCTGCGTCGGCACGGGCTGGTACGGCGGGGGCGTGGCGACCGCGTATGGGTTCGGCGCCGCGTACGGGTTCGCGGGGGCGGTGGTCGGAGCCGCGTACGTGCTCCGGTCCTCGGGCTGGTGGTCGGTCATATCCCCTCCGATGCTCGTCACCATGCTGTCAGGCCGCACCCGCGACGGCAACGCGCCCGCCCGCGGCGAGGCCGCATCCGCGCCTCAGGCCTGGATCGTGGTCACCGGCAGCGTCGAATCGGCCCCGACGCCGAGATCGGATGGAGCGTGCCCCGCCGCGATGAGCTGAGCGCCGAGCGAGGCGATCATCGCCCCGTTGTCGGTGCACAGCGACAGCGGCGGGATGCGCAGTGCGACCCCGGCCGCGGCGCACCGCTCGATCGCCGCATCCCGCAGCCGCCGGTTGGCGACGACCCCGCCGCCGAGCAGCAGCCTCGGAACCCCGAGCTCGCGACAGGCGGCGAGCGCCTTCGTGAGCAGCACGTCGACGACCGCCTCGCGGAAGCTCGCGGCGACATCGGCGACCGCCACGGGCTCTCCCTCCGACCGTGCCGCCTCGACGTGGCGGGCGACGGCCGTCTTGAGGCCGGAGAAGGAGAAGTCGTAGCGGTGCCGCTCGAGATCCTTGGCCGCGGTGAGGCCGCGCGGGAAGCGGATGGCGCCGGGATCGCCCGTCGCCGCAGCCCGGTCGATCTCGGGGCCGCCGGGGTACGGCAGCCCGAGCAGCCGCGCGACCTTGTCGAAGGCCTCGCCGGCCGCGTCGTCGATGGTCTCGCCGAGCAGCACGACATCGGCGACGAGGTCGCGCACGAGCAGCAGCGAGGTGTGACCGCCCGAGACGAGCAGCGCGACCGTGGGCAGCTCGAGCTCGCCCGCGCCGACGAGCGGCACGTGGCCCAGCAGATCCGCACCGACGTGGCCCACGAGGTGGTTGACGGCGTAGAACGGCTTCCCGGTCGCGAGGGCGAGCGCCTTCGCGGCGCCCACGCCGACCATGAGGGCTCCCGCGAGTCCCGGGCCGCTCGTCACGGCGATCGCGTCGAGCTCGCCGAGGGTCGTGCCCGCCTCCCGCAGCGCCGCCTCGATCGTGGGGATGAGCGCCTCGAGGTGCGCGCGGGCGGCGATCTCCGGGACGACGCCCCCGTAGCGCGCGTGCTCGTCCATCGAGCTCGCGACCACGTTCGCGAGCAGCTCGCTGCCGCGCACGATGCCGATCCCGGTCTCGTCGCAGCTCGTCTCGATCCCGAGCACGAGGGGGCCCCCGGCCGCGTGCCGACTCATCGCGTGCCCCCTCCCGAATCAAGGAGCCGTGGTGCGCAAATCAAGGAACCGGTGAGGCTGGTGTGTACCAGTGTGGCTGATGTGGCAGATCCGGATGCTGCGCTCCTTGATTTGGGATGCGCAGCTCCTTGATTTGGGCACGGGCGCGAGGGGCGGCTCACGTCGGCACCGCCCGCATGACGATGGCGTCGACGCCGTCCGGCTGGTAGTAGGCGGGGCGGACGGCGAGGCGCACGAAGCCGCGGCTCGCGTAGAGCGCCTCGGCACCCGGGTTGTCGGCGCGCACCTCGAGGAACACCTCGGAGACCGCACGGGCGCGCGCCTCGGCGAGCAGCGCGTCGAGCAGTGCCGCCCCGATCCCCTGGCGGCGCGCCGACTCGACGACCGCGATCGTCTGGATGTCGCCCTGACCGCCACCTCGGGGGGCGAGGAGCCCCGCGTAGCCGAGCACGGCATCCGCGTCGTCGACTGCCACGAGGTAGTACCGGTGCTCGCCCGTGAGCTCGGCGGCGAGCAGCTCGCGCGACCACGCGTCGCCCGGGAAGCTCGAGCGCTCGAGCGCCTCGATCGCATCGAGGTCGGATGCCGCGGCCGCCCGGAGTCGAACGCTCACGGGGCGACCGCCTTCGGCGTCGAGAGCGTCACGTCGGGGGCGCGCAGGTAGACCGGCTCTGCGGGTCCGGTCTCGAGCCCCGCATCGCACCGGGCGAGGGCGAGCAGCCCGAGCAGCCCCGCGTGGATCGTCGCGGCGTCGACCCGCAGGTAGCCGGCGACGGAGGCGACGGTGCCGAACTCCGCGACGGGAGTGAGCGCCGGGCCCTCGATGCGCACCGGCAGGCCGTCGGAGCCGGGTGCCGCGTAGCGGGACCAGGCGAGCTCGCGGCGGCGCGCATCCGTCACGACGAGCACTCGCTCGGTGCGGCCGTAGGCGACCGCGTCGTGCGAGACGACCGGGAACACGGGGCGCCCGATGCCGAGGGCGAAGGCACGCGCCGCGGCGATGCCGACCCGCAGGCCCGTGAAGGGGCCGGGGCCCATGCCCACCGCGACGCCCTCGATCTCGGCGGAAGTGGCATCCGCCTCGGCGAGCACCTCGCGGATGAAGGTGCCGATCAGCTCGGCGTGCCCGCGGGTGCCGGAGCTCGTGCGCGAGGCGAGGGTGCCCTCGCGCGTGACGACGGCGACGCTCGTCCCCGTCGAGGTGTCGATCGCGAGCAGCACCGCACCAGCCTACGGGGGTCTCGATACGCCGCCTGCGGCGGCTACTCGACCAGCGGAAGGGGC
>JASGGJ010000039.1:0-21471 GCA_047605085.1 Protaetiibacter sp.
CCGCTGCTGCGGCGTCCGCCGCGGTCCTGCCCCCGCCGCGCGGCCGGACTCCCCGTGCGCCCCGGCCTCTCAGAAATGCAGGAGATTTTCGGACGCGGCCCCGAATTATGGGATTGGCGGTGGTCGCCGTACCAGAATCTCCTGCATTTCTGAGGTGGGGAGCTGGGGCGGACGCCGGATGCGAGGATGGTCGGGTGGTGGCGACACGACCGGAGAGGGTGCCCCTGGCCGGGCGGTATGTGCGGCTCGACCCGTTCACGCTCGAGGACCTGCCGGTGCTGTGGCGGGCGCTCGGGCATCCGGCGGTGTTCGCGGGCGGATACGGCGGCGGCCCCGCGGGTCTTCCCGCGGATGAGGCGGCCTTCGCCGAGTGGGCGCCGCGCTACTTCCCACACGAGAGCGGCATCACGTACGTCGTGCGCGTCGCATCCGGGCCTCACACGGGCGAGGTGGTCGGGGCGAGCAGCACGGCCGACTTCGACGAGGAGCGCGAGATCGCCCACATCGGCTGGACCGGCTACGACCCGCGCGTCTGGGGCACCCAGGTGAACCCCGAGACGAAGCTGCTCATGCTCGGCCTGCTGTTCGATCACGGCTACGGCCGTGTGAAACTGCAGGCGGATGCCGTGAACGCCCGGTCGCGCGCCGCGATCGCGAAACTCGGCGCGAGGTTCGAGGGCATCACGCGCCGCGACATGCGCCGGGCGGACGGCAGCTGGCGCGACACGGCGGTCTACTCGGTGCTCGTGGACGAGTGGCCCGCGGTACGCGAGGGGCTCGAGCGGCGGCTCGAGGACTGGGGCGAGCGGCCCGTGCTCTACCGCTCGGTGCCGTCGGATGCGGTGCCGGCGGGCTCGGCGCCGCCCGGCTCGGTGCCGCCGGATGCTGTGCCGTCCGATGCGGTGCCGTCGGACACCGCGCCGTCGGGCGCGGCATCGTCCGCCTGAGCGTCACCCGCCGCATCCGCGTCCGCATCCTCGCGCCGCCGCCCGGCCCCGAGGCTGATCGTCGCGAGCAGGCCGACGGCGAGGAACCCCGCGGCGGTGAACGCGGATGCGCGGGTCGCCTCGCTGAAGGCCGCGCGCGCCGCGTCGGCCGCCTCGGGCGAGCGCTCCTCGAGCGCCGGGATCGCCGAGCCTGCCGAGTCGACGACGAGATCGACGACCTCCTGCCGCAGCTCGCCCGTGAGCTGATCCGGGAGCCGGTCGTCGAGCTGGCTCGCGAGCGAGGTGAACAGCACGGTGCCGAGGATCGCGATTCCGAGCGCCGAGCCGACCTGCCGCGAGGTGGACTGAGTGCCGGACGCCTGCCCGCTCTGGGCGACCGGAACCTCCGCGAGCACGACCCCGGTGAGCTGCGCGGTGGCGAGACCGACGCCGAAGCCGTAGACGAGCAGCCCGGCCGCCGTCTGCCACCACGGGGTGTCGACCGCGATGACGAGGCCGACGATGACGAGACCGACGATCTCGGCGAGGATGCCGACGCGCACGACCCAGACGGCGGGGACGCGTCCCGAGGTGCCCGCCGCGGCTCCCGATGCGACGAACGCGCCGCCCGCGAGGGCGAGCAGCAGGAACCCGGTCTGCAGGGCGTCGTAGCCGAGCACGTTCTGCAGCCAGAGCGGCAGCGACAGGATGATGCCGAACTCGCCGAGCGAGACGACGAGCGCCGCGATGTTGCCGTTGCGGAACGACGCGACCCGGAACAGCGGGAACGCGATCATGGTCGGCAGCCCGCGGCGCTCGCGCTGCACGCCCCAGGCGACGAAGGCGGCGAGCGCGAGCGCCGCGAGCGCGAAGGCGAAGGGGATGGGCGAGATCTCGAGCGTCCAGAAGCCGGGGGCCCCACCCTCGCTCGTCCACCAGCCGTAGTTGCGCCCCTCGATGAGAGCGAACATCAGGCTCGTGAACAGCAGCACCGACAGGGCGGCGCCGACCACGTCGACACGGCGCAACTCATCCGCCCGCGACTCCCGCACGACGAGCAGCGCACCGATGACGATCAGGATGCCGAGCGGCAGGTTGATGCCGAACGCCCAACGCCACGAGAAGTCCGTGGTGAGCCAGCCGCCGAGCAGCGGACCGACCGCCGCCATGCCGCCGATCGTCGAGCCCCAGACGGCGAAGGCGATGCCGCGCTCGCGGCCCGTGAAGCTCGCGTTGAGCAGCGAGAGGCTCGCCGGCAGGATCATCGCGCCGCCGAAGCCTTGCACGACGCGGGCGGCGATGAGCAGCTCGCCGCTCGGGGCGAGGGCGGCCGCGACGCTCGATGCGGCGAACAGGGTCACGCCGATCAGCAGCACCCGGCGGCGCCCGAAGCGGTCGGCGAGGGTGCCGAACACGAGCAGCAGGCTGGCGAAGACGAGGGTGTACGACTCCTGCACCCACTGCACCTGCGTCGAGGTGATGTCGAGCTCGTCAACGACGGAGGGGATGGCGACGTTCACGATCGTCGAGTCGACGATGATGAGCGCGACGGCGATCGAGATGACGACGAGACCGAGCCAGCGACGACGGTCGTGGGCGAGGGCGGAGCCCCGGCCGGGCTCGGTGCGGGTCGCGGACACGGATCCCGAGCCTACGCCCGGTACTCTCTGGCTATGACCGCCGACACCCCAGAGGACCCGCGCGCCGAACTGCTGCGCTACCGGCAGAGCATCGACAACATCGATGCGGCGCTCATCCACCTGCTGGCCGAGCGCTTCAAGGCGACGCAGGCGGTCGGGCGGCTGAAGGCGGCGAGCGGGATGCCGGCGTCGGATCCGGGACGCGAGCGCGAGCAGATCGCGCGGCTGCGTGGGCTCGCTGTGGAGTCGCACCTCGACCCCGAGTTCGCCGAGAAGTGGTTCACCTTCGTGGTCGCCGAGGTCATCCATCACCACGAGAGCCTCGCCTCGGGCGCGGCTGCTGCTCCCGCTGACCCGGTTGCCTGAGCAGCCCGCGGAGCGACCCCGCGGGTTGAGTAGCCCGCGTCAGCGGGCGTATCGAAACCAGCGCGCCGTGAGGGCGGATTTCGATACGCCACTACGCGGCTACTCGATCCGCGGGTGCGCGAATCAGGCGAAGCGGGCTCGGAGCGGCTCGCGGAAGGTGGCGGCGAGTTCCTCGACGGATGCCACGAAGTGCCCCTGCACCTCGAGCGCGGGCTCGGAGTCGGTGACGCCGATGCGGATCACCGGATAGCCGCGGCCCTCGCACAGCCGCGTGAACTTCACGTCCTCCTCGCGCGGCACCGCGACGAGCACGCGACCGGCCGACTCCGAGAACAGCGCGGTCGCCGCATCCACGCCGTCGCGCGAGAGCAGCTCGTCGAGGAACACCCGCGCCCCCACGCCGAAGCGCAGCACCGCCTCGGCGAGGGCGATCGCGAGCCCGCCGTCGGCGAGGTCGTGCGCCGCGTCGAGCAGCCCCTCTCGGGCCGCTGCCGCGAGCAGCGAGGCGAGTTCCTTCTCGGCGTCGAGGTCGACCGCGGGCGGATGCCCGCCGAGGTGGCCGTGGACGACACCCGCCCAGGCCGATCCGTCGAGCTCGAGGCGGGTCTCACCGAGCAGGTACAGGTTGTCGCCTGCATCCTGCCAGCCCGACGGCACCCGTCGCCCGACGTCGTCGATCGTGCCGAGCACGGCGACCACGGGCGTCGGGTGGATGGGCACGTCGCCCGTCTGGTTGTAGAACGACACGTTGCCGCCGGTGACCGGGATGCCGAGCCGCAGGCATCCGTCCGCGAGCCCTTCGACGGCGCGCGAGAACTGCCACATGACCTCGGGGTCCTCAGGGCTGCCGAAGTTGAGACAATCGGATACCGCGGCGGGAATGGCGCCCGTCGCCGCGACATTGCGGTAGGCCTCGGCGAGCGCGAGCTGCGCCCCCTGGTACGGATCGAGGTAGCAGTAGCGACCGTTGGCATCCGTCGCGATCGCGAAACCGAGGCCGGAGGTCTCGTCGACGCGCACCATGCCGCCGTCGTCAGGGTAGCTGAGGGCTGTATTCCCGAGCACGTATCTGTCGTATTGCGAGGTGATCCAGCTCTTGTCGGCGAGGTTGGCGGAGCCGAGCAGGCGCAGCAGCTGTTCCTTGAGCTCGTCGCCGTCGCTCGGGCGCGTGAGAACGGATGCGGAATCCGCGTTCACCCGGTCGATCCACCTCGGGTACGTGACCGGCCGCGCATACACGGGCCCGTCGACCGCGACCGTGCGCGGGTCGACGTCGACGATGCGCTCGCCCTTCCACTCGATGACGAGCCGCCCCGTGTCGGTGACCTCGCCGAGCACGCTCGCCTCGACATCCCACTTGGCGATCACCGCGAGGAAGGCGTCGAGCTTCGCGGGCTCCACGACCGCCATCATGCGCTCCTGGCTCTCCGACATGAGGATCTCCTCCGCCGTGAGCGTCGGATCGCGCAGCAGCACCTCGTCGAGCACGATGTGCATGCCGCCGTCGCCATTCGAGGCGAGCTCGCTCGTGGCGCACGAGATGCCGGCCGCGCCGAGATCCTGGATCCCCTCGACGAGCCCCTCGCGGTACAGCTCGAGACAGCACTCGATGAGCACCTTCTCCATGAAGGGGTCGCCGACCTGCACCGCGGGGCGCTTGCGGCCGGACCCTTCGTCGAAGGATTCCGATGCGAGAATGGAAGCCCCGCCGATCCCGTCGCCGCCCGTTCGCGCCCCGAACAGCACGACTCTGTTGCCGACACCGCGCGCGTTGGCGAGGTGCAGGTCCTCGTGACGGAGCACGCCGACCGCGAGCGCGTTGACGAGCGGGTTGGCCTGGTACACGGGATCGAACCAGGTCTCGCCGCCGATGTTGGGAAGTCCTAGGCAGTTGCCGTAGAAGCTGATGCCGGAGACGACGCCGGGCACGACGCGCGCCGTGTCCGGGTGGTCGAGCGCGCCGAAGCGCAGCGCATCCATCACCGCGACGGGACGCGCGCCCATCGAGATGATGTCGCGCACGATGCCGCCGACGCCCGTCGCGGCGCCCTGGAACGGCTCGACGTAGCTCGGGTGGTTGTGGCTCTCGATCTTGAAGGTGACCGCCCAGCCTTCGCCGATGTCGACGACGCCCGCGTTCTCGCCCATCCCGACCATGAGATTCCTGGTCATCTCGGGACTGACCTTCTGCCCGAACTGCCGCAGCCACACCTTGCTCGACTTGTAGGAGCAGTGCTCGCTCCACATGACCGAGTACATGGCGAGCTCGCCGCTCGTTGGGCGCCGCCCGAGGATCTCGCGGATCGACAGATACTCGTCGGTCTTGAGTCCGAGGGCCGCGTAGGGCTGCTCCCTCTCCGGCGTCGCGGCGGCGTTCTCGACGGTGTCGACGACATGCGTCGAGGGGGTGCTCACGGGGGACTGCTCCTTGAGGGCGGGGCGGATGCGGAAGCACGCCCATCCTATCGGCGTCCGCATCAGCGCCCGGCCGCGCGCGTCCGCGTCCGTACCCGCACCCGCATCCGCACCCGTCCGTCCCCTCGACGCGCATGGCGGGATGTCGTGGGCGCCTGGCGGGGGATGGGCGGCGGGCGGTGCGCGGGTGCGGCAGAGTGGGGGGATGAGTCTTCGCCGCGTCGTCGTCCTGCACGGCTACACCGCCCAGCCCGGCAACCACTGGTTCGGCTGGCTGCGCGACGAGCTCGCGCCGCTCGGCATCGCGGTCGAGGTGCCCGCCCTGCCCGACACCGAGCATCCCGAGGCGGGCGCGTGGACGGATGCCGCGGTCGCCGCGCTCGGCGGGGTCGACGTCGGCACCGCGCTGGTCGGGCACAGCCTCGGCACGATCACCGCCATCCGCTCCCTCGGCCGTGCCTTCGCGGAACAGCCTGACGCGCGCCTCGGCGCCCTCGCGCTCGTCGCCCCGTTCGTCGATCCGGTGCCGATCTACCCCGAGCTCGACCCGTTCACCCTCGGGCTGCCCGCGCTGCCGGACCTCGCCGCGCGCATCGACCGCCGCCTCGTCATCCGCTCCGACGACGACCCTTCTGTGCCGATCTCCCTCGCTCCCGCGGTCGTCGCGGGCCTCGCCACGGAGGAGTTCGTCGTGGCGGGCGCCGGGCACTTCTGCGAGTCCGGCGGCGTCACGAAGCTCCCCGTCCTGCGCGATTGGCTCGCGCGTCCGTAGCTCAGTCCGACGCCGGCGGCACCCCGGCTTCCCAAATCAAGGAACCCGCTATCCCAAATCAAGGAACCCGTGTGGCTGACGTCGCCGGGTGGGGCGCTTGAGGTGGAAATCGCGTCTCTCCTCCTTGAGATGGGCCACGGCGGTCCTTGATTTGGGACGGACGGATGCGTCGAACGCCCCCGCGCCCCGGGCTCAGACCCGCGCGAGCACCGACTCGATCGCCGAGCGGAAGAACACCAGCCCGTCGACGCCCGAGCGCATCGCGGCCGGGGTGTCGGGGCCGAAGCCCGGCTCTGTGGCGTGCTCCGGATGCGGCATGAGGCCGACGACGTTGCCGTGCTCGTTCGTGAGACCGGCGATGTCGCGCAGCGAGCCGTTCGGGTTGACGTCGAGGTAGCGGAACGCCACGAGCCCCTCGCCCTCGAGCCGGTCGAGGGTCTCCTCGGTGGCGATGTAGCCGCCCTCGCCGTTCTTGAGCGGCACGACGATCTCGTCGCCCACGGCGAAACCAGAAGTCCAGGCGGTCGAGGCGTTCTCCACCCGCAGGCGCTGGTCGCGGCAGACGAAGTCGCCGTGGTCGTTGCGGATGAGGCCGCCAGGCAGCAGCTGCGCCTCGACGAGGATCTGGAAGCCGTTGCAGATGCCGAGCACCGGCATCCCGGACTTCGCGGCGTCGATCACCTCGGACATGATGGGCGCATGCGCGGCGATCGCCCCGCAGCGCAGGTAGTCGCCGTAGCTGAAGCCGCCCGGCAGCACGATCGCGTCGACACCCTGGAGTTCGTGGTCGCCGTGCCACAGGGTGACCGCCTCGCCGCCGGCGAGCCGCACGGCGCGCTGGGCGTCGCGGTCGTCGAGCGACCCCGGGAAGGTGACGACGCCGATCCGGACCGGCATCAGGCGACCTTCACGGCGACGACGTCCTCGATGACCTGGTTGGAGAGGAACTCCTCGGCGAGCTGCCGCGCCTCGGCGAGCACCGCATCCGTGACCTCGCCATCCACCGTCAGCTCGAAGCGCTTGCCGATGCGCACCGCGCTGAACGTCGACGAGCCCTGCTTCGCGATGGCGCCCGCGGTGGCCTTGCCCGCCGGGTCGAGCAGCTCGGGCTTCGGCATGACCTCGACGACGATGGTGGGCACGGGCGACTCCCGGAGTTCGAGGGGCGGGGACGCCCTCAGTCTACGGCCAGCAGCACGTCCGCCCTGGCGGTTCCGCGTCGAATCGCGGCGGCGTTCGCCTCGTCGGGGCCGGTCGCCCAGGCACGGGCGGCATCGGGGGTCTTGCCGTGCGCGATGTGGCGCGCGACGAGACGGTCGAGACGGACGGCGGGGTCGGCCGCGAGGAACACGGTGACGTCGAGCAGTGGGGCCACGCGTTCCCAGCCGCCCTCGTCGTGCAGCAGGTAGTTGCCCTCGATGATCACGATCCGGTGGTCCGGACGGATGCGGATCGCGCCGGGCACCGGCTCCTCGGCGTCGCGGTCGAAGCCCGGGGTGGCCACCTCGCCCGCATCGGCGCGCACCGCGGCGAGCGCGGCCAGGAACCCGTCGACGTCGAAGGTGTCGGGAGCGCCCATCCGCTCGCGGCGGCCGAGCTCGGTGAGGCGCGTCTGCGGGAGGTGGAAGCCGTCCATCGGGAGCACCGCCGCATCCGAGCCGAGCTCGGCGACGAGGCGGGCAGCGAGCGTCGACTTGCCAGAGCCGGGCTCGCCTGCGATGCCGGCCAGGAGCCGCCGCGACCCGGCGCGACTGCGCAGCAGCGCGGCGAGCCCAGCCGGGTTCACGGTACGGCCGGATGCCCCGCGTGCGCGATCTCGGCGAGACCGCGCGGCCACGCGTCGTCGATCGCCCAGCGTGCCCAGTCGGCGTATCCGGAGGCGGAGGGGTGGAACGAGTCGGACGCGAAGAAGTCCGGCCCGTACGGCGGCGGCACCTGCTCGGTCATCATCCAGCGCGCGTCGCGCGCGATGACACCGCGGGCGACGCGCTCGAGGTTGAGCGAGTGCCGGGAGAGGGTGCGGCGCAGCGGTTCGGGGAGCAGCTCGAACCGGGCGAAGACGGGCAGGTTGGCCAGGAGGATGCGCGCCTCGGGCAGCCGGTCGCTGAGCGTCTCGAGCAGCTTCCGGAGGTCGCGCGCGAAGGCCCGCGCCGAGCGGGCGTGGATGGCGTCGTTCGCACCGAGGCTCACGAACACGAGGTCGGCGGGCCGGGCGAGGGCGTCGGTCAGGTGGCGGTCGAGGAACTGGCCGGTGTCCGCGCCGTTCTCGGCGACGGCTCGCCAGATGACGCCCCGGCCGGTGCGGGCGTGCAGCTCCCGGGCGAGCCGGCCCGGAAGCGCCTCGTCCTGGCTGGTGGTTCCCGTGCCCGCCGCGGTCGAGTCGCCGATCACGAGCAGCCGCAGCGGATCGGAGCCCTCGAGCTTGCCCTCCCACGGACGCGGCGCATCCGGCAGGCGCTCGGCGGAGGCCTCCAGTGCGCGCTTCTGGGCGAGGATGCGCGGTCCGTGCAGCACGAGGAAGGCACGGCTCGCGCGCAGGCCCCTCGGGGTGATCGGGTCGTTCACGGATGCGAGTGTAGGCGGGCGCTCCTCGGCGGAGGCTGTGCGGATGGCGGGGCCGTTCACCAGGCGGATGCGGTGAGCGCGCCTCGGCAGCTCCCGCGGCCGTGCTCACTAGCCTGAGACGGTGACGGCTTCGCGTGAACGCGCGCCCCGCGCCTGGCGGGCGCTCCCCGGGATGCTGGAGGCGGCCGCCCCGTGGCTGCGGGCGGTGGTGGGCGTCGCGCTCGCCGTGCTGGGCCTGCTGCTCGTGACCCGGCCGCTCAGCGCGCTCTCGGTGCTCGCGATCTACACGGGTGTCAGCTGCATCCTGTCCGGGGTGCTCGAGCTGCTCACCGCCCCCGCCGTCTCGCGTCGCGTCGGGGGCGGCCTCTGGATCGCCGTCGGCGTCGCGATCCTCGTCTGGTTCGGCGGGAGCATCGCCCTGCTGCCGACGGTGCTCGCGGTGCTCCTGGTGGCGGGCGGCCTCGTCTCACTCGCCGGGGTGTTCCGGGGCGCGCTCGCGGAACGGGTGCTCGCGGGGGTGTGGGCGCTCGTGCAGCTCGTGTTCGGAGTGCTCGCACTGGTGTGGCCCGAGGTGACCGTCGTGGTGGTCGCCGCGCTGTTCGGCGTGCGTACGCTGCTGTTCGGACTCGCGCTGCTCGGCGGGACGCTGCTCGGCTCGCGTCGGCTGCGGCGTCTCGCAGCCCGTCTCGATCGGCGCCGGATGCTGCTGCGCTGGGTCGCCGCCGTGCTGCTCGCGGCGCTCGGCGCGGTCGCCGTGTGGGGCACCGTCTCGCTGCGCGCCGGGCTTCCCGTGCTCGACGCGTTCTACGCGACCCCGGCACAGCTGCCGGCCGGGCCGGGCGAGCTGCTGCGGGCCGAACCCTGGCCGGGGGAGGCGCCGGATGGGTCGAGCGTCACGCGCATCCTGTACACGACGACCGACGCTCAGGGCGAACCCGCCGTGGCGTCCGGGATCGTCGTGGTGCCGGATGCCGGCGACGGTCCGTTCCCGGTGGTCGCCTGGAACCACGGCACCACCGGCATCGCCCGCAACTGCGCCCCGAGCCTCATGACCGACATGTTCCAGATCCAGGGGATCCCCGGCATCGATCAGGCGATCGCCGCGGGGTGGGTGGTCGTGGCGACCGACTACTCCGGGCAGGGCGCGGAGGGCGACTTCCCCTATCTGATCGGCGAGGGGGAGGGGAGGTCCTCGCTCGACGCGGTGCGCGCGGCCCACCGGCTCGACGAGCTCTCGCTCTCGAACGAGACGGCCATCTGGGGTCATTCCCAGGGCGGGCACGCCACCCTCTGGACCTCGGCGATCGCCGCCGACTACGCGCCAGAGCTCGACATCGTCGGCACCGCCGCCGTCTCGCCCGCGGCCTCCCCGCTCGGTCTCGCGAAGCAGCTCGAGAGCGCGGGCGTCAGCGGGATCTACGCGGTGCTCGCCTCCTGGGTGCTCGTGCCGTATGCCGCCGAATATCCGGATGTCAACATCGCCGACTACGTCGCTCCGGCCGGGCGGGGGCTCGTGCGCGAGTTCGCCGCACGGTGCGGGCAGGCGGGCGACATCCTGCCGTCGGTGCTCGCCGCCCTCGCGCTCGATGATGATCAGCCGCTGTACGCCTCGAACTTCACCGAGGGGGCGCTCGGTGACCGGCTCGCCGAGAACGAGACGCTCGGGCCCTTCGCCTCGCCGCTTTTCGTCGCCTGGGGCTCGGATGACGAGGTCATCTCGCCCGAGCTGCAGCACGAGTACGTGGCCGAGCTGTGCGACGCGGGGCTGGCCTTCGAGTATCACGAGTACCCGGGCTTCACGCACATGTCGGTGCTCGACGACGACTCCCCGCTGCCCGACGCGCTCGTCGCCTGGACGGCGGCGCGGTTCGCGGGTGAGCCCGCGACGGTCGACTCCTGCGGGGCGTGACCCGCGTCCGTCCCGGTGTAGCGTCGGCTCACCCGCGCTCCGGCGCGGTCACCAGGATCCGGTTCGCCCACGGGTCCTCCAGCTCGAGCGTCCGGCCGTCGTCGCGGGTCTCGACGCCGAAGTGCGTGAGACGCTCGCCGAGCTCGCCCAGCGCGTCCGCATCCGGCAGCTCGATGTCGACCCGCCCGAGGCCGAGGGTCCGCGCTCGGCGGCCGGCCCCGCGGGAGTTCCACACGTTCATCGCCATGTGGTGGTGGTAGCCGCCGGCGCTCACGAACACGGCCTGGTTCGGGATGCTGACGGTCTCGTCGAAGCCGAGCCGGTCGACGTAGAAGGCGCGCGCCGTCGCGGTGTCGCCGACCGAGAGGTGCACGTGCCCGACGCGGGCGTCGCCGGGCAGTGGGGATGTCATCCCCTCCTCGGTGAGGTTCTCGGCGAGGAAGCGGTTCGGGTCGAGGAATACGGTGCTCATCTCGATCGTGCCATGCACCCAGCTCCATTCGCTGCGGTCGCGATCCCAGTAGAGCTCGACGCCGTTGCCCTCGGGGTCGTCGAAGTAGAAGGCGTTCGACACGAGGTGGTCGGACGAGCCGGCGAAGCTGCCCGGATGCCTGCGTGCCACCGAGTACACGGCCGCGGCGAGCGCCTCCTTGGTGTCGAACACGATGGCGGTGTGGAAGAGACCGGCCTCGCCAGGGCCGGCGTGCCGAAGCCCTGGCGTGTGCACGAGGATCACGAGGGGCCGGGCTGCCGCTGCCCGCCCCAGCACGACGCGGGGTCCGGATGCGTCGAGCACGTCGAGGCCGATCGCGTCGCGGTAGTAGCGGGTCTCCCCGTCCAGGTCCGCGACGTTGAGCGTCACCGCGCCCATGGCGGTGTCGGCGGCGAGGCGCGTGCTGTCGGTCACGTCATGTCCAACCCGCGTGCCGCGCGACTATTCCTCCGCTGCCCTGCCGCTCCCGTGTCGTTTTCGCGCCGCTTTCGCAACTCAGGACATCCGCTCGCCGGCCGGGGCGATCACGGCGCCCCGGCCGGAATCTCCTGAGTTGCGAAAGCAGGCTCAGGCCGTCAGGCGGTCGATGAGCTCCCGGTACCGCGCCGCCGTGCGCTCGACGATCCCGGGGGGGAGCGGGGGCGGGGTGCCGGTCTTGTCCCAGTGCGCCGCGAGCCAGTCGCGCACGATCTGCTTGTCGAAGCTGTCGAGGCGATGCGTGCCTCCTGCGGCATACAACTCCGCGTCCCAGTAGCGCGAGGAGTCGGAGGTGAGCACCTCGTCGGCGAGCGCGATCCCGCCCGTGCCAGGATCCCGTCCGAACTCGAACTTGGTGTCGGCGAGGATCACCCCGCGCGACTCGGCGATCGCGGACGCCTCCGCGAACACCCGCAGGCTGAGCTCGCGGATCGCGGTCGCATCCGCTTCGCCGACGAGCTCCACGGTGCGCTCGAAGCTGATGTTCTCGTCGTGCTCGCCGAGCGGCGCCTTGTAGGCGGGCGTGTAGATGGGCTCTGGCAGCCGGTCGCCGTTTGCGAGCCCCTCGGGCAACGGGATGCCGCACACCGACCGCGTGGCCTGGTACTCGGCCCACCCCGATCCCACGAGGTAGCTCCGCACGACCGCTTCGATCGGAAACATGTCGAGCCGCTTCACGAGCATCGCGCGCGGGGCGACATCCGGCGGCAGCGCGGTCGACAGGGCGTCGAGACCACCGCGCGGTCCCGCCAGGTGATTCGGCACGTCGAGCCGATCGAACCACCACAGGCTGAGCGTCGTCAGCAGCGAGCCCTTGCCGGGGATGCCGGGCTCGAGCACGTGGTCGAAGGCGCTCACCCGGTCGGAGGCGACGACGAGCGCGCGACCGGGTTCGGCATCCGAGACGTAGAGCTCGCGCACCTTGCCCGAGTACTCCAGGCGCCAGCGCAGCGCCTCGAGGCGGGCATCCCCCGATGGCGCGCTGCCGTTCATCGGATCACCCGGCGCGCGATGTCGCGGCGGTAGTGGCCGCCCTCGAGGCGGATGCGGTCGAGCGCGGAGTACGCGGCGTCGCGTGCCGCGGGGAAGCCGTCGCCGGTCCCGACGACCCCGAGCACACGGCCGCCGGTCGCGATGAAGCGTCCCTCGGAGAGCGCGGTGCCGGCGTGCAGGATCGTGACCCCCGGCACTGCGGCCGCCTCCTCGAGCCCCGAGATCTCACGACCCGTCACCGTGCTCTCGGGATAGCCCTCGCTCGCGAGCACGACGACCACCGCGGCCTGTTCCGAGAACGACGGATACGGCATCCGCCCGAGCGCTCCCGTCGCGGCCGCGAACAGCAGCTGCGAGAGCGGCGTCGTCAGGCGCGGCAGCACGACCTGCGTCTCGGGGTCGCCGAACCGCGCGTTGAACTCGATGACGCGGATGCCGGCGTCGGTGACGACGAGCCCGCAGTACAGCAGCCCGATGAACGGGGTGCCCTCGGCCTCGAGCGCCCGGATCGTGGGCAGGGCGATGGTGTCGAGCACCTCGTCGACGAAGGCCGCCTCGGTGCCCCAGTGCTCCGCGATCCACGGCAGCGGGGAGTACGCGCCCATCCCGCCGGTGTTGGGCCCCGTGTCGCCGTCGAACGCCCGCTTGTAGTCCTGTGCGGGGCTGAGGGGGACGACGTCGTGGCCGTCGGAGAGGAAGAACAGCGACACCTCCTCCCCGGTGAGGAACTCCTCGACGAGCACGGGGCCGTGCTGCAGGTAGTACTCGGCGTGGGCGATCGCGGCGGCGCGGTCCTCGGTCACGAGCACGCCCTTGCCGGCGGCCAGTCCATCCGCCTTGACGACGTGCGGTGCGCCGAACTCGTCGAGCGCGGCGGTCAGCTCGTCGAGCGTCGAGGTCCGGATCGCGCGGCCGGTCGGCACGTCGGCTTGCTCCATGATCCGCTTCGCGAAGGCCTTCGAGCCCTCGAGCGCGGCTGCCGCCTTGCCGGGACCGAAGGCCGGGACGCCCTTCGCGCGCAACGCATCCGCGACCCCTGCCACGAGCGGTGCCTCCGGGCCGATGACGACGAGCTCGAAGTCGCCGTCGAGCGCGAACTGGGTGACGATCCTCGCATTGTTGGGGTCGAGGGCGACCGTCTCGACGCGTGCGGCGATGCCGGCGTTGCCGGGGGCGGCGACGAGCTCGTGCCCCGCGTCCTCGGCGAGGAGGGCTTCGACGATGGCGTGCTCGCGGGCACCGGATCCGAGGACGAGGATCTTCACCCGGACAGGCTACCTGCCGTTCGCCGGGCGCCCCGCCCCTCGCCCCTCGCCCCTCGCGAATCAAGGAGCGGCGGCTCACAAATCAAGGAGTCGATGTTCCGGATGTGGGTGGTGGGGCGAATGTTGCGGTTCCCCGGTCCCGGTTCCTTGATTTGTGATGCTCGGCTCCTTGATTTGCGACGGCGGACGGCGGACGGCGGATGACGTGTCGGCGCGGCGGCGGTACCCGCGGTAGCGTCGGGGCATGGCGGTGCGGCGGCGGATCGAGCCGGATGCGGGACGCTCGGCCGTGCGCGCGTGGCAGGCCGGCGCCGAGGACCGCGCCACGGTCGCGACGGCCGTGCGGTTCCTGCTCGAGCAGCTCGCGACCGACCACGAGGGCAACTCGGTGGAGGTGCGCGTGCCGCCGTTCGGGGCGACGCAGGCGCTCGAGGGTCCCCGGCACACGCGCGGCACCCCGCCGAACGTCGTCGAGACGGATGCCGCCACCTGGCTGCGGCTCGCGACCGGCGCGCTCTCCTGGGCCGAGGCGCTCGCGGCGGCCCGCGTCACCGCATCCGGAACGCGCGCCGACCTCTCGGGGGCGCTCCCCGTCTGCTGGGACTGACGGGAGTCGGGAGCTGTCGCACGCTGACGGGAGTCGACGTCGCCCGAGCAACCCGCCGCCGTGCGCGATGATGGAGGGGTGAGCGAGCCAGAGACCCCCGTCGACTCCGCGCCCGAGGTCCAACCGGCCGCGGTGCAGCGTGTCACCATCCGGCGGGCCCCGAAGCTCGGGGTGTTCCTCGTCGTTGGCGCGCTTCTCGGCGCGCTCGTGACGCTTGTCCTCACGAGCCTGTTCCCCGCCGACCCCGAGGTGGGCTTCGCCGCGAGCTACGCCTACTTCCTCGTCTACGGCATCCCGGTGGGCGTCGTGCTGGGCGCCGTCATCGGCCTCCTGCTCGACCGCCGCAGCGCACGCCGCGCCCGCGAGGTCGATGCCGAGCGCCAGAGCGCCTGACCGCGCCCCGCCGGCTCAGCTGAGCTGATTCCGCTCGACCCAGTCGAGGTACTCCGGGGTCACCGTGCCGGTGATGTACTCGCCCGTGAAGCAGCTCATCTCGAGCTCGGTGATCGGCGAGCCCTCGAGGATGGCCGAGCTCATGTCCTCCACCTCCTGATAGATGAGGTAGTCGGCACCGAGCGCCGTCGCGATCTCCGGGATCTTGCGGCCGGCCGCGATGAGCTCGCGCCGCGTCGGCATGTTGATGCCGTAGACGTGCGGGTAGCGTACGGGAGGGGCGGCGGAGGTGAAGGTCACGGATGCCGCGCCCGCCGCCCGCGCCATGTCGACGATCTCCTTCGAGGTCGTGCCGCGCACGATCGAGTCGTCGACGATGAGCACGTTCTTGCCCTTGAACTCGGAACTCATCGCGTTGAGCTTCTGCTTGACGCTCCTCGTGCGCTGTTCCTGGCCGGGCATGATGAAGGTGCGCCCGACGTAGCGGTTCTTGTAGAACCCTTCGCGGTACTCGACGCCGAGCTTGCGGGCCACCTGCATCGCGGCCGGGCGCGAGGAATCGGGGATCGGCATGACGACGTCGATCGCGCCGGACGGGGTGTACTTGGCGATGGTGTCGGCGAGCCGGTCGCCGAGCCGCAGCCGCGCGTCGTAGACCGAGATGCCGTTCATGATCGAGTCGGGTCGCGCGAGATATACATACTCGAAAGAGCATGGGATAAGCCGCGGATTCGCCGCGCATTGCCGCGCGAACAGTTCGCCCGACCGCGTGATGTACACCGCTTCGCCTGGCGCGACATCCCGCACCACGTCGTAGCCGCCGTGCTCGAGCACGAGCGACTCCGACGCGACCACCCACTCGTCGCCGACCAGGCCCGCGCTGCGGCGGCCGAGGACGAGCGGACGGATGCCGTACGGGTCGCGGAAGGCGAGCATCCCGTGTCCCGCGATGAGCGCGATCGCGGCGTAAGAGCCTTCGACGCGCTCGTGCAGGGTGGCGATGGCGTCGAACACCTGGCCCGGATCGAGGTCGTTCCCGCGGATCTGCGCCTGCAGCTCGTTCGCGAGCACGTTGACGAGCAACTCGGTGTCGGAGTTCGTGTTGAGGTGCCTGCGGTCGGTGTGGAAAAGCTCCTCGGTGAGCTCGCGCGTGTTGGTGAGGTTGCCGTTGTGCACGAGGACGATGCCATAGGGCGCGTTCACGTAGAACGGCTGCGCCTCCTGCTCCTTCGCCGCGTCGCCGCGCGTCGCGTAACGCACGTGCCCGAGCCCCATGGTGCCGAGCAGGCTGCGCATGTCGCGCGTGCGGTACGCCTCGCGCACCTGGCCCCTGGCCTTGAACATGTGGATGATCGAGCTCTCGGCGGTGGCGATGCCCGTGGAGTCCTGCCCGCGGTGCTGCAGGAGGGACAGGGCGTCGTACACCTGCTGGTTGACGGGGCTCGATGAGACGATGCCGACGATGCCGCACATGCTTGCGGGCTGCTCCTGGAGTCGGGGGCGCGCACCGGATGAGGTACGCCCCATCCTCCCACATCGGATGCCGGGTGCCGCGCGCCTGCCGCCGGACCGGGGCGCTGCCGTCCGGCGGGATCCCAAATCAAGGACCACCGCATCCCAAATCAAGGATTCGCGCTCCCGGATAGACGGCATCCGCCACAGTAGGCGGCATCCGCAACACCCACTCCTTGAGATGGGATGCGCGGTTCCTTGAGATGGGATGCGAGGCGCCGCCGCGCCGGATGCGCCGCATCGGACGCGGCACGCACCGGACGCCGGATGCCGTCCGGACGCCGAACTCGGTGCCGGTACGCTGAGCTGGTGACGGGTTCGGGCACGACCTACCGCGAGGCGGGAGTCGACACGGCGGCGGGCGACCTCGCGGTCGAGCTCATGAAGTCGGCGGTGGCCCGCACCCACGGACCCGAGGTGCTGGGCGGCGTCGGCGGCTTCGCGGGGCTGTTCGACGTCTCGTTCCTGAAGAGCTTCCGGCGTCCGCTGCTCGCGACGAGCACCGACGGCGTCGGCACCAAGGTCGCGATCGCCCAGACCCTCGACAAGCACGACACGATCGGCCAGGATCTCGTCGGCATGGTCGTCGACGACATCGTCGTGGTGGGAGCGAAGCCGCTCTTCATGACCGACTACATCGCCTGCGGCAGGGTGGTGCCAGAGCGCATCGCCGACATCGTCGCGGGCATCGCGCGCGCCTGCGCCGACACGCGCACGGCCCTCGTCGGCGGCGAGACGGCGGAGCATCCCGGACTCCTCGGTCCTGACGACTACGACGTCGCGGGCGCCGCGGTGGGCGCGGTCGAGGCGGATGCGGTGCTCGGTGCCGAGCGGGTCGCCGACGGCGACGCGGTCATCGCGCTCGGCTCCTCGGGCCTGCACTCCAACGGCTACTCGCTCGTCCGGCACATCCTCGCCACGCGCGGGATCGGATACCGCGATCGCCTGGACGATCTCGGCGGCGTCGTCGGCGAGGTGCTGCTCGAACCCACGCGGCTCTACACCTCGCCGCTTCTGCGCCTGCTCGCCGATCCGGCCCTCACGACGGGCATCCACGCCATGAGTCACGTGACGGGCGGCGGCATCGCGGCGAACCTGGCGCGCGTGCTCCCGCGCGGCGCCTGGGTCGAGGTCGAACGCGCGACGTGGTCGCCGCCTCCCGTGTTCCGCGTGCTGAGCGAGCTCGCCGGCAACCGCCTCGAGGACGCCGAGGGCACCTGGAACCTCGGCGTTGGCATGTTCGTGGTGGCGACAGAGCGCGCCGCGCCCGGCATCGTCACGAAGCTCGCGACGGACGGCATCCCCGCGTGGGTAGCCGGCCGGGTCTCCACGGCATCCCGTGACCTCGCGGGCTTCGAGCAGGGCGCCAAGGGCGTCGACGGCGGTGCCGTGCGCCTCCTCGGCAGCTACCCGGACTGAGCTGGGGCGTCACTCTGTGTCGCCCCACCCCGCACCCGGGCGACACAGAGTGACGCCTACTTCGAGATGCCAGAGGGGCTGCTGGGTGGTGGTCCGGGGGGTGTGGTCGGCCACGTCCAGATTCCGTTGGGATCGGGTTGCAGCTTGCCGAAGCGGCCGCCGTTCTTCATTGGGTATTGCTTCTCGATGAAGATGTCGCGACCGTGAGGGTAGGTGCCGACAGACGACGCAGAACTGAACCAGCCCCCGACCCACTTGCCGTCAGGTAGGCGCACGCGCACGTACCTCCCGCCGAGGCCGGGTGCCGCGCGGCCCCACGCGGTAGGGAAATTCCGGTAACCGCCGCGCCTGCGCGGCCGGAGCGGCAGCCTTCGCAGCCGCCCGGGGAGCCGGTTCCCACGGAGAGCGACCCAATCGATCCGGTAGTAGAGCACAATTGCCCACACCGCGGGGAAGGCGAGGCCGAGACCGAGTACGAGAAATCCCAGCGCGACCGGCGAAGCCGCCAGGGTGTCGAGGGACAGTTCGGACGGTGACCATCTGCCGCTCCCGATGAGGAGACCGAGCGAGACCAGGTAGAGGGAATTGAACAGCAGGCTGTAGACCAAGGCGGATGCGAGACGCGACAGAAGATCGATGTCTTGAGTTCCTCGAGGGCCGCGGAGCGCGCCGCGGACGCTGGCGAAGACGAATCCGGGAATGACCAGGACGACGTACAGTAGGGCGCTCGTCAGATCAGTGGGTACGGTCACGCGAAGGGGCTAGCGAGATCGACCGAAGGTGACGCGGGGTCGCGATGAGAGTGTGGAAAACGGCCACCCGCCCGGGGATCCCTCAGGCGGTCTTGGCGTCGTCCTCGTCGAGGCCGTCGTCCTCGTCGTCACCGTAGGCGTACTCCGGCCACTTCTCGAGGTCCTCCTCGAGACGAGGGTTGCCACCGAGTTCGCGCTCGAGCGCGCCGTAGTTGGTGTCCGGGCTGAAGTACTTCAACTCCCGGGCCACCTTGGTGTGCTTTGCCTTCTGACGGCCGCGCCCCATGCGTGACCCCCTCGTTTCAGAGCTGCGAAGTTGACGGAGAAATCTGCGGGGAGTCTATCACGCAGGCGGGTTCGCATCCGGTGCCGGACCCCTGGGACGGGTGGGCGGATGCGGGTCGCCGGGGTAACGTGGGCGGGTGACCGAGCGGCCCACCGACACCTCCGTGGTGATCATCGGCGCGGGCCAGGCCGGCCTCTCGGTCGCCTACTATCTGCGCAAGCTGGGGCTCGATCCGGGCAACGACTTCGTCGTACTCGACCGCGGACCCGGACCAGGCGGCGCGTGGCAGTTCCGCTGGGAGGCGCTCCGGCTCGGCTCGACGCACCGCGTCAACGACCTGCCCGGCATGGACGAGCTCGGGCTGAGCTTCGACACGGCCGACCGCACTCTGCCCGCGCGCGAGGTCGTCGCCGACTACTACGGCCGCTTCGAGCAGCACTTCGGCCTCAAGGTCGTCCGCCCCGCCGACGTGACGCGCGTGCGGGCGGTCCTCGACGGCTTCGAGGTGACCTTCGGCGACGCCTTTGGCGACCAGACCTTCTCGACGCAGCTCATCGTCAACGCGACGGGCACCTGGGGCGCGCCCTTCGTGCCCTGGTATCCCGGCATGAACGACTTCCGCGGCCGGCACCTGCACACGGTCGACTACACGGATGCCGAGGAGCTGCGCGGACAGGACGTCGTCGTCGTGGGCGGCGGCACGAGCGCGATCGGCTTCCTCATGGAGCTCGAGGGCGTCGCGGGCAGCCTCAGCTGGGTGACCCGGCGCCCGATCGAGTTCCTCGAGGAGCAGGAGCTCAACATCGAGGGCGGCACGCGCGCCGTGACCCTGCAGGATGCGGCTGCGCGCGAGGGGCGCGCCCTCCCGTCGATCGTCTCGACGACGGGCGTGCCGCGCACCCGGCGCATCCAGTCGGCGATCGAGCGCGGGCTGCTGACGCCGAGACCGATGTTCGAGAGGGTCGAGGCGGATGGCGTGCGTTGGGCCGACGGTACCGTTCAGCACGCCGACACGATCATCTGGGCCACGGGCTTCCGTCCCGAGCTGCGTCACCTCGCGCCGCTCAAGCTGCGCGAGCAGGCGGGCGGGGTGACGGTCGCGGGCGGGGCGTCCTACCGCAACGCTGCCGTGTTCTTCGCCGGCTACGGGCCGACGGCATCCACGATCGGCGCCAATCGGGCGGGCCGCGCGGTCGCCCGCCAGATCGTCTCGACGCTCAGCGCCCTCGGCTACTGAGCGCCACCGCTCCGGGTGAGGGGGCGCAAACCGCTCCCAACACGCCGTTGAGAGCGCACTTTGCGACCCCTCACCCGTGGGCGAGGGCGTCGAGCACGACGAGGGAGGCGGCGGCCGACCAGGCCTGCGGGCGGCAGGCGGCGGGGTAGGGCACGGGCCGCGGGACCTCGGATGCGGCGTCGCCGCCGTGCAGCTCGGGCATCCGGTTCTCGAAGGCGACCGCCGCGCGTAGCAAGCCCTCGGCGAGGGTGCGCGCCTCCTCGCCGAAGCCGTCGCGGTGCAGTCCGCGGATGGCGATGGCCGTGTCGTGCGCCCAGATCGAGCCCCCGTGATACGAGAGCGGCCAGTAACCTCCTGAGCCGGTCGCGAGGGTGCGGATGCCGTAGCCCGCGTCGAGCCGCGGCGACACCAGGCGCCGGGCGACGAGCCGTGACTCCTCGGCGTCGAGCAGCCCCGTGCCGAGCAGATGCCCGATGTTGCTCGTGAGGGAGTCGACCGCGCGCTTGTGCGCGTCGAGCGCGATCGCCGGATAGCGGCCCTCCGCGTCCTCCACCCAGAACGCCTCGCGCACGCGCGCCGCGAGCCGGCCGGCCCACGCGCGCCACTCGGCGCCGTCCTCGCCGAACTCCTCGAGGATCGCCGCGCCCCGCACGGCGGCCTCGTGAGCATAGGCCTGCACCTCGACGAGCGCGATGGGCCCCTCGGCGAGAGTGCCGTCGCGCCATTGCACGGAGTCGCCCGAGTCCTTCCAGCCCTGGTTGGAGAGCCCGCGTCCCGACTCGTCGACGTACTCGAGCAGCCCGTCGCCGTCGCTGTCGCCGAAGTCGCGCATCCAGGCGAGGGCGGCGCGCAGGGCGGGCAGCAGCTCGCGGGTCGCCTCGTCACCGAGGCCGCAGTCGCGTGCCTCGGCGAGCAGGCAGATCCACAGCGGCGTCGCGTCCACCGTGCCGTAGTAGTGCGGGGGCAGCTCGATCCCCTCGTCGGGCAGCTCGAGCGTCGCGCGCCGCACCTCGTGGATGATCTTGCCCGGCTGTTCCGCGGTCACCGCGAGGCGCTCGCGCCCCTGCAGCGCGGCGAGGGTGCGCAGGGTGCCGTGGGCGATGCCGAGGTCGAGGGGGAGCAGGAAGCGCGCCGCCCAGATCGAGTCGCGGCCGAAGAGGGTGAAGAACCAGGGGGCGCCGGCTCCGAGGAACTGGTCGTCCGAGCCGATGCGCGTCAGGCGAAGCGCGTCGAGGTCGCCGAGCGAACGGGTGACCCAGCGGCGCAGCCGGTCGTCGACCCCCTCGAGGTCGGGGGACGGCCACGCGGCGGGCGCGCCCGGCGCCGTGACGACGGCGAGCCGATCGTGCGCATCGAGGCTCAGCGCCCGCTCGGCGGCGCCGCGCGGGGGCACCTCGACCTCCCACCGCGCGCGGATGCGGGGGCCGTCGCGCGCGAGCCGCGC
>JASGGJ010000040.1:0-20857 GCA_047605085.1 Protaetiibacter sp.
CCCCGGCTTCGCGTCCGCAGGTGCTCAAGGCCCACCACCTCCGCCCCGCCGAGGGCGCGAAGAAGGCCAAGACCCGCGTCGGACGCGGTGAGGGCTCCAAGGGAAAGACCGCGGGTCGCGGCACCAAGGGCACCAAGGCCCGCTACCAGGTGCGCGTCGGCCTCGAGGGCGGCAACCTGAACCAGGTCATGCGCGCCCCCAAGCTCCGCGGCTTCAAGAACCCGTTCCGGGTCGAGTACCAGGTCGTGAACCTGGACCGCCTGGCCGAGCTCTACCCCTCGGGCGGCGACGTCACCATCGGCGACCTGGTCGCCAAGGGTGCCGTGCGCAAGAACGAGAAGGTCAAGGTGCTCGGCACCGGCGAGATTGCGGTTAAGCTGAACGTTGCGGTCGACAAGGTCTCGAGCTCTGCGGAGCAGAAGATCGTCGCCGCCGGCGGCTCCGTCAAGTAGCCATCGGGAAGGTGGCCCCACCCGGGGCCGCCTCCTCGCCGCACCGGCCCGTGTGCGGCAGCTCCACCAATCTCACCGGGAGGCGTCGTGTTCAGTGCCGTCGCGCGGATCCTCCGCACGCCGGACCTCCGCCGCAAGATCGCGTTCACGCTGGGCATCATCGCCCTGTTCCGGCTCGGGTCGTTCGTCCCCGCGCCCTTCGTGGACTTCGGCAACGTCCAGGCCTGCCTCGCGGGCAACGCGGGCGCATCCGGTCTCTACGACCTCGTCAACCTGTTCAGCGGCGGCGCCCTGCTGCAGTTGTCGATCTTCGCGCTCGGCATCATGCCGTACATCACGGCGTCGATCATCGTGCAGCTGCTGCGCGTGGTCATCCCGCACTTCGACACCCTCTACAAGGAGGGCCAGTCGGGTCAGGCCAAGCTCACCCAGTACACGCGCTACCTGACGATCGCGCTCGGCGTGCTCCAGTCGACCACCCTCATCACGGTCGCCCGCTCAGGGGCCCTGTTCGGCACCTCCACGACCGCGGAGTGCTCTCAGCTCATCGTCCCAGGCGGCGACACCTGGTACGGCATCCTGCTCATGGTCATCACCATGACGGCAGGCACCGGCGTCATCATGTGGATGGGCGAGCTCATCACCGAGCGCGGCATCGGCAACGGCATGTCGCTGCTCATCTTCACCTCGATCGTCGCGCGCTTCCCCGACTCGCTCGCCACCATCGCGCAGCAGCACAACGTCGAGACGCTGCTGCTGGTCATTGTGATCGGTATCGCCATCATGTTCGCGGTGATCTTCGTCGAGCAGTCGCAGCGCCGCATCCCGGTGCAGTACGCGAAGCGGATGGTCGGACGCCGCACCTACGGCGGCAACAACACCTACATCCCGATCAAGGTCAACATGGCGGGTGTCGTGCCGGTCATCTTCGCCTCGTCGCTGCTGTACCTTCCGGCGCTCATCGCCCAGTTCAACCAGCCCGCCAGCGGGGAGGTGGCCCAGCCGTGGGTGCAGTGGATCTCCACCTACCTCACGCGCGGCGACCATCCGCTGTATATGGCCCTGTACTTCCTGCTCATCGTCGGCTTCACGTACTTCTACGTCGCCATCACCTTCAATCCGGATGAGGTCGCCGACAACATGAAGAAGTACGGCGGCTTCATCCCCGGCATCCGCGCCGGGCGACCGACCGCCGAGTACCTCGACTACGTGCTCACGCGCGTCACGCTGCCCGGGTCGCTGTACCTCGGCATCATCGCGCTCGTGCCGCTCATCGCGCTCGTGCTGGTCGGGGCCAACCAGAACTTCCCGTTCGGCGGCACGTCGATCCTCATCATGGTCGGCGTGGGTCTCGAGACGGTGAAGCAGATCGACTCGCAGCTGCAGCAGCGCCACTACGAAGGCCTCCTGCGGTGATCCCTCGGCGGGCGCAGGGCGATGCGCCGCGGCTGCTCATCGTGGGTCCCCCCGGGGCGGGCAAGGGAACGCAGGCCGCTCGCATCGCGGAGCGCTTTGGCATCCCGACGATCTCCACGGGCGACATCTTCCGCGCCAACATCGCGGGCGAGACCGAGCTCGGCAAGCGCGTCAAGGCGATCGTGGACGCGGGCGACTACGTTCCCGACTCGCTCACCAACGAGCTCGTGACCGACCGGCTCTCCGAGGCCGACGCAACCACTGGCTTCCTGCTGGACGGCTACCCGCGCACCCCCGAGCAGGTGCGGTACCTCGACGAGCTCCTCGCCTCCCACGGGCACCGGCTCGACGCCGTGCTCCGGCTCGTCGCCGACCAGGACGAGATCGTGCGACGCCTGCGCAAGCGCGCCGTCGAGCAGGGTCGTGCCGACGACTCCGAGGAGGCCATCCGCCATCGCCAGGAGGTGTACCAGCGCGAGACCGCGCCGGTGCTCGATCTGTTCCGCGAGCAGGGCCTCCTCGTCGAGGTGGACGGGCTCGGGTCGGTCGACGAGGTGACCGAGCGGATCTGGGCCGCGTTCGCGGCCGTCGGCATCGGCTCGGTCGAGGCGTCGGCCTAGGGCGACGTGGATCGCTGTGCTGATCTGGCGCCGCGGTAATCCGCGACGCCCGGCCCTCGGGTGCCGGCACTCCGCGGGTTGAGTAGCCACCGAAGGCGGCGTATCGAAACCTCGACCAGCGGGAAGGCGATCCGCGGCCGGATGGCAATGCGAGGATGGTCGCATGGTCGAGATGAGTGAGTTGCACGGCATCGGTATCGGAACCGGGGTCGTCGTCGGGCCCGTGCTGCGCGTCTCGCGGCAGGCGTCGGCGGCCCCGACGGACGTGCCGAGCGCGATCGGTGCGGCCGCCGAGCTGGTGCGCGCACGGGAGGCGCTCGCCGCGGTGTCCGCGCAGTTGCGCGGACGTGCCGCGGGGGCGGACGACGCCACCCGCGACGTCCTCGAGGCGCAGGCGCTCATGACGGACGACCCCGAACTGCACGCGAGCGTCGAGCGGCACCTGGCGACCGGGGTGACCGCCGAGAAGGCGGTCGCGGATGCGTTCGGCGAGTTCGCCGCGCTGCTCGCGGATGCGGGCGAGTACTTCGCCGAGCGGGTCGCCGACCTGCGCGACCTCGCCGACCGCGCCGTCGCGGCGCTGCAGGGCCGATCGACCGAGCTCGTTGTCGACCCGGGCCACCGCTACGTGCTCGTGGCGCGCGACCTCGCCCCGGCCGACACCGCGGTGCTCGACCTCGACCGCGTGCTCGCCTTCGTCACGAGCGAGGGCGGGCCGACCTCGCACACCGCGATCCTGGCGCGAGCGCGGGGCGTCGTCGCGATCGTGGGCGCGGCGGGCGTCGAGGCGCTGCCCGACGGCACGCGGGTGATCGTCGACGCCGAGCGCGGTCGTGTCCGGGTGGACCCGGATGCCGCCGAGCTCGCCGACGCCGAGGCACGGGTCGCCGCGCGCGCGGTCGCGGCGGACGCCCCGGCCGGGCCGGGTGCGCTCGCCGACGGGACGCCCGTCAAGCTGCTCGCCAACCTCGGCAAGCCGGGCGAGGCGGCCGAGGCCGTGCGTCTGGGCGCGGAGGGCGTCGGCCTGTTCCGCACCGAGTTCCTCTTTCTCGATCGGCTCGCGACCGCGCCGACCGTCGAGGACCAGCGGGCGAGCTACCGTGAGGTGCTCGCCGCTTTCCCGGGCAAGCGCGTCGTGGTGCGCCTGCTCGACGCGGGGGCCGACAAGCCGCTCGCGTTCCTCTCGCCGGGCGAGGAGGAGAATCCGGCACTCGGCCGACGTGGGCTCAGGGCGCTTCGCGCCTCGGAGTCCGTGCTCCGCGATCAGCTCGTGGCGCTCGCGGCGGCGCAGGCAGAGACGGAGGCCGAGCTCTGGGTCATGGCGCCCATGGTCGCCACCGTCGAGGAGACGGCGTTCATCACGCGCGCCGTGCACGACGCAGGCATCCGCACGGCGGGGGTCATGGTCGAGATCCCCTCGGTCGCGCTCATCGCCGACCGGGTGCTCTCGCGCTGCGACTTCGCGTCGATCGGCACCAACGACCTGACGCAGTACACGATGGCCGCGGATCGCCAGCTCGGCTCGGTCGCGGCCCTCCAGGATCCGTGGCACCCGGCGGTGCTACGGCTCGTGAAGGAGGTCGGCGCCGCGGGTGCCGCTCTCGGCAAGCCGGTCGGCGTCTGCGGCGAGGCCGCCGCCGACCCGCTCCTCGCCGTCGTGCTGGCAGGGCTCGGGGTCACGAGCCTGTCGATGTCGCCGGCATCCCTCGTGGACGTCCGCGTATCCCTCGCGCGGTACAGCCTCGACGAGGCACGTGCGCTCGCCGCGGCGGCCCTGGTGGCCGACGAGGCCGCCGATGCCAGAGAGGCGGCCCGGACGGTCGCCGACACCATCACCGCCAGACGCTAGCCCGGCATCCGATCAACACCATGACGACGACGCTCGATGAGCACCGTGTCGCGCCACACCCCGGCGAGCGGCCCGTAGCTCATCAGCGCGATGCGCTCGCGGGTGCCGACGGTGCGGAATCCGTGCCGCCGGTGCAATTCGAGGCTCGCGGTGTTCTCCGGGAACACGGAGGACTGGATCGTCCACACCCCCGCCTCGTCCGCTGCGGCGATGAACGCTGCCAGGAGCCGCCCGCCGACGCCCTGGCCGCGGGCGCTGCCGGCGACGTAGACGGAGTGCTCGATCACGCCGCGGTAGACCGGCCTCGACGAGACCGGGGATGCGGCAGCCCAGGCGACCACGCTGCCGGCGTCGTCGGTGGCGACGAGGCGCGGGACGATGAGCTTGCCGGCGTCGAACGAGTCCCAGCCGGGCGGTTCGGCCTCGAAGGTCGCGTGCCCGGTGGCGATGCCCTCCCGGTAGATGCGCTCCACGTCCGGCCAGTCCGCCGCGGTCATGGGCCGGATACCGGTCATTGCGGCAGCAAGGTTCTGGCTGCGGTCTCCAGCGCGCCGTCGACGACCCGGTAGTAGGCCCACTTGCCGCGCTGCTCGCGGGTCGCGAGCCCCGCGTCGACGAGCTGCTTCATGTGATGCGACACCGTGGGCTGTGACAGGCCGACCGGCTCGGTGAGATCGCACACGCACAGTTCGGCGTCCGGGCTCGCCGCGATGAGCGACAGCAACCGGACGCGGGCGGGGTCGCCGAGTGCCTTGAACACCCTCGCGATGCGTTCGGCGTCGGCCGCGTCCAGCACGCCACCCGTCACGGTCGCGCAGCACGCCCCGGCATCCTGGCCGAGGAGGGGGAGGGCGATGACCATGCCCCCATCCTGCCACTCATATTGACACTTGTCGATGAATCGACGATGCTCGATGCATTCAATTGTGTCGATGCGAAGGGCGGGCGGATGATGGGCGAGCTCCCCGTGGTGGTGATCGGCGCGGGACCGCAGGGACTGGCGGCCGCGGCACACCTGGCCGACCGCGGCCTGGAGCCGCTCGTCCTGGAATCCGGCGACGGACCTGCCGCCGCGGTCGCGGAATGGGGGCACGTGCGGCTGTTCTCCGAGTGGCCGGAGCTCGTCGATGCGGCCGCCTCCCGGCTTCTGGAGCCGACCGGGTGGACGGCTCCGGCATCCGGACACCCGACCGGCGCGGAGTGGATCGCCCGCTATCTAGCACCGCTCGCCGCCGCTCTCGGCGATCGGGTGCGCTACGGTGCGCGCGTGATCGGGGTGGCGCGAAAGGGCCGTGACCTGCTCGTGGACGCCGGACGCGCAGGCCGGCCCTTCGTCGTCCACATCCGCGACGCGGCCGGGGGCGAGTCCCGGATCGAGGCGCGCGCGGTCATCGACGCATCGGGCACCTGGACCGGCCCGAACCCGGCCGGGGCGGACGGCTTGCCCGCGCCCGGCGAGTGCGCCGCGGCCGACGCGGGTCTGCTGGTCTACCGCATCCCTGCGTTCGAAGATGCTGCAGCGTTTGCCGGTCGGCACGTGGTCGTCGTCGGCAACGGGCACTCCGCCTCCACCGCGATCGGCGAGCTGGCCCGGATCGCCAGGGACCACCCGGGCACGCGGATCAGCTGGGTTCTGCGGCGCGGCAGCCTCGGCGCCGCCTTCGGAGCCGGGGAGGCCGACGGGCTCTCGGCTCGCGGCGCCCTCGGCCAGCGGGCCAGGGCGGCCGTCATCGACGGTCTGGTCGATGTCGTGACCGGGTTCCGCATCGAACGCATCGAGCTCGCGAGCGGCCAGGCGGCGCTCGTCGCGGAGGACGGCCGCACCCTCGGCCCCGCGGATCGGATCGTCGTGCTCACCGGGTTCCGGCCGGATCTGTCGTTCCTGTCCGAGGTGCGTCTCGAGCTGGACTACCGGCTGCAAGCCCCGGTAGGGATCGCCGCCGACATCGACCCGAACATCCACTCCTGCGGGACCGTGCGGGCTACCGGCGCGGCCGATCTGGCCCAGCCGGAACCCGGCTTCTACATCACCGGGGCGAAGTCGTACGGCCGCGCCCCCACCTTCCTCGCGCTCACCGGCTACGAGCAGCTGCGCTCGATCGTCGCCGAGCTCGCCGGCGACCGCGGTGGGGCCGACGGGGTCGAGCTGGTGCTGCCCGGCACCGGCGTCTGCGGCGGGTCCGGGGTGTTCGATGCCGACGACGCCGACGAATCCTGCTGCGCCGCGTCCGGCCCGCAGCCCGTCGCCATCACACTCGCCTCGGCCGCGGTCATCACGGAGCGAGCCAGGCCGTGAGCACGCCGAGCGTGCTTTTCGTGTGCGTGCACAATGCCGGACGGTCGCAGATGGCCGCCGGATACCTCCGCGCGCTGGCTGGCGGCCGGATCGAGGTCCGCTCGGCCGGCTCTCAGCCCGCGGACCGCGTCAACCCGGTTGCCGTGCAGGCGATGGCCGAGCACGGCATCGACATCACGGGTGTCCGGCCTCGGATCGTCACCCCGGACGCCGTCGAACGCTCCGACGTGGTGGTCACGATGGGGTGCGGGGAGGAATGCCCCTACTTTCCGGGCGTGCGCTACCTTGACTGGCAACTCGACGATCCCGCCGGCCTCGACCTCGACGCCGTGCGTCCCATCCGCGACGACATCAAGCGCCGCGTCGAAGCGCTCGTCGCCGGCCTCCTCGGAGAGCCGGCCTCCTCGGCGTAGCACCGCCACCCCTCCCGTTGCTCATCCTCAGAAATGCAGGAGATAGTTCAGATCGGGTCCGGATTCGCGGGGTCGGCATCCTCGTTCCGGAAGAATCTCCTGCATTTCTGGGGGACGCCGGGCGGCGGCGAAGACGGCGGGATGGAGCTGGGCGATGGATCCAAGTGGCGGGCTAGTGCCGAATGGGATAGGATAGATCTTTGGTGCCTTGTGCCTGTTGGGCTGCACGCACGCGGGCGGCACCGCAATCAATCATCCGCATGACCGAGCGTCACCGATAGCGACAACGAGGGTATGGCCAAGAAAGACGGCGTCATCGAGATCGAGGGATCGGTACTCGAGGCTCTTCCGAACGCGATGTTCCGCGTCGAGCTGAGCAACGGGCACAAGGTTCTCGCCCACATTTCGGGCAAGATGCGTCAGCACTACATCCGGATCCTCCCCGAGGATCGCGTGATCGTGGAGCTGAGCCCCTACGACCTGACCCGCGGTCGTATCGTCTACCGCTACAAGTGACACTCGGAAAGTAACGGCCTGCGCCCTGCGGGGCACGGGTACGAGGACAGCGAGAAGGAAACATGAAGGTCAACCCGAGCGTCAAGCCGATCTGCGACCACTGCAAGGTGATCCGTCGCAACGGCCGCGTGATGGTCATCTGCAAGTCGAACCCGCGGCACAAGCAGCGACAGGGCTGACGCCCTGTCGCTGCTTGTGCCGCGGCGGCGGTGCCTTTTGCCGCGGATCGCAAGCGATCCGCGCGAAGCAGCGTCACTCGAATAACTCAATAACCCAAGAAGCGCCGCCAGAACCTCTTCGGAGGGGACACCTCGGGTCGGAGGCCCGGGCACCGGCGGCGCTCCACACCTCCGAACGACTCCACTAAGGAGAAGCCGCCATGGCACGTATCGCCGGCGTCGACATCCCGCGCGACAAGCGCGTCGAGGTCGCCCTGACGTACATCTACGGAGTGGGCCGCACCCGCGCCCTCACCACCCTCAAGGAAACCGGGATCTCCGGTGACATCCGCGTGAAGGATCTGAGCGACGACCAGCTCGTCGCCCTTCGCGACCACATCGAAGGCAACTACAAGGTCGAGGGCGACCTGCGCCGCGAGGTGCAGGCCGACATCCGCCGCAAGGTCGAGATCGGCTCCTACGAGGGCCTCCGCCACCGCCGCGGCCTGCCCGTGCGCGGTCAGCGCACCAAGACCAACGCACGCACTCGCAAGGGCCCGAAGCGCACCGTGGCCGGCAAGAAGAAGGCAGGTAAGAAGTAATGGCTGCTCCGAAGGCCGCCGCGCGCAAGCCGCGCCGCAAGGAGAAGAAGAACATCGCCGTGGGTCAGGCCCACATCAAGTCGACGTTCAACAACACCATCGTCTCCATCACCGACCCCTCGGGTGCCGTCATCAGCTGGGCCTCGTCCGGCGGTGTCGGCTTCAAGGGCTCGCGCAAGTCGACCCCCTACGCCGCGCAGCTCGCCGCCGAGTCGGCCGCGCGTCAGGCGCAGGAGCACGGGATGAAGAAGGTCGATGTCTTCGTCAAGGGTCCCGGCTCGGGTCGTGAGACCGCGATCCGCTCGCTCCAGGCCGCGGGCCTCGAGGTCGGCACCATCAACGATGTGACGCCGCAGGCGCACAACGGATGCCGCCCGCCGAAGCGCCGCAGGGTCTGATTCTTTCCGCTGGTCGAGTAGCCGGCGAAGCTGGCGTATCGAGACCCGGCCACGGATCGTGGTCTCGATACGCGGCCTGCGGCCGCTACTCGACCAACGGGAGGGCACAAACTTCACAACTCAACACACCGGCGGCCCAGCCACCCGCCGCATCTGTCGTGGGCGTCATATGGCGGACGCCCTCGCCGAAAGGAAACCACGTGCTCATCGCACAGCGTCCCACCCTCTCCGAAGATGTCGTCTCGGAGTTCCGCTCCGCGTTCGTCATCGAACCCCTCGAGCCCGGCTTCGGCTACACGCTCGGCAACTCGCTGCGTCGAACGCTGCTGTCGTCCATCCCGGGCGCCGCGGTCACGAGCATCCGTCTCGACGGCATCCAGCACGAGTTCGACACCATCCCGGGTGTCAAGGAGGACGTCGTCGAGATCGTCCTCAACATCAAGCAGCTGGTCGTCTCGAGCGAGCACGACGAGCCCATCACCGCCTACCTGCGCAAGACCGGCGCCGGCCAGGTGACCGCCGCCGACATCTCGGCGCCGGCCGGGGTGGAGATCCACAACCCCGAGCTGGTCATCGCGACCCTCAACGACAAGGCGAAGTTCGACCTCGAACTCACGATCGAGCGCGGCCGCGGCTACGTCTCGGCGACCCAGAACCGCAGCGAGTTCAGCGAGGCCGGCCAGATCCCGGTCGACTCGATCTACTCGCCCGTGCTCAAGGTCACCTACCGCGTCGAGGCCACCCGCGCCGGCGAGCGCACCGACTTCGACCGCCTCGTGGTCGACGTCGAGACGAAGCCGGCCATCTCGCCGCGGGACGCCATCGCCTCCGCCGGCCGCACCCTCGTCGAGCTGTTCGGTCTCGCCCGCGAGCTCAACACCGCGGCAGAGGGCATCGAGATCGGGCCGGCCCCGGTCGACGCCGTGCTGTCGAGCGAGCTGTCGATGCCCATCGAAGACCTCGATCTCTCGGTGCGCTCGTACAATTGCCTCAAGCGCGAGGGCATCAACTCGGTCAGCGAGCTCGTCGCCCTCTCGGAGACGCAGCTCATGAACATCCGCAACTTCGGTCAGAAGTCCGTGGACGAGGTCAAGGACAAGCTCGTCGAGCTCGGCCTCTCGCTCAAGGACAGCGTTCCCGGCTTCGACGGCGCGCACTTCTACGGCGGCTACGACGACGACACCGTCTGAGCCCTCTTCTCGCTTGAACCCTGAATTGACGGCGTCGCGCTGATCCGCGACGCGAACTGGAGAACGACTGATCATGCCCCAGCCCACCAAGGGTCCCCGTCTCGGCGGCGGTCCGGCGCACGAGCGCCTGCTGCTCGCGAACCTCGCCGCGGCCCTGTTCACCCACAAGAGCATCACGACCACCGAGACGAAGGCCAAGCGCCTGCGCCCGCTGGCGGAGCGCCTCATCACCTTCGCCAAGCGCGGCGACCTGCACTCGCGCCGCCGCGTGCTGTCGGTCATCGGCGACAAGACCGTCGTGCACGAGCTCTTCACCGAGATCGCGCCGCTCGTGGCCGACCGGGAGGGCGGCTACACCCGCATCACGAAGATCGGCAACCGCAAGGGCGACAACGCCCCGATGGCGGTCATCGAGCTCGTGCTCGAGCCGGTCGTGAAGAAGCCGGCCTCATCGAAAAAGTCGGCCGCTCGCGTCGAGACCCCGAAGACGGAGGCGAAGCCCGCCGCCGAGGAGGCGCCGGTCGAGGAGACCGAGGTTTCAGCGGAGGAGGTCGTCGAGGAGGCCGCAGAGGACGTCACCGAGGAGACCGCGGAGGACGCGCCCGCGGAGGAGTCCGAGGAGAAGTAGCTCCCCGCATCCGCACCACGCCGAAGGGCCCCGCTCCTGCCGAGCGGGGCCCTTCGGTGTTCCTGCCGGGACCTCTCAAATGAGACAGTATGCTCCCAGATGGGGATGATCCCGGGCCGGGAGTCGCCCGGAACCTCGATCGAGAAGCGACGGGAAGATGGCCGGCGGGACGCAGCTGCACTACGAGGTCGCTCGTGCCTACTACGTCGACGGCCTGTCGAAGATCGAGATCGGCGAGCGGTTCGCGATAAGCCGCTTCCAGGTCGCGAAGCTCCTCAAGGAGGCGCTCGACTCGGGGGTCGTCCGCATCGAGTTGCGCCGCCCGCAGTCGACGATCACCACGACGCTCGCGAGCGAGGTCGCCGACGCGCTCGGGGTGCGCCAGGTGCGCATCGCCGAGATCTCCGGGGCGGATGCGCTCTCGGGGAGCGAGGTGCTCGGGCGCACCGTGATGGAGACGATCCAGGACCTGATCCGCCCGCAGATGACCGTCGGGATCTCCTGGTCGCGCACGCTCGACATCGCCGCGAGATTCATGAAGGAGCCGCCGGCCTGCGACATCGTCCAGCTCGCCGGGGCCCTTCGGCTGCCCGGGGTCGGAAGCCTCCCCCAATTGATCTCGCGTCTGGGGACCCGTCCCGGCATCAACACGTGGCCGATCCACGCCCCCCTCGTCGTCGACGAGGAGTCCACCGCTCGCGACCTCCGCAAGCAGCCGGAGATCGCCCAGGCGCTGGATCGTGCCGACCATCTCGACATGGCGGTGGTCTCCCTCGCCGAGTGGAAGGCCGGCGAGTCGAGCGTATGGGACAAGGTCTCCCCCGAGGACCGGGAGCTCGCGGCGGAGGCCGGTGCCGTCGCGGAGATCTCGGGACGGCTTCTCGGGGCCGACGGGGCTCCCGTGGTGACGCGACTGGATCGCCGCATCATCAGCGTGCGGCTCGAGCAGCTCGCGCGGACCCCCGAGGTCGTGGCGGTCGTGCCGAGCGCGGGTCGTATCGATGCCGTGTTCGCCGCGGTCCGAGCCGGTTTCGTCACGACCCTGGTCGTGCCGAGCGACCTCGCGACGCTCATCATGGCGCGCGTCGCCGCCACGCGCTGAGGTGCTCAGCGGTCGTCTTCCCCCGCTGCGCTGACGGAGACGATCCCTCGCGTCTCCGACAGCTGCGAGATCAACTCGTCGGTAGCCACCAGACGCTGATGGGTGAAGGTAATGTTCGCCTCGATGAGGATGCGCCCGTTCGGGGCCTCGAACGTCCGAGTCTGGAGGAGCGCGACCTTGTATCCGAGCCTGGTGGCGGTTTCCACGATGACGCGCATGACCCCGCGCTTCTCGCGGTACCGGACGACGAGGGTCTCGCCCTGGTCGGCGCGGGGGATCCGGCGCGCCGCGTAGCTGAGCACGGTCACCGCGAGGAAGTACAGCCCCGTCGACACGATCGCGAGCATCGGCATCCCCGCGCCGCACGCCATGCCGATGGCGGCGGTCACCCAGATCGACGCGGCCGTCGTGAGCCCGTTGACGGCGTTCTGGCGCACGAAGATGACCCCGGCACCGAGGAAGCCGATGCCGGACACCACCTGTGCGGCGATGCGCGAGGGGTCGACATTCGCATCGGGGCCGACCGCGTGATCGAAGCCGTAGGCCGACACCAGGGTGAAGATCGCCGAGCCGAGGCCGACCAGGGTGTGCGTGCGCACGCCCGCGCTCTTGAGGCGGCGCTGGCGTTCGGCGCCGATGCAGGCCGAGAGCGCGAAGGCCAGGAACGAGAGCACGATCTCCGACAGCAGGGTGTCGCTGAAGAAATCGAAGAGCAGCATCGGGACTCCATTCGGGCCGCCAGGCGATGTCGCGAGCGCGGTCGAAGGGGCGCATCGCTTGAGCAATCTCAAATGATAGCTTACCCTCTCAAATGAGAAGCAGTGCTCCGGCTTCGGGAAGCTGCTCCCTCGAATCCAGGCGACAAGGAGGTTTCCATGGAGAACGTCACTCGGCGGGGAGTGTTGGCAGGAGGCGTCGGGGCCGCAGTCGGCGCAGTCGCGTCTCGCGGCTGGGAATCGGTGATGCCCCAGCGGACGGCCCTGAGCGCCAGCATCCCCGGCGTTTATCACGTATCGGACTTCGGCGCGGTGGGCGACGGGGTGACGGACGACACGGCGGCGCTCCAAGACGCCCTCGCCGCCGCCGAAGGCGCGACCCTCTACTTCGACGCCAGCAGCTATGTCGTGAGCGATCTGCTGACCGTGAGGCAGGGCACCACCCTCCGGGGGCGCGGGGCGACGATCGTGCGGAAGACCGGCTACTCCCACGAGATACTGGGCAACTGGCAGCACGGTGCGACCTGGGACTGGGCGGACGGGGACACCACCACAACCGGCTACAACGGCAGCGGTGACATCACGATCGACGGCATCACCTTCGATGGGAACGCGGGAGCGGAGCCCTCGAACATCGTGTCGTTCGTCCACTGCCAGAACATCGTCATCCGGGATTGCGTGTTCCTGGACTGCACCGCCGACCACCACCTCGAGCTGAACAGCACCCGGCACGCTCGCGTGTCGAACTGCCAGTTCCTCGGTTTCCGTCCGAACGCGGGCATCAGCGTCCGGAAGGAGGCCATCCAGATCGACTGGGCGCACCCCTCGCTCGGGATGGGCGGGGCGCGTGACGGCACGATGTCCGCCGACATCAGCATCGAGGGCTGCTACTTCGGTCCAGACGACAGGGGGAACCGGGCGCCCAACATCGCGGTCGGCACGCATCAGGAAGCCTCTGCGGGGAGTGTTCACGAGAACCTGCGGGTGCTCAACTGCGTCGGCACGGGTCTCAACCACGCCGGCACGCGGTGGGTCAACACCCGGGGCCTGCGCGTCGTCGGCAACGAGTTCACCCTGTCGCGCCGTCCCGTGCCGGTCGCCTACAACGAGACCGACGTGATGCTCTACGGTTTCGCGTGCACCGTGAGCGACGATGTGCTCGTCGCGGACAACCGCATCGCCGTCGACTCGGGCGAGAAGGCGATCTCTGTCGACATCCGTGGTGACTCGTCGCGTGCGCTGATCATCGGCAACACACTCGCCTACGGCCGATACGCGCTCTTTGTCGAAGACTCGTATGACTGCAACTTCCGCGACAACTACTGCCTCAGCCACACCGTCTCGGCCGTGCATCTGCGCAGCGCGTGGCGGGCGCACATCGCGGCGAACACCTTCTACAACGCGGGGGCGAACGGCGGCAACATCGCGGCCGTCGAGGGGAGCGGAACCGCCGGCCAGGCGAGCTGGAACACCTTCGACAGCAACGTGGCGCAGTACATCGGAAGCAGCAACGAACCGCCCGCGGTCGGTGTCGCCTGCGACCTCACGACGTCGCGGGGGACCGCGGTGCGGATGAACCGCTTCCGGGAGGTGACGACCGTCCACACGGGCCCGAGCACCGACGTGGTGGCCTACAACACCAGCGACTGAGTGGCGGTCATCCCTCGCCGGAGAGCGGTGCGACGTGAAGCCGCGGATGCCGTTCTGTGAGGATCGCGAGCGTCTCCCCGTCCGTGCCGTCGTCGACGACGAGGTCGGTGAAGTCGCTCAGCGGGGCGAGGGAGTGCAAGGCCGTGCGGCCGATCTTGTGATGGTCCATCAGCAGCACGCTGCGATCCGAGGCCGACATCATGGCGCGCTTGACGAGGACGACATCCTGCTCGGAGTGGAACGCCTGGGTGGTCGACATCGCCGAGGTCGAGGAGAAGTGGATGTCGGCCCGCACCGCCGCGACGGCGTCGATGCACGGAAGGCCGAGGTAGGCATCGTGGCCGGGCGAGTACACCCCGCCCAGCATGATGAGGCGTACCTCGTCGCGTCCCTTGAAGACCTGGACGACCTCGGGGAAGTTGGTGATCACGGTCAGGGGGGCCACCTCGGCGAGCTCGTGCGCCAGCGCCAGTGTGGTGGTGGAGTCCTCCAGCAGCACCACCATGCCCGGTACGACGAGCTTCGCCGCGGTCCGCGCGATCGCGGCCTTCTCGGCGCGTGCGGAGCGCGAGCGGAAGTGGATGCTCGAGTCGAACACCGCCGACGGCAGCGCCGTCACGCCTCCGTAGTACTTCTGCACCATGCCGACGCGCACGAGCTGGTCGATGTCCCGGTGTGCCGTCATGAGGCTGACCCCGAAGGCCTCCGAGATCTCCTGCGGTGACACGGAGCCCTCGCGCAGCACGAGATCGGCCAGCTCGCTCTGGCGATCCGCCGGCGACAATCGGCCCGAGCTCTGACGACGTTCCGGCATGTGCCTCCCTGCGGCCTGGGCGTGAGCCATGTGAGATCACAAAGTATATGTGATAGTCGGCTTCGGATGGTGCGACGAGTGATTGAAACTTAACACTATCGACGATCGAAGCGCACGAACGGGGATGCTTCGGCCGACGGTTTGCCGTTCGAGCGCCTGATTTTCTCGCGATTCCGCGAGGAACTCTAGACATCTCGGTCGCGACTGGACAGATCACAACGTGCGTGCTAACTTCCCACCATGCTTGTGATGATGCCGGCACGGACTCGAGTGGCGCCCGCAGGATGACGCTCTCCAGCCCCCAGGGCGACACCGCATCGGACGAGCGACCCGAGTCGGCTCGGGAACTCGGCCGCGAGCTGGCCGAGCTGGCTCAGCGAGCCGCCCGGGCCGCGGGCGACGAGCTTCTTGAGCGAGCCGGCCGGCCGCACCGGGTCTCCACGAAGTCCTCGCCGACGGATCTCGTGAGCGAGGCAGACAGGGTCGCCGAGACCGTCGTCCGCGAGATGCTCCTCGACGCGCGCCCCGACGACGGCTTCGTGGGGGAGGAGGGGTCGCGGCAGGGCGGCCGGTCCGGCGTCACCTGGGTGGTCGATCCGCTCGACGGCACCGTCAACTACCTCTTCGGCGACCGCGAGTGGTCGGTCAGCATCGCCGCGGTCGACGATCAGGGGCCGCTCGCCGGGGCCGTGATCGAACCCGTCACAGACCGGATCTGGACCGCGATCCGCGGCGCCGGCGCTTGGCGCGACGACATCGAGCTGAGCGCCCGCCGAACGCCGGAGCTGGCGGACGCCATGGTGCTGGCCGGGTTGTCCTACGACGCGGACGTGCGGCGCAGGCAGATGGAGATGTTCACCGAGGTGGCGCCGAGCGTGCGCGACCTGCGGCGCCACGGAAGCGCGGCGCTCGAGCTCTGCCGGGTCGCCGACGGCACCGCGGACGCCTACATCGAGTCGCCGATCTTCCGCTGGGACATCGCCGCGGGTGCCCTGATCGCGCGCGAGGCGGGTGCCCTGGTCAACGTCACGCACCTCGACGAGGTGCGCCGCTCCGTCTTCGCGGCGACGCCGAACATCTTCGATCCGCTCCTCGCGCTGCTCCAGTCGAGCGGATTCGGCGCGGAGTTCTTCAGCCTCGCGAAGGTGCGGGGATAGTGGCCGCCTATCTCGCCCGCCGGCTGCTCCTCTCGGTCTTCGTGCTGTGGGGGACCGTCAGCCTCGTCTTCGTCGTGATGCGCATCGTCCCCGGCGACCCCGCGCTGATGATCCTCGGGCCGGACGCGACGGTCGATGAGCTGAACGCGCTGAGGCAGCAGATGGGGCTGGACGATCCGCTCATCGTCCAGTACGTGAACTACCTCTGGGGTGCGGTGCGGCTCGATTTCGGCGAGTCGGTCCGGCTCGGCGGAGACGCCATGCAGCAAGTCCTCGGCCGGATGCCGGTGACGCTGCTGCTGGCGGCCGCCGCGCTCCTGATCGCGGTCGTGGTGGGCGTCTCGATGGGGATCCTGGCGGCGCTCAAGTTCGACACCCGGATCGATCGAGCGGTGACGACCCTGTCGCTCGTCACTCACTCGGCACCGTCGTTCTGGGTGGGCCTCGTGCTGATCCTGATCTTCGCCCGCCAGCTGCACTGGCTTCCGAGCGGGGGTGCGGGCACTCCCGCGCATCTCGTGCTGCCCGCGCTGGCGGCGGGGCTGCCGTTCTCCGCGACCCTGACCCGCTTCACGCGCTCCGGCCTGCTCGAGGTGATCAACGAGGGCTACATCCAGACGGCCAGGTCGAAGGGCCTGCCCGAGCACGTCGTGATCCTCGCGCACGCGATTCGCAACTCGCTCATCCCGATCGTGACCGTGATCGGGCTCTACGCGGGCGGCATCCTCGGGGGGACCGTGGTGATCGAGACGGTCTTCTCCTGGCCGGGCATGGGGCGGCTCATCGTCGACTCGATCGGATACCGCGACTACGCGGTCGTGCAGGCCGGCATCGTGCTCATCACCTTCGTCTTCGTCACGGTGAACCTGATCGTCGACGTCCTGTACGGCTACCTCGATCCGCGCGTCCGATTGGTGGGCAAGGCATGACCGGGATCCTGGGGGGCGTCGACGAGAGGGCGGCCGGTTTCGTCGCGGAACCGGCGGCGCGCAAGCGCGGGTCCCGGCGAGGACGGCTTCGCATCGCGGTGTCGCTGTCGATCATCGGCGTCTACCTCGTGGCGGCGATCTTCGGCCCGATCCTCGCCCACTACGATCCCGTCGCCACCGACACGGCGAACCGGCTGCTGCCGCCGTTCGCGCTTCGCGACGACGGATCGCTCGCGATCTTCGGCACCGACCAGGTCGGGCAGGACCTCTTCGCCCAGACGCTGCAGGGCGCCAGGATGTCGATGCTCGTCGGGGTCTCCGCGCTCGTCATCGCCGGCGTGATCGGCGTCACGGTCGGTGTCCTCTCCGGATACTTCGGCGGGGCACTGGACGCGACGCTCATGCGGATCGCCGACGTCCAGCTCGCCTTCCCCGGGATCCTGCTCGCCGTCCTGGTCGCCTCGGTCCTGGGCCAGAGCGTCGTCAACGTCATCATCATCCTCGCCATCGGCGGCTGGGTGAGCTACGCGCGGGTGACCAGGAGCCAGGTCCTCGCGACGAAGAACCGCGAGTTCGTCGATGCGACCCGCACCCTCGGCGCCGGCAGCCTCCACACCGTGAGGACCGCGATCCTCCCGGCGTGCGTCGCGCCGATCATGGTCATCGCGACGATGGACATCGGCAGCCTGATCCTCGCGGAGGCGTCGCTGTCGTTCCTCGGGCTGGGCACCCCGCCGTCGACTCCGAGCTGGGGCCTGACGATCGCCGGCGGGCGCAACTACCTGGCGAGCGCGTGGTGGATCTCGACCATCCCCGGCATCTGCCTTGCGGTGCTGGTGATCGCCTTCGGCGTCCTCGGCGACGCCTTGCGGGATCGGTACGACCCCAGGCTGAGGGAGGTGTGACCGCGATGCCGGAGCTGGTGACGACGCTGCCGAGGCAGGGGCGTCCGGATCACGCGGACGGGCCGCTGCTGTCCGTCGAGGACCTCACGGTGTCGTTCGGCTCTCAGCGCGGCCGGGTTCGTGTCGTCGACGGGCTGTCCTTCGACATCAACCCCGGCGAGACCGTCGCGGTGCTGGGCGAGTCCGGCAGCGGCAAGAGCGTGACCGCCCAGGCGATCATGGGCCTGCTGCCGAGGCCGGCCGGACGGGTCGACGGCGGGCGCATCCTCTACCGCGGTGTCGACCTCCTGCAACAGCCGCCGAACTACGCGCGCTCGCTGGGGGGCACCGAGATCGCGATGATCTTCCAGGATCCGCTGAGCTCGCTCAACCCCGTCATGCGGGTGGGAGCCCAGATCGGCGAGGCCATGCGCCGCCGGGCCGGCGTCTCGCGGCGCGAGGCCCGCGAGCGGGCGATCGAGCTGATGGAGCGTGTCGGGATCCCGGCGGCACGACGCCGGGTCGACGACTATCCGCACCAGTTCTCCGGCGGCATGCGGCAGCGCGTCATGATCGCGATGGCGCTCGCTCTGAGGCCCTCTCTGATCATCGCCGACGAGCCGACCACGGCGCTCGACGTCACGGTGCAGGCGCAGATCATGACCCTGCTCGCCGAGGTGCAGGAGCGTGACGGCACGGCGCTGCTGCTCATCACGCACGACCTCGGGGTGGTGGCGGATGCCGCAGACCGGACCGTCGTGATGTACAGCGGCCGCGTGGCCGAGAGCGGCGAGATCCGCGAGGTGTACGACCACCCGGCCCACCCCTACACGGTCGGCCTCATGGGCTCGGTGCCGGGACTGGAGGGCGAGCGCGGGCGCCTCAACCCGATCGTCGGCTCCCCGCCCGACCCGCGACGCATCCCGCAGGGGTGCGCCTTCCACCCGCGGTGCCCGATGGCCATCGCGAAGTGTGCCGACGTCCGGCCGGAGCCGCGGTCGGTTCCGGGCCGCGCGGAATCGCACCTCTCCGCCTGCCACCGCGCCGAGGAGGTCGAGGCATGACCCTGACCACCCCGACGCCGCGCGCCGATACGCCCGCCGGCACCGCACCCCGGGAGCCGCTGCTCCGCGTCCGGGAGCTGCGGACGACCTTCCCGATCCGTTCGAGCGTGCTTCGCCGCAAGGTGGGCGAGATCGGAGCGGTCGACGGCGTCAGCTTCGACATCATGCCGGGGCAGACCTACGGGCTGGTGGGCGAGTCCGGCTCGGGCAAGTCGACCGTCGCGCGCACCATCATCGGCCTGGAGAGTCCCGCATCCGGGACGATCCACTTCGAGGGCCGCGACCTCAGCACGGTCCGCGGCGCCGCGCTCAAGAGCGTGCGCCGCGACATCCAGATGATCTTCCAGGATCCCCATGCCTCCCTGAACCCGCGCCGGACCGTGGTCGAGATCGTCACCGAGGGGTGGCAGGTGCAGCCCGGGTTCGGCCCGCGTCGCCGCTGGCGCGACGACGCGCTCGAGCTTCTCGAGCGGGTCGGTCTCAACCCCGATCACGCCGACCGCTATCCGCACCAGTTCTCCGGCGGGCAGCGGCAGCGCGTCGGGATCGCGCGCGCCCTGGCGATGCGGCCCAAGCTGATCATCTGCGACGAAGCGGTCTCGGCCCTGGATGTCTCGATCCAGGCGCAGGTGCTCAACCTGCTCCAGGACCTGCAGGCCGAGATGGGACTCTCCTACCTCTTCATCGCGCATGACCTGGCGGTCGTGCGGCACATCTCCGACCAGGTCGGCGTGATGTACCTCGGCAAGATCGTCGAGTCGGGGAGCTACCAGCAGATCTTCGCCGACCCGGTGCACCCCTACACCCAGGCGCTGCTCTCCGCGATCCCGGTCACCCACCCGTGGCGCGAGGGCGGTCGCGACCGCATCGTCCTCGGCGGCGACATCCCGTCGCCGGCCGATCCGCCGTCGGGATGCCGGTTCCGCACCCGCTGCTGGAAGGCGCGCGAGCTCTGCGCCGAATCCGAGCCCGCGCTCATCCTGCGCGGTCACGACCATCCCGACGCCTGTCATCTCACGGAGGCCGCGAGCCATGACGACATCCCCTGACCCGAGATATCCATCCATCACACGCGAAAGAAGGAAGAACACCATGAGCACCACACGACGCAGACTCGGCGCACTCGCACTCGCGGTCGGCGCCCTGATCACGCTGGGAGCCTGTTCGAGCGGAGACACCGGCGAAACGCCCCTCGCCGAGGAGCAGGATCTCAAGGTCGCAGTGACGTCGCTGCCGATCAACCTCGACGTCCTGCAGAACTCCGCAGAGGGCAAGATCCTCGGTCCCATGCAGCACGTCCTCGAGCCGCTGGTCAAGCGCGACGGGACCGACTTCGAGCCGTGGCTGGCGGAGTCGTGGGAGACCCCCGACGATCTCACCTGGGTCTTCAACATCCGCCCCGACGTGACGTTCAGCGACGGCACGACCTTCACCGCCGAAGACGCTCGTGCCTCGCTGCAGCGACTCATCGACCTCAACTCGCCGCTCGCGCCGCTGCTGTCCGCCGTCAGCTCCATCGAGGCGACCGACGACGCCACGCTGACGATCACGACGACCAGCCCGCTCGGCACCATGCTGACGACGCTCTCGCAGATCCTCCTCGGCCAGGCCGCCTCCATCGACGACGATGCGTACTGGGCCGCACCGATCGGGACGGGGCCGTTCGTCGTCGACGAGTGGATCGCCGACCAGCACCTCGTGCTGACGCGCAACGACGACTACTGGGGCCCGGCGACGACCCTGGACTCCATCACCTACATCGGCATGCCGGAGGAGGCGGCGCGCATCTCCGCGCTCTCGACGGGCGAGGTCGACCTGATCGACAGTGTCAGCGCCGACAGCATCCCTGAGATCGAGTCCCTCGACTCGGTGGTCTTCGACTCGGTCCCCAGCTACGGCATCCAGTACATCTGGTTCAACAACGCCAGGGAGCCGTTCACCGACGTCCGGGTCCGCCAGGCGCTCTGGCACGCGCTCGACCTCGAGCAGATCGTGTCCGACCT
>JASGGJ010000041.1:0-20353 GCA_047605085.1 Protaetiibacter sp.
CACGGAGGATGCCGGGGGTTCGAGTCCCTCAGCGCCCACATGGAGCGCGGGCGGGGGCGGGCGATGCTCGCGATCGTCATCGCGTCGTCGCTGTGGGGCACGACCGGCACGGCGGCGAGCTTCCTGCCCGACGCCGTGAGTTCGCTCGCGATCGGGGCGGCCACGATGGGCGTCGGAGGGATCCTGCTGTTCGCGACTGCCCCGCGCGCGAGCGCCGCGGTGCTGCGGACGCCGGGCACCAGGCGGTGGGCGATCGTCGGCGCGCTCGGGGTCGTGGTGTATCCGCTCGCCTTCTACTCCGGAATGGAGCTCGCAGGAATCGCGATCGGCAACGTCGTCGCCCTCGGCTCCGGTCCCGTGGTGACGGCGCTGCTCGAGCGGATCCTGGAGCGGCACCCGCTGTCGCTGCGCTGGGCGGTCGCGACGAGCCTCGCGGTCGCGGGCGTCGTGCTGCTCTCCTCGACCCGGGCCCCGGACGCGGCGGCGGGGGAGTCGGTGCTGCCCGGCGTCGTGCTCGGACTGCTCGCGGGCATCGCCTACGGTCTCTACACCTATGCCTCGGCGCGCGCGATCGGTGCCGGTGCGAGTTCGCGCGGGGCGATGGGTGCGATGTTCGGATGCGGCGCGGCGCTGCTTCTCCCGGTGCTCCTGCTGACCGGTGTGCCGCTGCTGGCCGAGCCCTCGTCGATCGCGATCGCGGGTTATCTGGCTCTCGGGCCGATGTTCGCGGCCTACCTGCTGGTCGGTGCGGCGTTGCGCAGGCTGCGGTCGTCGACGGTCACGACGGTCGCGCTGCTCGAGCCGGTCGTCGCGACCGTGCTCGCCGTGTCGGTCGTGGGGGAGCGACTGGAGCCGCTCGCCTGGTTCGGGGTGGTCGTGATCCTCGCGGGAATCGCCGTGCTCGTCACGGCTCGTCCTCCCGGGAGTCGGACGCGAGCACCCCTAGAATCCGAGTCATGACCGAGGTGCCGGGATCGGAACCGCCGAACGACGACGGCTCTGTGCCCACCGCCCCGTATCCGCGTGCCTATCCCGCCTACCCCGCCTCGAACACCACGAGCGACGACGAGCTCGCCGAGGCGCTGGCCGCGCAGACCGCGATGTACACGGGGCCTATCACACTCCCGGTGGTCAATTCCGATCCCCTCTTCCGCCCGGATCCCGCCGAGCTCCAGCCGGACATCGCACCCCCCGTCGTGCCGGGCGTCGATGACCTCGCGTCGGACGAACCCGGTCCGGCGGTCCCACCGCTCCCGGTGCCGCTCCCGCCGCCTGTGCCCGAGTACGTCGCTCCGGACGAGGTCGCATCCGACCCCGAACCGGCGCCCGTGGTGGACGGGTGGGCGGGCGCCGGGCTCGCCGCTGCGGCAGCGCCGCACCCCGAGGACGCCGCTCCCGTGTTCGAGGCGTTCCGGTCCCCGGCGCCCGGGGCATCGGCGGCTCCCCTGCCCGACGAAGAGCTGAGCCGGACGGTCGAGCAGGAGGCGGCCGCGGGGTCGACGCTCGACGCGATTCTGCTGCTCGAGAACGAGTTGCGCCGCCGCCAGGGGCTTCCGCCCGTCGTCGCGGCGGACGAGCCGCCGGCCGAGGTCGGTGCCGTGCTCGGTGGGGGCGACTGGGATTCCGCGGCCTTCGCGGCCGCGCCGCCGCCGGCACCGGCCTCCGCCGAGGCGCCGCCCGCGCCGAGTTCGCCCCCGGGGTGGATCGATGCCCCCGATCCCGAGCGGGAAGGCGAGGTCGTCGCCGGGACGACGGCGGTCCCCCCCGATCCGGATCCGGCGACGGAGACCGCCGAGTCCTCCGTCTCGCTCGAGCAGGCACCGCCGCCGGTCGGGGACTCCGTCGACGACCGGGCGTGGCTGTCCGCACCACCACCGTCGTTCGTGCCCCCGGCGCTCGTGGAGCCCCCGTCGGCTCCCGAGTTCGGCACGATCGACGCCGGCGCGCTCACCCCCGCGCCGGTGACCGATCCCGGACTCGCCGGGTTCCCGCCACCCGTGTCGCTCGGCGACGGGGTGGATGTGACCATGCTGCCGCCGCCCGCCGCCGACGCCGGACGCCTCGCTCCGCCCCCTCCCGTCGAGGCGGTCGTCGCCGCGCCTACCATCGTCGGCCCCGAGGCCGAGGTGATCGACGGCCCGGTCCGCGTCGGCCAGGATGCGCCGGCCCCGGCCCCGGACGCCGACATCGACGCGGACGCCGACGCGGACGCCGCATCCATCGTCCCCGCCCCGCTGTCGACCGCGACCGTCGTGGCGGTGGGCGTGCCGGTCGCGCCGGGAGCGCAGGGCGACCCGTCGCCGTTCTCGATCGAGACGGAGTCGATCGAGCCCACAGCGCGCGAGCGTCGCGCCGGTCACGCGGCGCGGCTGTTCTGGCTGTGGTTCGCCGCCAACTCCTCGATCGTCATGATCGCGGTGGGGGCGACGCTCTTCACTCTCGGGCTCAGCCTGCGTCAGGTGCTCGTCGCGATCGTCGCGGGCGTGGCCCTGTCGGCCCTGCCGCTCGGCCTCGGCTCGCTCGCCGGGAAATGGAGCGGGCAGCCGACGATGATCGTGTCCCGCGCGACCTTCGGGCTCGTGGGCAACCTCCTGCCCGCCGTGCTCGCCGTGCTCGGCCGCGTGCTGTGGGGCGGGGTGCTCCTGTGGCTGCTGGCGGTCACGACCCCCGCGGTGCTCGCGCCCGGAGGCGACGCGACCGTCGCCGCCTTCGTCGCCCTCGCGATCGGTGCCGTCGTCGCCGGGGTCGTCTCCGTGCTCGGTTACGGGCTGCTGCACCGCGTCCAGCGCATCCTCGGCATCCTCTCGGTCGTGCTCGTGGTGGCCACCATCGTCGTGACGGCACCGCGAGTCGACATCGCGAACGCCCTGCGCACCGACGACGGTGAGTGGCTGCTCGCGATCGGCGGCATCGTCACCGTGTTCAGCGTGGTGGGACTCGCCTGGGCCCAGTCGAGCTCCGATCTCGCCCGATACCAGAATCCGGCAGGCTCCGGAGCGGCGAACATGCTGTGGGGAAGCTTCGGCGTCATGGTGCCGACCCTGCTCATCCTGTCGTGGGGTGCGGTGCTCGCGGCATCCGATCCGAGCCTCGCCGAGGATCTCGCGCGGGCACCCCTCGCGACCCTCCTCGGTCTGGTTCCCTCGATCGTCGCGCTCCCGCTGCTGGGGGCGACCGCCTTCGGCCTGGTCGGCGGCGCGATCGTGACGATGTACTCCGGCGGGCTCGCGATCGTCTCGCTCGGCGCACGGCTGAGGCGTCCGCTCGCGACGTTGATCGCCGCGGTGCTCGTGGCCGCGGTGGCGGCGGGACTCATCCTGCTCACCAGCGACACCCGCGACGTCCTGCGCGACGTCGCGACGACCCTCGCCGTGCCGGTCTCGGCCTGGACGGGCATTTTCGCGAGCGAGATGATGATCCGTCTCCGTCGCTTCCACGCGCCGTCGCTGCTCGCCGCGGGCGGCGTGTATCCGGCGGTCCGCTGGGTCAACCTCATCGGCCTGGTCGTGATCTCGGCGATCGGCTTCGGCCTCACGACCGCCCAGTTCGCGGGGCTGCAGTGGGAGGGCTACCTGTTCCCGCTGCTCGGGATCGGTACCGGCGACCCGCTCGCGGCAACCGACCTCGGCGTGCTCGTGGCGCTCGTGCTGGGGCTCATCGTCCCTCTTGTGAGTGGCATCCCCGCGATCCGCCGGCAGGAGAGCGATCACGAACCCGGCATCGCGTTTCCGGCGGCGACGCCGCTCGTAGACTGAGGTCGTGGCCCCCACTCTCGCACGCGTGACGGAAGCGGTGCACGCGCTGTGGCCGCTCGCCGGTGCCGAGGCGTGGGATGCGCCCGGTCTCATCGTGGGCGATCCCGTCGCCGAGGTCGACTCGGTGCTGCTCGCGGTCGACGCCGTCGTGGACACGGCGGATGAAGCGGTCGCCCGCGGCGCGCAGCTGCTGCTCGTGCACCATCCGCTGCTGCTGCGCGGCGTCACCTCCATCGCCGAGGACCGCTACAAGGGCGCGGTCGTCGCCCACCTCATCCGCGGCGGGTGCGCGCTGCTCGCCGCCCACACCAACGCCGACGTCGTCGCCGACGGCACCTCCGCGGTGCTCGCCGCGCGACTGGGGCTGCGCGAGGTGCGGTCCATCCGCCCCTCGGCGTCAGATCCGCGCCTCGGCCTCGGGCGGGTGGGGGAGCTGCCTGAGGCGGTGACCCTCGGCGAGCTCGCGCGCGGGCTCCAGGAGCTGTTGCCCGCGACGGCGCAGGGGATCCGGGGCGCCGGCGACTACTTCGCCCGGGTGCGGCGCGTCGCGCTGTGCGCGGGCGCCGGCGATTCGCTGCTCGCGGACCCCGCCGTGCTGGGCGCCGACGTGTACCTGACGAGCGATCTGAGGCACCATCCGGCCTCCGAGGCCCGCGAGAACGCGCGCCTCGCCGGCGGCCCGGCGCTGCTCGACATCTCGCACTGGGCGGCCGAATGGCTCTGGCTCGAGACGGCGGCGGCGCAGCTGCGGGCCGAACTGCCCGGGCTGACCGTCGCCGTGAGCGAGCTGCGCACCGACCCCTGGGACTTCGCGCTCGTCTGAGCCGCGCATCCCGCCCCGACAGAACGGACACCCCGCATGGGTCTCAAGGCCGCTCCCGCCGACCAGGCGCTCCTGCTCGAGCTGCAGGAGCACGACACGCGCCTGCAGCAGCTCGAGCACCGGCTGCGGACGCTTCCGGAGCTCGCGCGCCTCGCGGAGCTGACCGCAGCGGGCGAGACCCTGCGCCGGGACATCGCCGCACAGGCCGGTGCCCTCGAGGACGCGCAGGCGGAGCTCGGCCGGATCGAATCGGATGTCGCGGTCGTCGAGGCGCGGATCGCACGGGACCGGGAGCGCCTCGCGACCAGCTCCTCCGTCAAGGACGTCCAGGCGCTCGAGCAGGAGCTCGCCGCCCTCGGCCACCGCCGAGACGAGCTGGAGGAGATCGAGCTCGTGGTCATGGAGAAGGTCGAGGGGCTCGAGACCGCGCTGGCCTCGATCCGCCTCCAGCTCGAGGCGCACGAGGCCGAGGCCGCCGAGACGGCCGCCGCGCGGGACGCCGCGGCGGCGGCCATCGAGAGCGATCGTGCGCGGGTCGCCGCGGATCGCGCGGCCGTCGCGGCCAGGATCCCCGCCGAACTGCTCGCCCTCTACGAGAAGCAGCGGGCGCGCTACGGAGTCGGTGCCTCGCATCTGCGCGCGGGGGTGTCGAGTGCGAGCGGTGTCGCCCTCAACGGGACCGATCTGGGGCTCGTGCGCTCTGCCGCACCCGACGAGGTGCTGCTGTGTCCGGACTCGAACGCGATCCTGGTTCGCACCGCGGAGTCGGGGATCTGACGCCGCGCGCTATCCTGGGGTCGCGAACGGGTCGGCCAGACGGTCGCGTCGCGGGCGCCGCGCTGTTACGGTGCGGAGTCCGTGCCGAGGAACGTCCGGGCTCCGCAGAGCAGGGCGGTGGGTAACACCCACCCGGAGTGATCCGCGAGAAAGTGCAACAGAGAGCAGACCGCCTCCGTCCTCCGGGACGGCGGTAAGGGTGAAACGGTGGTGTAAGAGACCACCAGGGGCCCGAGTGATCGGGCTCGCTGGGTAAACCTCGCCCGGAGCAAGGTCAGACAGGTGCCGATGAGGTTGCTCGCCGAGGCACCGGGTAGACCGCTGGAGGGCTGCGGTGACGCAGTCCCGAGAGAGATGGCCGTCCGGTCGGGTCGCGTGTGTCGCGACTCGGGCCGACAGAACCCGGCGTATCGGCCGGCCCGTTCGCTTGCATGAGGAAGCGCCCCCGGGACTCCCGGAGGCGCTTCCTCATGGTGGATGCCGTCGTCAGGCGAGGCGAATGTTCGCCGCCTGCGGCCCCTTCTGTCCCTGTGCGACCTCGAACTCGACGCGCTGCCCCTCTTCGAGGGTGCGGTACCCCTTGGCCTCGATGGCCGAGTAGTGCGCGAAGACGTCCTGAGCGCCGTCATCGGGGGTGATGAAGCCGAAACCTTTTTCGGCGTTGAACCATTTCACGGTTCCAGTGGGCATGTGACTGCTTTCTTTCTGGTGCATGCGCCCGCATACGAGGCGTCTGCTCAACCTAATGCACGAGCCGCGGACTCGTCAGGGGCTGGCGCAAGATTTCACCGAACCGAAATATGCCGTCACGCCCGCGCGGGTCGTGCGGCGAGCCAGGCGGCCCCCAGGATTCCGGCGTTGTTGCGCAGCACGGCGGGCACGATCGGGGTCTCCAGCTCCAGCAGCGGCAGGAACTCCCGATAGTGCTTCGACACCCCGCCGCCGACGATGAGCAGCTCGGGGGAGAACAGGAACTCGACCCGCGAGTAGAAGCGCTGCAGCCGCGTCGCCCAGTCGTCCCAATCGAGCCCGCCGCGCTCCTTGGCGGCGTAGGAAGCGCGAGATTCCGCATCCTTCCCGTCGATCTCGAGGTGCCCGAGCTCGGTGTTCGGCACGAGCACGCCGTCGTAGAGGAACGCGCTGCCGATGCCGGTTCCGAGGGTCGTCATGATGACGAGCCCGTCGACCCCGCGCGCCGCGCCGAATCCGGCCTCGGCGACGCCCGCGGCGTCCGCGTCGTTGACGAAGTGGATGCCGCGGTGCAGGGCGTTCTCGAAGAGGCTCTCGGCGTCGAGGCCGATCCAGCGCTTCGAGACGTTGGCGGCCGACATGGTGCGGCCGCGGCGGACGATCGCCGGGAAGCACACCCCGACGGGCACCTCGGCCGCGTCCGCGCCGAATCCGGCCACCATCTCGGCGACGGTGGCGAGCACGGCGTCCGGGTCGCCGCCATCCGGGGTCGCCACCTTGACGCGTTCGCTCGCGAGCTCGCCGAGCTCGGTGTCGACCAGGGCACCCTTGATGCCCGTGCCTCCGATGTCGATGCCGACGGCGAGAGTGCTCATGGGGGTGTCCTCCGGGTCGTGGGTCAGGGCAGGGTGAGGATCTCGGCACCCGTGTCGGTGACGACGAGGGTGTGCTCGAACTGGGCGGTCAGGCTGCGGTCGCGGGTGACGATCGTCCAGTCGTCGTCCCACGCGTCCCACGCGATGGTGCCGGGGTGCTCGGGGGTGCCGAGCGTCAGCATGGGCTCGATCGTGAACACCATGCCGGGCTCCATGACGGTGTCGTAGTGCGGCGCGGCGTCGTAGTGGGGGACGACGAGCCCGGTGTGGAAGGCGGCGCCGACCCCGTGACCCGTGTAGTCGCGGATCACCCCGTACCCGAAGCGGCGGGCGTAGCTCTCGATGGCGCGACCGATGACGTTGATCTCGCGCCCGGGTGCGACGGCCTTGATCCCGCGGGCGAGCGCCTCGCGGGTGCGGTCGACGAGCTCGCGGGCCTCGGGGGCGACGTCGCCCACCAGGAAGGTCGCGTTGAGGTCGCCGTGCATCCCGTCGTGGAAGGCCGTCACGTCGATGTTGACGATGTCGCCGTCCTCGAGCACGGTGTCGTCGGGGATTCCGTGGCAGATGACCTCGTTGATCGAGGTGCAGCTCGACTTCGGGAAGCCGCGGTAGCCGAGGGTGGATGGGTAGGCGTCGTGGGCGATCAGGAACTCGTGGGCGATCCGGTCGAGTTCGTCGGTCGTGACGCCCGGACGGATGGCGGCGCCGACCGCCTCGATCGCCCGCGCCGCGATCCGAGAGCTGGTTCGGATGCGCTCGACCTCGGCGGGCGAGTAGACGTCCGAGCCGGTGAACGGGCGCGGGGCGGGCCGGCCAACGTACTCTGGCCGTGGAATGGTCGCGGGAACCGTCCGGTGCGGCGACAGGGCGCCCGCGACGAGGTGTCCGGCTGCGTCGCGAGGCATAGGCTCAAGAGTACCGAGCGAAGGGGCGCAGCGATGACCGAGTGGTGGTACAACCACAGGACCGGCGAGGTCGAGGAGGGCCCGCAGTCGCTGGGCTCGGAGCGTGACGGTCCCTACGCGACGCGCGAGGACGCGGAGCGTGCGCCGGAGATCGCGCGCGAGCGCGCCCGCGCCTGGGCCGAGGAGGAGGACGCCGACTACTGAGCGGGCTCTCCGGGCGTCGGAGCTACTCCTCGTAGGAGTGCTCAGGCCCCGGATACGCGCCGGAGGCGATGTCGGCGGTCCAGGCGTGCACGGCATCCGTCAGCGTCTGGGCGAGCTGGGCGTACTGTTTCACGAACTTCGGGATGCGGCCCGTCGTGAGCCCGGCCCAGTCGGTCCACACCAGGAGCTGCCCGTCGGTGTACGGGCCAGCTCCCACCGAGATGGTGGGGATCGTGAGCTCCTCGGTGACCCGGCGCGCGGCATCCGACGGCACCATCTCGAGTACGACGGCGAAGGCGCCCGCGTCCTCGACGGCGCGCGCGTCGGCGAGCAACTGCTCGACACGTCCGCCGCGGCCCTGGATGACGTGGCCGCCGAGCTGGTGCTCGCTCTGCGGCGTGAAGCCGATGTGCGCCATGACCGGGATGCCGGCCGAAACGATGCGCCGGATCTGCTCGGCCGAGCGCACCCCGCCCTCGAGCTTGACCGCGTGGGCGCCGGTCTCCTTCATGAAGCGGAACGCCGTGTGGAGGGCTTCGTCGGATCCGGTCTCGTAGGAGCCGAACGGCATGTCGGCGACCACGAAGGCGCGCTTGACGGCGCCCGCGACGGCGCGCGTGAGCGGGATGAGCTCGTCGATCGTGACGGGCAGCGTCGTGTCGTAGCCGAACACGTTGTTGCCCGCCGAGTCGCCCACGAGCAGGAAGTCGATGCCGGCGCGGTCGAAGATGGCGGCGGTGAGCACGTCGTAGCTCGTCAAGCCGGTGATCTTGATGCCGTTGGCCTTGGCGTTCTGGAAATGCCGGGTGCGGACCTTCTTGACGACCTCGTCTGCCATGGGGTCAGTCTAGGTGGCTTCGATTCGCCGCCCACTCCTTCTCGAGGATCGCGTAATCGAGCTCGGTCGACAGCTCGCCCTTGAAGTACTCGTTCTCGACGAGCCGCGCCTCGAGGCGCATGCCGAGCCGTTCGCACAGTCTGGCGGATGCGGTGTTGCGCTCGTCGAGTCGGGCGATCACGCGGCGCAGGCCGACCGGACCGAACCCCCAGTCGAGCATCGCGGTCGCCGCCTCGGTCGCGTAGCCTTGACCGGCGACCTTCGGGTGGAACACCCAGCCGATCTCGCCGTTGCCGTGCTCGGCCGACCTCAGGAACAGGACGACATCGCCGACCAGTTCGCCCGTGTCGCGTAGCTGGGCGCCCAGAGTGACGGCGTCGTCATCGGCATCCAGGGTGGTGCGGTGCCACTGCTCCCGCAGCCGCCTGGCGATCTCGGCCGCATCCATCGGCGGGAACGGCAGGTAGCGGCACACCTCGGCGTCACCGCGATAGCTCAGCAGCACCTCGGTGTCGGCGGCGGTGAGCGGGCGCAGCCGCAGCCGCGCCGTCTCGAGGACCGTCATCTCATCCGGCCGACCGGGAGGTGATCGGCAGGCGACGGTCACGGCCGAACGCCATGCCGGAGATCTTCGGCCCGATGGCGCCCTGGCGACGCTTCCACTCCGCCCGGTCGACGAGTCTCGTGACGAACTCGACGGTCGTCCGGTCGTAGCCCGCCGCGACGATGTCCTCCCGGCCGAGGCGCCGCGTCACGTAGAGCTCGAGGATCGCGTCCAGCAGCGGATACGGCGGCAGGGTGTCCTGGTCGGTCTGATCGGGTCGCAGCTCGGCGCTCGGCGGCTTCGAGATCGAGTTCTCCGGGATCGGCGGGGTTTCCCCCCGCTCGGTCGCGGCGGCGTTGCGCCAGCGCGCGAGCTCCCACACGAGCGTCTTCGGCACGTCCTTGATGGGGGCGAAACCGCCCGCCGAGTCGCCGTAGATCGTCGAATAGCCCACCGCGAGCTCGGTCTTGTTGCCGGTCGTGAGCACGAGGTGGCCGTGCATGTTCGACTCGGCCATCAGGATGATGCCGCGGATGCGCGCCTGCACGTTCTCGGCGGCGACGCCGGTGAGCGCGAGCTGGGTCTCGACGGGTGCGACGAGCTCGGCGATCGGCTCGACCGAGAAGTGCAAACCGATGCGCTCGGCGAGATCCTCGGCATCCCCGCGCGAACCATCCGAGGAGTATCTGGACGGCATCGACACGCCGTACACGCGGTCGGCGCCGATGGCATCCGCGGCGAGCGCCGCGCACACGGCCGAGTCGATGCCGCCGGAGAGCCCGAGCACGACGCTTCGGAAGCCGTTCTTCTCGACGTAGTCGCGCAGCCCCAGCACGAGGGCGTTCCACAGCTGCTCCCGGTCGTCGGGGAGCTGTGCGATGTCGGCGGTGAGCTCACCGGGAGCGGTGGGCCTGGCATCGAGTTCGATGCGACGTACGGCGTCGACGGCCTCGTCCCGTTCCGCGGCATCCGGGTCGACGTCGACGAGAAGCAGGTGCTCGCGGAACTGGGGCGCGCGGGCGAGAATGCCCCCGGCCTCGTCGACGACGACGCTGTCCCCGTCGAACACGAGGTCGTCCTGCCCGCCGACGATGTTGACGTAGGCGACGACCGTCGAGGTCTCGGTGGCGCGGCGCGTCACGAGCGGCAGCCGCACCTCGTCCTTGTCGCGCTCGAACGGGGAGGCGTTGAGCACGAGCAGCAGCCCGGCATCCGCCTCGAGCACCCGCCCGACGGGGCCGCCGTCGCGCCACAGGTCCTCGCAGATGATGACCGCGACATCGACCCCGCGGATGCGCAGCACGAGCAGTTCGTCGCCGGGGATGAAGACGCGGTACTCGTCGAACACCGAGTAGTTGGGCAGGTGGTGCTTGGCGTACCTGGCCACGACGCGCCCCCGGTGCAGCACGGATGCGCAGTTCTGGGCGATCGCGGTCGGCGCGTTGCTCGTGCCGAGCAGGCGCGGCTCGAACGGCCCGTCCGGGTGGCCCACGACGACGATGAGCTCGCCGAGCCCCTCCGCCTCGAGCCGCGTGGCGAGCTCGGGCACGGCGGCGGCCGCGGCGCGCAGGAAGCTCGGCTGCGCGGCGAGATCCTCGATCGGGTAGCCGGTGAGCGCCATCTCGCCCGTCGCGAGCAGCTCGGCACCGGCGGCGTGCGCCGCGCGGGCGGCTTCGAGCACGAGGGAGGTGTTGCCGTCGAGGTCGCCGACCACCGGGTTGGACTGCGCAAGTGCCAATCGCAGACGGGGCATGGCGATAGCCTAGGACGAGCGCGCGATGCGGCGAGGAAGGGACCCGGATGGACAAGCAGCGAGACTTCGTTCTGCGCACGATCGAAGAGCGCGGCGTGAAGTTCGTGCGCCTGTGGTTCACGGATGTCGTGGGAACGCTCAAGTCGGTCGCGCTCGCGCCCGCCGAGGTGGAGGGCGCCTTCTCGGAGGGCGTCGGCATCGACGGCTCCGCGATCGAGGGCCTCACCCGCGCCTTCGAGGCCGACGTGCTCGCGCACCCGGATCCGACGACGTTCCAGATCCTGCCGTGGCGCGGCGAGGTCGACCCGACCGCGCGGATGTTCTGCGACATCACGACGCCGGACGGGCAGCCCGCCGTCGCCGATCCGCGCAACGTGCTCAAGCGCGCGCTCGCGAAGGCGGCCGATCGCGGCTTCACCTTCTACACGCATCCGGAGATCGAGTTCTACCTGCTCAAGTCGAGCAAGCTGAAGAACGGGGTGCCGGTTCCCGTCGACTCGGCCGGCTACTTCGACAACGTGCCGGGCGGCACCGCACACGACTTCCGTCGCCGCAGCGTCCGGATGCTCGAGGACCTCGGCATCTCCGTCGAGTTCAGCCACCACGAGGCCGGCCCAGGCCAGAACGAGATCGACCTGCGTTACGCTGACGCCCTCACGACCGCCGACAACATCATGACCTTCCGCACGGTCATCAAGGAGGTGGCGATCGAGCAGGGGGTGTACGCGACCTTCATGCCGAAGCCGTTCTCCGCTCATCCCGGTTCGGGCATGCACACGCACGTCTCGCTCTTCGAGGGTGACACGAACGCCTTCTTCGACGCGGGCGGGCAGTATCAGCTCTCGCAGATCGGGCGTCAGTTCGTGGCGGGCCTGCTGACGCACGCGCCAGAGATCACGGCCGTGACGAACCAGTTCGTCAACTCCTACAAGCGCCTGTGGAGCGGGGACGAGGCGCCGAGTTATGTGACGTGGGGGCACAACAACCGCTCGGCGCTCGTGCGAGTGCCGCTCTACAAGCCGGGCAAGGGTCAGAGCGCGCGGGTCGAGTACCGGGGTATCGACTCCGCCGCCAACCCGTACCTCGCGTTCTCGCTGCTGCTCGCGGCGGGCCTCAAGGGCATCGAGGAGGGGTACGAGCTGCCGCCGGAGGCCGACTCGGATGTCTTCAACATGTCGAACGCCGAGCGCCGCGCGCTCGGCTATCAGGCGCTGCCCTCGAGCCTCGACCGCGCGCTCATCAACATGGAGGAGTCGGAGCTCGTCGCCGAGACCCTCGGTGAGCAGGTCTTCAACTACGTGCTGCTCAACAAGCGGCGCGAGTGGGCCGGCTACCGCGCCCAGGTGACGCCCTTCGAGCTGGAAGCGAACCTGGAGGCGCTCTGATGCGAAAGTCCTCGGACTTTCGCATCCCAGTAGCGCAGCCGCCGTCGTCAGCGGCTGCCCGGCCGCCGACAATCACCCTCACCGAGCTGGCTCGTCTCGGCTTCGCCGAGCTAGAGGGTGCCGCAGCCGCCCTCCCGGGGGTTCCGGATGCCGTCGTGGCGCTGTTCTCGCACGCCGCCGACCCGGATCAGGCCCTGCGGCATCTGGTGACCCTGCGCGAGCGGGCGCGGGAGGCGACGGATGCGCTGCTCGGCGAGGAGGACGCCGCGCGGCGGCTCGTCGAGGTGCTCGGCGCCTCGGAGGGTCTCGCCGTATTCCTCCAGCGGCATCCTGAGCAGCTCGCCGTGCTCGCGGAGGCGATGACGAGTCCTCCCGCCGCCGAGCACTACCGCGCGACGCTCGCCGCCGCGGTCGAGGGACGCGCCGGGGAGGAGGCTCGGAACGCTCTGCGCATCGCCTACCGTCGAGAGCTGACCCGGCTCGCCGCCTGGGATCTCGACCATCCGGCGCCCATCGAGGTGGTGCCTCGCGTCGCGGCGGCCCTCGCCGATCTCGCGGCCGCCGCGCTCGACGCCGCCCTCCTCATCGCCAGGGCCGGGGCACGGTTCCCGGCGGAGGAGGTCGCGGCGACCCGGCTCGCCGTCATCGGCATGGGAAAGTCAGGTGCGCGCGAACTCAACTATCTGAGCGATGTCGACGTGATCTTCGTGGGCGGCGGCGACGGCATCCCCGACGCGCGCGCGCTGGAGATCGCCACCAGGCTCGCGGTCGACACCATGCACGCCATCCACGCGCTCGCCGTCGAGCCCCCGCTGTGGGAGGTCGACGCGAATCTGCGGCCGGAGGGCAAGGACGGGGCGCTCGTGCGCACCCTCGAGTCGCATCTGGCCTACTACGACCGCTGGGCGAAGAGCTGGGAGTTCCAGGCGCTTCTCAAGGCGCGCGCGATGGCGGGCGACCTGGAACTCGGCGAGCGATTCGTGCAGGGTGTCGCGCCGAGAGTGTGGGCGGCGTCCACGCGGGACGGCTTCGTCGAATCGGTGCAGCGGATGCGCGAGCGCGTGCTGCAGAACATCCCGCGCGATGAGGTCGACGTGCAGCTCAAGCTCGGGCCTGGCGGGCTGCGCGACGTCGAGTTCACGATCCAGCTGCTGCAGCTCGTGCACGGTCATGCCGACGACGGCATCCGCCAGCGCTCGACGCTCGACGCCCTCGTGGCACTCGCCGACCGAGGGTACATCGGACGCATCGAGGCGGCCGAGTTCGCCCGCGACTACCGCTTCCTGCGGCTCGTCGAGCACCGCCTGCAGCTCGCGCGGCTGCGGCGAACCCACCTCATGCCGCGCGGAGAGGCGGAACAACGGGCCATCGCGCGGGGCAGCAGGCTCGCGTCGACCGCCGGCGGTCTCATCGACGCCTGGCATGAGGTGCAGCACGAGGTGCGCAGCCTCCACGAGCGGTTGTTCTACCGTCCGCTCCTGTCGGCCGTCGCGGCCCTTCCCGAGGACGGCTACGCCCTCACGAGCGAGCAGGCGGAAGCGCGACTCGCGGCGATCGGCTTTCAGGATCCGCGCGGCGCCCTGCGGCACATCGCGGCGCTCACGGGCGGGGTGTCCCGGCGCGCGTCGATTCAGCGCGCCCTGCTGCCGGTCATGCTGCAGTGGTTCTCCGAGGGCGCCGACCCCGACTACGGTCTGCTCGCCTTCCGCCGGCTCTCCGACGACCTCGGCGAGGCCTACTGGTTCCTGCGGATGCTGCGCGACTCGTCCGGAGCGGCCCAGCGGCTCACGCAGGTGCTCGCGAGCTCGCGCTTCGCCGGGGTGCTGTTCGAGCGTTTCCCCGAGGCGGCCGCCTGGCTCGAGAACGACGCCGAGCTGCGCCCGCGGAGCCTCGAGGAGCTGCTCGAGGAGACGGATGCGACCGTCGCGCGTCACTCGGGCGACCACGACGCCGCGGCGACGGCGCTGCGCACAGCCCGTCGCCGCGAGGTGCTGAGACTCTCGCTCGCGGCGATCGTGGGGGTCATCCGGGTCGAGGAGCTGGGCGTCGCGCTCGCGGAGGTGACGACCGCGATCCTGACCGGTGCGCTGCGTCTTGCCCACCGCTGGGGTGACGAGGTCGAGTTCGGAATCATCGCCATGGGCCGTTACGGCGGGGCGGAGCTCGGGTTCGGCAGCGATGCGGACGTCATGTACGTGTACCGTCCGGCAGGCTGCGATCCCGAGGTCGCCCAGAAACGCGCCGAGCAGATCGTCCACGAGATCAAGCGCCTGACCGAGGACCTGCGGCTGCCGCTCGAGCTGGATCTCGGACTGCGGCCCGAGGGGAAGAACGGCGTCATCGTGCGCTCGCTCGAGAGCTACCGCGCCTACTACGAGCGCTGGTCGCTCACCTGGGAGGCGCAGGCGCTGTTGCGGGCGCGCGGTGTGGCAGGCGACGCCGGGCTGCTCGCCGAGTTCGAGCGCATGGCGGACGAGGTGCGGTATCCCTCGGCGATGACGCCGGACACGATCCGAGAGGTCAAGCGCATCAAGGCGCGCGTGGAGTCGGAGCGGCTGCCGCAGGGCGCGGATCCCGCGCGTCATCTCAAGCTCGGGCGGGGCTCCCTCTCCGACGTCGAGTGGCTCGTGCAGCTCTGGCAGCTCGAGCACGCGCGCGAGGTGCCCGCGCTGCGCACGACCTCGACGCTCGCGGCGCTCGACGCCGCGAGGGATGCGGGTCTCGTGTCGAGACCGGACGCCGATCGTCTCCGTGCGGCGTGGCTGATCGCCTCCCGCGCCCGCTCCGCGATGACGCTGTGGACGGCCAAGACCGCCGATGTGCTCCCGACCGACCGCCGGGCGCTCGAGGGCGTCGCGCGGCTCATGGAGTACCCGCCGCACTCCGCGACACAGCTCGAAGAGGACTACCTGCGCACGACGCGTCTGGCCCGTCAGGTGTTCGAGCGGCGCTTCTACGGCTCTCGTCTCTGAGTTCGGGGACCGCGACACGCCGAGGCGTCCGCGACGGGAAGATGAGAATTCTCAAGTGGACGAGCGCCGGATCACTGTACCCCTTTTCCGAGGGGCGGCGGACGAGCGCTGAGTGGATGCGACGCCGCGCGGTGGCCGCCCTGTCAGCCTGGATCTCCGGCGGGATAGCGACTTGACCAGGTATTTTCGTGACATCCGAGGTCGCGGGCGAGCGCGGAGCATCCGAGAGCGACCGTGTCGGTCGAATGGCGGACTCGTTGAATCGAGTTTTGATCGTCTATGAGAGCGGGCTCCGGGTCGGCTCGGGAACCCCACTTGCGGGGGTAGACAGATCGTGCCCACAATCGAGCAACACGAACGGAAAGGACGTGATCCCCAGCGTCGCGGATCCACCGGCAGGCACAGCGCCTCCGGACCGACGAGAGGGGGATCTCGATGTTCATCTTTCTGCTGCAGCTGCGGCATATGGCGGAGGGCCATCCAGAGCTGTATCTGTTCGCGGTGTACTCGGCACTCATCTGGGGGCTCTGGGTGCTCAAGACGGTGCTGTCCGCGCGTTACCGCCCCTTCACCGGCGACTACCGCGGAACGACGAGCGTCGTCGTGCCCGTCGTCGACGAGCCGCTCGAGCTGTTCCGCGACGTCATCGCCCGGATGGTGCAGCAGCGGCCCGACGAGATCATCGTCGTCATCAACGGCGCACCGAATCCCGGCCTCGTGGGGGTGTGCGAGGAGTTCGCCCCGCTCGTGCGCTGGGTGCACACCCCGATCCCCGGCAAGCGCAACGCGGTCAAGATCGGCACCGAGATGTCCTCCGGCGACATCACGGTGCTCGTCGACTCCGACACGGTGTGGACGCCAGGCACCCTCGCCGAGCTGGTGAAGCCGTTCGCCGATCCGACCGTCGGCGGCGTCACGACCCGCCAGCGCATCCTCGAGCCGACCCGCAGCTGGATCACCCGCTGGGCCGACTGGCTCGAGAACTCGCGCGCCCTGTACTCGATGCCGGCGCAGAGCGTGCTCGGCCAGGTCGGCTGCCTCCCCGGGCGCACGATCGCCTTCCGCCGCGACATCCTCGTGCGGGTCATGCACGACTTCATGACGCAGCGCTTCCTCGGCGTGTTCCTCGAGGTCTCCGACGACCGCACCCTGACCAACCTCACGCTCAAGGCCGGATACCGGACCGTGTACCAGTACACGAGCCTCGTCTACACGGACGCCCCGCTGAAGGTGAAGAAGCTCTTCAAGCAGCAGCTGCGCTGGGCGCGCGGCAGCCAGTACAACACGCTGCGCATGCTGCCCTGGATGCTCGGTCACGCGCCCGTGCTGGCGGTGTTCTTCATCATGGACATCCTGCTGCCCTTCCTGCTCTGGGGCGTCATCGCGGGCTGGAGCTACCGGGCGATCACGGGACAGGGTTACAACTTCTACGCGGGCTTCCTCGAGGAGTACGGCCTCCAGTCCGGCGTGATCTTCGTGCTCGCGCTCATGGTCGTCTCCTCGGTGCTGAGCATGGCGATCCGCCAGCTGCGGCACCTGTCCGAGAAGCCGAGCGACTTCTTCCGGCTGCCGGCGTTCATCATCGTCTCGACCTTCTTCCTCATGCCGATCCGCCTGCTCGGGTTCTTCCGGATGGCGCACGCGAGCGGCTGGGGCACCCGGGCCGGCGCGTATGCGGGCGGCGATCCGGTGGCAGAGCCGGCGCCGGTTCCGAGCACGAGCCGCGCGACCGCCGTGCTCACCCGGACCGCCGCGATCCCGGTCGGGGTCGCCTCCATCACGGGCCTGAGCCCGCGCGAGCCGCGGCCGGCGCCGCGGGCACGACGCCGACGCCTCAATCCTTTCGCCGCCATCCCGTATCTCATCGGGTTCACGATCTTCGCACTGGAGGCGATGCTCCTTGTCTAGCCTGACCATCACCCGCTCCTGGTGGGGCGTCTCTCCGGCCAGATCCCGGCTGACCGCCGTCGCCGCGACGATGCTCGTTCTCGCCCTTGCCGCGATCAGCGTCGTCGTCTGGACCTCGCCCGACATCTCCCCCGTGCAACAGACGATCCGCGCCGCCGAGGAGCTCCAGGAGGCGGCATCCGAGGCCCACGAGCGCGAGCAGCTGCTCGCGCGCATCGACGCGCTGGAGGCCCAGGTGGACTCGCTGACCGAGGGCAAGGCGGATGCCGAGCAGGCTCTCGCCGAGAGCGACGGCGCCCTGCAGGCGACCCTCAAGGAACTGGCGCTGCTCCAGAACGCTCCCGCGGCGAGCACTGAGACGTCCACCACCTCCACGCCGCGCACGACGACGCCGACGGCCGCGCCGGTGACCGCGGAACCGGTGATCACGGCGCCCTCGAAGGCTGAACTCGTCGCGCCCGCCGCGGGCTACTACGGGATGTACACCGAGCAGGCGCCCTACAACTGGGCGACCCTCGATGCGACCTCGGTGAAGGTCGGCGCGCTGCCGAGCATGGTCGGCTATTTCGGCGGCTGGGACGAGGAGTTCCGCCCGGATGCCGTGACGCGCGCGTGGACCCGCGGCATGCTCCCCATGCTGACCTGGGAGTCGCGGCCGATCGACGCGCAGAACGACACCGTGACCGAACCGGACTACTCCCTCCCTCTCATCATCGACGGCGCCTTCGACGAATACCTGCACCGCTACGCGCAGGCGATCGTCGCGACGGGCCTGCCGCTCGCGATCCGGCTCGACCACGAGATGAACGGCATCTGGTATCCGTGGGCGGAGACCGACGGCTCGGGCGCCTCGATCAACGGGAACTCGCCGGGCGATTACGTCGAGATGTGGCAGCACGTGCACGACATCTTCGAGCAGGAGGGGGCGAACGAGCTCGTCATCTGGGTGTGGGCGCCCAACCGCATCGACAATCTGCCGAAGGCGAATCGGGGAGTCGAGTTCCTGCAGGCGCTCTACCCGGGCGACGACTACGTCGACTGGGTCGGGATGTCGGGCTACCTGCGCCCGCCATACACCGACACCTCCAGCTACACCTTCGACGCCACCTTCGGGGCGACCCTCTCCCAGCTGCGGACGATCACCGACAAGCCGATCATCCTGGCCGAGGTGGGCGCCTCGGAGACCGAGGGGCACAAGCCGGAATGGGTGACGAGCTTCTTCGAGGCGCTCGCGGCGCCCGAGAACGACGACATCATCGGCTTCTCCTGGTTCAGTCTCGCCGTCACGACCTACGTGGAGGGGGAGCGGGCCACCAACGACTGGCGCATCGACTCGCGCGCCGACTCGCTCGCCGCCTTCAGCGAGGGGCTCGCCTCGCTCGGCGACGCCATCCAGACCCAGCCGATCGGCTGAGACCCGACGACACAGGAGGAGAGCATGTTCTCGAAGTCACCACACGGCCGGGCGCCGGGGGAGGCGTCTCCGCGACCGCGGATCAGCGTCATCGGCACCGGCTACCTCGGAGCCACGCACGCGGCGGCGATGGCCGAGCTCGGGTTCGACGTCGTGGGGGTCGACACCGATCCCGCGAAGATCGAGGCGCTCGCTGCCGGACGGCTGCCGTTCATCGAGCCGGGTCTCGACGAGCTCATCGCGCGCCACCTCGCGACGGGCCGGCTCCGGTTCACGACCGATCTCGCCGAGGCCGTCGCGATGAGCGACATCCACTTCGTCTGCGTCGGTACCCCGCAGCAGGCCACGAGCCATGCGGCGGACCTGCGTTTCGTCGAGTCGGCGGTCGCGGGCATCGCGCGCTCTCTCAGCCACGACGGAATCGTCGTCGGCAAGTCCACGGTCCCCGTCGGCACGGCGGCGCGTCTGCGCGAGCTGCTGGGCGCGCTCGTGCCGGATGGGCTGCGCGCAGAGCTCATCTGGAACCCCGAGTTCCTGCGCGAGGGCAAGGCCGTCGAGGACACCCTGCATCCGGATCGCGTCGTCATCGGCGGCGCCTCCCCTCGCGCGGAGGCCGCCATGCGGCAGGTGTACGCGGCTCCCGTCGCCGAGGGCGCTCCGTTCCTCACGATGGATCTCGAGACCGCGGAACTCGTCAAGGTGAGCGCGAACGCCTTCCTCGCGACGAAGATCTCCTTCATCAACGCGATCGCGGAGCTTTGCACGACGGTCGACGCGGACGTGAACGCCCTCGCCGACGCGATCGGCCTGGACGGACGGATCGGGCGGCGCTTCCTCGACGCCGGCCTCGGTTTCGGGGGCGGCTGCCTGCCCAAGGACATCCGCGCCCTCATGCATCGGGCGGGGGAGCTCGGCTCCTTCGGGGTCGTCAGCCTCATGCAGCAGGTCGACGAGATCAACATGGGCCAGCGGCAGCGCGTCGTCGACCTCGCGCTGCAGGCGTGCGGGGGTTCGGTGCTCAACGCGCGGATCGGCGTGCTCGGCGCGGCATTCAAGCCGCTCACCGACGATGTGCGTGATTCGCCGGCGCTCAACGTCGCGGCCGCTCTGCACCTGCGGGGCGCCCAGGTGACGGTGTTCGATCCGGCGGCGGGGGAGACAGCGCGCCGCACCTTCCCGACGCTGTCGTTCGCGGAGGGAACGGAGGACGCCGTCCGGGGAGCGCATGTCGTGCTGCTCCTGACGGAGTGGGCGGAATTCCTGTCCGCGGATCCGGTGGCACTGGGCGAACTCGTCCGCGTCCGCACGATCATCGACGCCCGCAACCGCCTCGACGCCGCCCGCTGGGCCGCCGCCGGCTGGACGGTCATCGGTCTCGGGACGGGCGTGACGCGCCCCGCGGCGGCTGAACCGGCCGGTATCCCCGTGGCGGAGCTGCTCGTCTGAGCATCGGATCCCCGTTGACAACGGACGGGCCGCCTCCGGCAAGGAGACGGCCCGTCCGCGG
>JASGGJ010000042.1:0-19260 GCA_047605085.1 Protaetiibacter sp.
CCGCAGCCAGGACGTGCCTGTCGTCGGGGTCGGGGAGTTCGAGTTGGTCGATCAGATGCTCATAGCCGGTGACCGTCACATCGCGGATCGCGTCGTTCATCAGCCGCCGGGTGCGATCCAGCCTGGCCGGGTCGAGGTCTGGCCGGTCCGCCCGGAGGTTGCCGAACACTTCCTCAAGAATCCGATCCGTCCACTTCGGCTGCACCAGCCGCGCCAATCCGACACGGATCAGCACATCCCTCAGCGTGGACGGGTAGAGCACATTCGCGTCATAGACGACGACCTGCGGCATCAGGACAGCCCGAGCGCGTGAGCCTCCGCCGCCAGCTCGTCCGCGGCCGTCGTTCGGCGGGCGTCGTCCTCCCGCAGGTAACGCACCAGAGACGCGGCCTGCACGCGGCGGTGGGTGCCGACCGTGCGGTAGGAGATCTGCCCGGCATCGAGCAGACCGATCAGGAACGGGCGAGACACGTTCAGTGCGTCCGCTGCCTGCTGTGTGGTCAGCTCCGCGTGCGCGGGCACGAGAGTCACGCCCTCACCGTGGGCGAAGCTGTCCAGCACGCGGGCGAGCGCGGCCAGCACCGAGCTCGGCACCTCCAGCTCCCCGTCCGATCCGCCAAGGCTCAGCCGCACCGGAATGTTCGCATCCCGTGCGGCGTCAAGGCTGCGCAAGGCCGAGGCCGCCAGCTCCGCGTCTGTCGGCTCTGGCACCAGCGTCGCAATGTCACTCATCACCCCACCCCTCTCAATCGCAACTATCGAAGCAGTCGCAATAAGTGTAACGTCGATGAGTCGTCACCGTCAGAGGCCGACACCGCCACCCGCGACGCATACGCCCACAGCCGAGAGCATTCGCAGTGGCGTCAGCCTCGACATGTGGTATTCATCACGTACGCGACGTCCTCCCCGGCACGGCGGAACTCGTCGAGCCCGACCTCGTTCGTCTCGGTGGAGTGCCACGCGAGGTCGAGAGGTGCTCGACGAAGGAACCGAACAGGCGCCGGTCGATCGGCCTGGTGGCGTTACGGAGGTCAGCCCCGACGACCGCCTCACGCACCGTCACCCTCCTACCGGGGCGCGTACTCCACGACGACGGCGTGACGGCCGTTCGCAGCTGGCAGCACCACGAGCTCGCCCGCGGCGTCGAAGCCGTCGTGCTCCGCGCCGTCTACGGTCACGCGCGCGATGGCCCGGCGCCCGGGGGTGCGAAGCCGCAGCCGGAGCTCCGTTCCGATGCCCGGATCGCCGTCGACCTCGACCGATACTAGGACGCGGTCGTCGTCGAGCTGCGGGACGATCTCGTAGCCGACTGTTCCGTAGCGGGTCGGCGCGCCGCTGACCGCGATCCGGCCCCCATCGTCCAGCCACTCCCTCGGGGTTCCCTTCGCGAGCCACAGCGCCTGCTCCTGCGGATCCTCGAACACGAGCATCCACTTCACGAGCGGAGCCACGACGAGCTCGGCTGCGCCCGCGTACGGGGTATGCTCTGCGCGCTCCCGGTTCATGTCCACGCACTCCAGCGCATACCAGCTCCCGCGCGTGTAGCAATGCGCGATCAGGCCGTACAGGTGAAGCAGGAAGGCCTCCACCATGTCGTGCTGGAGGAGCGCGTACCCCGCGCCGTGCGCGAGGAACACGACCACGTGCTTCCGGTTCCCGATGATGCCCAGGGTGGAACCCGAATGGGCAGCGAGGTAGTCCGTGACGAGCTCAACGGTCGCCTTGTCGGTGATTCCCGACCCCAGCAGTTCGGTCCACACTCGGTTGTCGTCGAACGACTGCGGTGTCGCGCGGTACGGGAAGTCGATGTGGTACTCGGTGCCGCCGGCGAACGTGGGCAGGTAGGGGAGGTCCCGGTCGCGGAGGATGGACCGCCCGATCGCCCGGCCCAGGTCGGTGCGAAGGCGCTCCGCATCCCGGAGTAGGCCGGCCCCGTCGATGTCGCCAAGCGGGCGACCCAGGCGTTCGAGCACGCGTCCCAGGTCGCGGAAGCCTCGCCAGCCCTCCGCGGTGTTGTTCCAGTACGGCCGTTGGTAGTCGTGGAGGGCGATGTCGCCCGTGATGAAGTTCGAGTCGGCTTCCTGCCGGCCGTGCAGCATCCCGTGGGCCGGGTCGTTGACGGACAGCTCACGCGCCTCGCGGCACAGCCGACGGAGGAGCCCGATGATCGCCGCGATGCGCTCACCGTGCTCTTCGAGCACCGTGTCGTCGCCCGACTGCTCGACGTACGCCGCGATGACGGTCAGCATGCGGCCGTACTGCCCGATCTCCGGGCCGCGGTAGTCGATGGACCCGTCGTCGCGGACAAAGCAGTAGAAGTAGTTGTCGATGTACCGCCTGGCCAGGCCGAACATGCCCCACTCGACGGCTGACCCGGTGCTCGAGGTGAAGACGTCCTGGAAGCCGTCGTGCTCGCCACCCCCGTAGTCCTTGGTGACTGAGCCATAGTGGGGGTGGTCTCCCACTCGTGTCATTGCGTCGATCGCGAGCGCGTGCCGCACGAAGTCGGACAGCCACGGCACCGGCACCTCGATCCGCATCGACGGCTCGATGTGGGCCGACCACGCGACGTGCAACTCGTGGAGCTCGGCGTAGAACTCAGCGGCCGAGGAGTTCTGTTCGAACGGGTAAGGCAGGTAGGAATCGAAGTAGTAGGCCTCCGTGACGCGCCCGTCGTCGAGCCTCAGGTAGCGGTAGAACGCGGGCTGCTGGAAGACGTTCGGCGGGTTCACGCCCGCGAACATGAACGAGTCCCAGCTGACTCGCCCGTCGACGGGGTAGACGAGGCGGACCGTGGGCAGCCACCCACCCACGAGTCCCTCCTGGATCGTCGCGCCCTCGATCGCCGGCGTCACCTCGGGGGTCAGCGCCTCGGGGTTGAGGCGGTTCCCGTACGCCCGCCCGTAGTAGACGGGCACCGCGTCGTTCGAGGACGTGCTGCTGAGGAAGGCGTGCGGGTTGTCGTGCGCGGAGCCGCCACCTTCGGGGCGGATCCGGGTGATCGGCGGGAAGAGCGCCGCCACCTCATCGAAGCGGGGGTCCACGCCGGGCGAGAGGAACTCGCCGCGGAGCACATCGATCTCCCCGAGCACCTCCGTCATCGAGCGGCCCGCATACAGCCCGCGGGGATCGGCGTCGGTGCGCTCAAGCGTCTTGGGGAGCAGCAGCTCCAGATCCCCGTCGACGAGGTAGGCGATCGGCCCATCGGCGCGCCCGAGGTCCTCGGCGATGATCGCGGTGCGTCCGTCCCGGAGCCGGGCGACGCCCATGAGCGTCCAGCCGTCGACCGCCTCGTGGAGCGCGATGACGGCGTCGTCGGCCGTCCGGACGGCCCCGGCTCCGTCGAGGGTCCAGCGGGGTGCGGATGCGGTCATGGGCGCGTCTCCTCCGTGTCGGCAACGATGTCGATGAAGTCCAAGTCAGTGTCGCGTGGCGTCGCGGCCGTTGTATTCCCCAGCCGTGTGAAGGGCGAGCTGTCGGCAGCCTTCGCCGTACGGGACGCGTCGACCTTTAGACGGCCCAAAAGATAGAGGGGCGTCATCCCGCCTGCTCAACCCGGGGCATCCAGACCTTCATGGCAGCGGTGCCCTCGTTGCCCCACAGTGCATAGGGACGCATGGTACCGAGCGCGCCCGAGCGCTGGGGGCGCGGCCCGGGGGCCGGGGAGTAGAGGGGCAGCCCATCGTCGGGGGCGGACAACTGCGCGGGTAGCTCGAGCAGGGGCCCGAGCTCGGTCGCCCCCCGCGGGGCCGCAACCCGCACTGCATCCGTCACGACCCCGAGGCGCTCGATGTCGACGCTGTTGTCCGCTTGGTCCAGGCAGTAAACGACCGGCCCGCGCATGACGCTCACGGTCTCTCGGATCGCGTCGATACGCGGGTGCCCGACGAACGCCCGCGGCGCCATGTCGAAGCGGAGCTCGACGGCGGTGCCGGCGCGCAGCGCCCCGGGGATGCGGATCCACTGGCGGTCCGCCGCCGGCACCTCGACCGGGGAGCCGTCCGGAGCGGTGGCCCGCACCGTGTACCCGCCCGCCCAGCTAGGCACGCGGAGCAGGAGCGCCGAGTCCGATCCGCCGTCGACCACCGTGACACGGATCTCGCCGTCGGACGGGTACGCCGTGTCGATGCGCAGTGCGACGCGCCCGAGCGATGTCTCGACAGCCGCCGTGCCGGCGGCGTAGTTGGCCAGGACGATCCCGTCCCCGGAGACCCCGAGGAGGTAGTGGCCGATGGAGGCGAAGGTGCGCGCGAGGTTGGGCGGGCAGCATGCGCAGTCGTACCAGGCGAGGCGCCGACCCTGCGCCTCCTGGCTCTGCCCGGCGTGGTCGGAACGGCGTTGCAGAGGGTTGCTGTAGAAGAACTCGGTGCCCGCCGACGACATGCCCGCGGCGACGACGTTGTAGAGCGTCTGCTCGAAGACGTCGACATGCACGGCCTGCCCGGTCAGCAGGAACATGCGCCATGACCACTGCAGCAGGGCGACCCCCGCGCAGGTCTCCGCGTAGGCGAGCTCGCAGGGGAGCTCGTAGGCGTCCCCGAACGACTCGTCGCGGTGGCGTGATCCCGTCCCGCCCGTGATGTACATCCGCCGGGTGACGAGGTCCCGCCACTGCGCGTCCATGGCCAGCGCGAGCCCCTCGTCGTTCTCTTCGAGGACGAGGTCCGTGACACCCGCGTTGAGGTAGAGCGCCCGCACCGCGTGTCCGCGGAGGATCGCGGTGTCCCTGACCGGGACGTCATCCTGATAGTACCCGGGGGCGAAATGCGGCCCACGCAGCGTCGAGTGCCCGCGGCGATCCACCAGGGTGTGCGCGAGCCGGAGGTGGCGGACGTCCCCCGTCGTGCGGTACAGCTCTACGAGGGCGGTCTCGATCTCCGGGTGGCCGCATGTTTCGGTGCGCCCGGTCGCGCCGAACTCGTGGATCACGTGCTCCACGAACCGGACGGCGACGGAGAGCAGCCGGTCGTCGCCGATCGCTCGGTGCGTGGCGACCGCCGCCTGGATGAGGTGGCCGAGACAGTAGAGCTCGTGGTTGTCGGCGAAGTCCTCCCACGGCCGCTGAGGGCTCTCGGGGCGCTGGTGGTAGGTGTTGAGATAGCCGTCGTCGCGCTGCACCCGCTCGATCAGCCGCAGGGCGTCCTCGTAAAAGGCGAGCACGGCCGGTTGCCCGCCGTGCTCTAGATCCCAGGCGACAGCCTCGATCGTCTTGTAGAGGTCGGAGTCCTGGAACACCATCCCGCGGTACGGGGTGTCCGCCTCGCCGATCAGGCGGCGGAAGTTGTCGAGCGTCCCTGATTCCTCGAGCATGGCGATCGTGTGCGGGATGGTGGCCGCGCTCGTGCGGGACTGGTAGCGGCCCAGGGGGCCGTCCGCGAGCTGGACTGCGGCCCGCAGCGGCTGGATGACGCCCCGAGTGGTTAGACCGATGGGCCCGAACGACATGTCGACTCCTGAGGTTGTCGAGAGAAATAAAGCGCTTTTAATTTTTAGCACAGGCGGCAGCCCAGAAAGCAACAATGTGCTCTTGCAATTGGGAAAGTGGCCTTGCTACGGTACGAAAGCCCTTTCGGTACCAGTAGAATCGCAAGAGTAAAAGGAGTAGCAACGATGCTGTCCAAGACCCAATTCCCCCGGCGGCTCGCCGCTGTGGGCGCGCTCGTCGGCGCGGCCGCGGTGTCACTCGTCGGCTGCAGCCCCGGAGATGACGGCGGAGCGGTCACGCTCTCGGTGTGGGGCCGTGCGCTCGACGTCGACGAGGCGCTCGTGGCCGCATACCAGGAGGCCAACCCGGACGTCCACATCGAGTTGACCCGCATCCCCGACGACCAGTTCCTCAGCAAGCTCGGCACGGCGATGCAGAGCGGCGACGGGCCAGACGTCGTCATCTTCGACGACGCCAACTCGAGCCTCCTCGCGGCATCCGGCCTCCTCGAGGACATCACCGACCGGGCGAAGGGCCTCGACTTCTTCGACGACTTCTTCCCCGGGCAGATCGGCTACTACCAGGATCGGATCTACTCGGTTCCCAAGCAGGGTGGCCCGTCGCTCATGTACTGGAACAAGGACCTCTTCGCCCAGGCCGGACTCGACCCCGAGAGCCCGCCGGCGACGTTCACCGAGGTCGTCGAAGCCGCATCGGCCATCCATGCGATCGCCTCCGACGTCTACGGCATCTCCATCGACGGGGCGTGCGGCGGCTGCATCGCCTATAAGCTGTCGCCCATCATCTGGGCCTCGGGCGGCGATTACCTGACCGATGCCGGCCCCGACCAGAAGACCACCTACGCCACCGACCCCGTCGTTGCAGAGGTGTTCGGGCTCTATCGGGAGATGTGGGCGGCCGGCCTCGCCGCGCCGGCGGACGAAGCGCAGGACGGCACGACCCAGCCCGAGCTGTTCCTCGCGGGCAAGCAGGGCATCTTCCTTGCCTGGCCCGAGTTCGCGAAGACCGCTGCCGACGCCGGCATCGACTTCGGCGTGACGTCGATCCCCGGCATCGACGGGGGCACCGCGTCGTTCGCGGGGGGTAACAACATCGGGCTGGCCGCGGGCACGGACCAGGCGGACGCGGGGTGGGAGTTCATCACCTGGCTGAGCGACCTCCCGCAGCAGAAGCTCATGGCCTCCGACTTCGGCATCGTCCCCGTCCGCCTAGCGCTCCTCGACGACGCCGGGTTCGTCGAGCAATACCCCTACGTCGCCCAGGCCATCGAGGCAGCCCAGGACGGTCAATTGCCGAACAGTATCGCTTACGCGGCGCTTGCGCTCAACGCGGACTCCCCGCTCCTGCAGGCCTTCCAGGCGATCGTGTTCGACGGGGCGGATCCGGCTGGTGCGCTGGAGGCGGCCGATACGCGGTCGGCGGAGATCATCGCGCAGGCGTACGACCAGATCGGCGGATGACCTCGGTGACGACCATCGGATCGGCCCCGCGGCCGGCCAGCGGGCCGGCCGCGGGGCCAGCCCGTCGCTGGCTGACCCTGGGGCGCCGACGCACGATCACGGGGCTGCTGCTCACGGCGCCGTCGGCGGTGCTCGTGACGGTGCTCTTCGTCGCACCGCTCGTGCTCATGGTCGTCATGTCGCTCCACAACTGGCCCCTGCTGGGCTCCGGCAGGAGGTTCCGCGGGCTCGACAACTACCTCGAGGCGTTCGCCGACCCGGTCTTCGGCCAGAGCATCCTGTTCACCCTGAAGTACACGCTCATCGTCACCCCGCTGACGCTCGTGCTGGGCTACCTGCTCGCGATCCTCGTGCGCCGGCGCGTCCGTGGCGTCGGCTTCTTCCGCGCCGTCTACTTCGCACCCGTCGTCGTCGGGTTCGCAGCCGGTGCGTTCATCTTCCTCAGCATGTCGCAGGTCGACGTGGGCGCCCTCGACTGGCTGTTCCGCGCGCTCGGCTGGAGCAGCGGGTCACCCCTCATGGTGCAGCCGGGGCCGGCGCTCGCCGTCGTCGTACTCATGGTGGTCTGGAAGACCGTCGGGACCACCATGATCATCCTCATGGCGGGAATGCAGGGCATCCCCGCCGAGGTCTACGAGTCGGCCCAGGTGGACGGCGCGGGCGCGTGGCACCGGGAGTTCTCCATGACGCTGCCGTTGCTGCGCCCCTATCTCGCCCTCACGCTCCTGCTGACCGTAACGGGGTCGTTCCTGGCATTCGACCAGTTCTACATCCTGACCCAGGGCGGGCCGCAGCAGCAGACCACGACGGTCGTGATGTGGCTGTTCACCCAGGGGTTCGTCCGATACCGCCTCGGCTACGCGGCCGCGCTGTCCGTCCTCCTGCTGCTGCTCCTGCTGGTCTTCACTGTCTTCCAGGTGAGAGCCCTGCGGGCGGAGGACGAGCGATGAGCCGCGTCGTCGGCGGATCCGCGGCCCGCCGCTCTGGCGGGGTCGGCTACTACGCGATCGCATCGATCACCGCGGTGCTGTTCCTCGCCCCCACCCTTGCCACGGTGGTGCGATCCTTCCAGACGAGCACGGCGGCTCTGGAGGGTTGGGGAGGGCTCGCGCACCTGACCCTGGCCAACTACGCGGTGCTCGGCCGTTCCGGTCCCGGGCTCCTGCAGTACGTGCAGAACAGCCTCATCCTCAGCGTCGGCACCGCCCTGCTGTCGATCGTGCTGTCGACGCTCGCCGGGTACGCCTTCGCGCGCGTCCGGTTCGCAGGGCGCGGGGTGCTGTTCCTGTTCGTCCTCTCGCCGTTCCTCGTGCCGCTGACGGCGATCATCGCGCCAGTCTACGCCGTGGCCTCGATGCTCCAGCTCACGAACAGCCTCGTCGGGCTCATCCTCGTGTACACCGTCTTCCAGCTACCCTTCTCGATCTTCGTCATGCGCAACGCCTTTGCGTCCATCCCGGTCGAACTCGAGGAGGCGAGCGTGCTGGACGGGCTCGGCACCCTCGGCATGATCCGGCGCACGCTCTGGCCCCTGGTGCTGCCCGGCGCCGCGACCGTGGGGCTGTACGCCTTCCTCGCGGCGTGGAACGAGTTCCTCGCCGCGCTGATCATGCTGAACTCCGAGAGCAACTACACCTTGCCGATCGCGTTGCTCAACATCCAGAGCGGCGTATTTGGCACCATCGACATCGGGGCGCTCAGTGCCGGCGCGACGATCGCGACGATCCCGTGCTTCGTGCTGTTCCTCCTCCTGCAGCGGTACTACGTGCGCGGTCTTACCGCAGGCGCGGTGAAACTGTAAGGTCATCGAGCGGTCGTTGAGAAGGGACTTCACCATGGCGAGATCCGGCGGCCCGACGCTGTCGGATGTCGCGGAGCAGGCGCAAGTCTCGCTCGCGACGGCGTCGAAGGCGCTCAACGGCGTCCCGGGGGTGCGCGACGCGACGCGCACCCGCGTCCTCGACGCAGCCAAGGAACTGGGCTTCGCCCCCAACCTCGTCGCGCGGAACCTCGCGCGGAACCGTTCGGAGACGATCGGCCTGCTCACCTCCGATATGGCCGGCCGCTTCGTGCTCCCGATTCTCATGGGTGCGGAGGATGCGTTCGGCATCGACGAATTCTCGGTGATCCTCTCGGACGCGCGCGGGGACGCGATCCGCGAGCAGCACCACGTTCAGCTGCTGCTGAGCCGCCGGGTCGACGCCTTCATGGTCGTGGGGCACGACAACGACCCCCGGCCGCCTATCGAGCTCCCCGCCCAGGTCCCGATCATCTACGTGTACGCTCCGTCGACGTCGGCCGGGCACCTCTCGATCACCCCCGACAACCGGCAAGGCGCAGGCCTCGCGGTCGACCACCTGCTCGGCATCGGTCGGCGGCGGATCGCGCACGTAACCGGCGATCCGGGCTCGACGGCGGCGCGGGAGCGGCGCGAGGGGATCGAAGCTGCGCTCGGTGCGCACGGACTCGTCGCCGCTTTCGAGACTCGGTTCGGCGACTGGACCGAGCGGTGGGGGCGGGCCGCCGCGGGGCTGCTGCTCGAGGGCGATCCGGAGGTCGACGGCGTCGTATGCGACTCCGACGTCATCGCGCGCGGTGTGCTCGAAGGCCTGCAGGCACAGGGCCGGTCGATCCCGGGCGACGTCGCGGTGATCGGGTTCGACAACTGGGACGTTGTCGTCGACGGCCCGGTGCCCCCGCTCACAAGCATCGACATGGACTTCCAGAACCTCGGCCGCGCGGCGGCGCAGCACCTGATGGCCGCCCTCCGTGGCACGGCCCCGCCCACGGGGGTGATCCGCGAGCCCTGCCGCCTGGTGATCCGGGGATCGACAATCCCCTAGCCAGATGCGCGCGCTGACCGCCCCGCTCACCCCATCGCGAGCAGCGGCCCGCCGGTGAGCGGGTTGCGCGTCCACTCGGCGCGCACCCCGAACACCTCGTGGATGAGCGCGGGCGTGAGTGTCGCCTCGGTCGGCCCGTGGGCGACGACGCGGCCATTCGCGAGCACGACGACCGCGTCGGCGTGGGCGGCCGCGAGGCTCAGGTCGTGCACGGCGGCGACCACCGTCACCCCCTCGGCGGTGAGCGCGCGCACGAGCCGCACCGTGTCGAGCTGCGCCGCGAGGTCGAGGTGGTTGGTCGGCTCGTCGAGCAGCAGGATGCGCGGCTGCTGCGCGAGGGCGCGCGCGAGCAGCACGCGCTGGCGCTCGCCGCCGGACAGCGTCGTGATGTCGCGGGAGGCGAACGCCTCGGCCCCAGCCCGCGCGAGGGCCTGCGCGACGACGGTGTCGGCATCCGCATCCCCGCCGCCGAGCAGTGACTCGTGCGGGCTGCGGCCGAGGAGCACGACGTCGAGGCCGGTGAGCGGCAGCTCGGTGCTCGCGTCCTGCTCGACGAGCGTCACGATGCGGGCGCGGCGGCGGCGGGGGACGGCCAGCAGCTCGGTTCCGTCGAACAGCACCGCCCCGGATGCCGCGCGCTCGATGCCCGCGAGGGCCCGTAGCAGCGTCGACTTGCCGGCGCCGTTGGGTCCGACGATCGCGGTGAGAGCGCCGTGAGGCGCCTCGAAGCCGACCTCGTCGATAAGCGAGCGCTCGTCGACCAGCACGGTGAGCCCGAGCACCTCGAGACCGCTCATGCCAGGCTCCGGCGACGCAGCAGCAGCCCCGCGAACACGGGGGCGCCGATGAGCGCCGTGACGATGCCGACCGGCAGCTCGCGGGGGTCGAACGCGGTGCGGGCGAGCGTGTCCGTCCAGACCAGGAACACGCCGCCGGCGAGGGCCGACAGCGGCAGCAGCGCCCGGTTGCCGGGTCCCACGACGAGCCGCACGGCGTGCGGCAGCACGAGCCCCACGAATCCGATCGAGCCCGACACGGCCACGAGCGCCCCGGTCAGCAGCGCGCTCGCGCCGAGCAGTGCCCAGCGCGTCCCCGTCACGGGGATGCCGAGGGCGGCCGCCGAGCGGTCGCCGAACGCGAAGGCGTCGAGCACGCGACCGCTGAGCGCGAGCGGCATGCCGATCACCGCCATCGCGACGCCCGCGACGGCCGCCTCGGGCCAGCGCGCCCCGGCCAGCGAGCCGAGCAGCCATCCGAGGATCTCGCGGTAGGAGTCGCCCGTCGCCGTCCAGAAGATGACGAAGCTCGTGAGCGCCGCCGCGAAGCTCGACACCGCGACGCCGGCGAGTACCGTGCGGGTCGGGGTGAGCGGGCCGAACGCGGATGCCAGGCCGAGCGTCGCGAGCAGGGCGAGCATCGCGCCGCCGAACGCGGCGACCGGCAGCAGGATCCCGATGCCGAGCAGCAGCACCGCGACCGCGCCGAGCGAGGCGCCGGACGACAGGCCCAGCAGATAGGGGTCGGCGAGCTGGTTGCGGGTGAGTGCCTGCATGACGCAGCCGACGAGCGCGAGGCCCGCCCCCACCGCGGCGGCGGTCAGGATGCGCGGCAGTCGCAACTGCCACACGATGCCGTCTCGCAGCACATCGAGCGGCGACTCCCGACCGGTGAGGTGCGCGAGAATCGAGCCCCACACCTCCCCGAGCGAGAGCTCGGCGGAGCCGATCGTCACCGCGACCGTGATCGAGGCGAGCAGGGCCGCCCCGAGCACGACCGCGGCGGCGACGATCCGGGTCATTTCGCCGTGAGCTCCGCGTACTGGGTGGCGATCGAAGTGGCGGCCTCGACGCTCCGCACGCCCGCCTCGCTCGCGGCGAAGGGGATGACGATGTAGTGCTGCTCGCGAACGGCGGTCATCGCGGCGGTCGCCGGGTTGCCGGCCAGGTACTCCATCTTGTGCGCGGCCGTGTTCCAGTCGGAGTCGACGAGCACGATGACGTCGGGGTCGGCGGCGATGATCGCCTCCCAGCCGAGCGGCGCCCAGGTGGCGTCGACGTCGGCGGCGATGTTGGTGAACCCCACGGTGTCGAGCAGCAGCTGGGGGGCTCCGATGCCCGCGCCCACGTAGGGAGTGTCGGTGCCGGATGACCACCAGAGCGCAGTGGGGGAGTCGGTGGCCTGCTCGATGAGGGCGAGCTGCTCGCGCTGGGCGGCGATGATCTCCTCGGCCATCGCCCGCACCCCGAAGATGGAACCCGCCTGCTCGATCTCGCGGAACACCTCCTCGAAGTCGAGCTTCGCGGGCTGCCCGGCGCTCTGGCAGGCCGCCGGCTGCACGTAGCTCGCGACGCCGAGGCTCGCGAGTTCGGCGCGCTCGCCCGCCGCATCCGGGCTGAACGCCGACTCCCAGCCCGAGTACACCAGGTCGGGCTCGGTGGCCAGCACCGCCTCCTCGCTCGGCATCTTCTCGGCCAGGCTCGGGATGCCGGCCGCGGCGTCCGCCCACGTCTCGGGAACCGGCCCGTCCTGGAAGGCGGTGCCGACGATGCGGTCGCCGACGCCGAGGGCGAGCATCATCTCGGCCGAGGTCGACTTGATCGTGACGACCCGCTCCGGCGCGGCGGTGAAGGTCACCTCTGTGCCGCAATTGTCGATCGTGAGCGGGAAGGCGGCCTCGGCGGCCGGCTCGGGCGTCTCGGATGCCACGGGCGCGGTGACGGCGCAGCCGCCGAGCAGGAGCGCGGGGACGAGGATGAGGGGCGCGAAGCGCTGTGCCATGAGGCGGCTCCGGGTGGATGCGGGCGGGGGCGTGCAGAATCGGCGCACTGGGGGAAGCCGAACCTCATGGCGGGAACGACACCGCCGGGCCAGATCGAGCCCGGATGCGCCACTCTATCGCGCCCACGACAGCAGCAGACTCGCTCCTTGGCATGTGCGCTATTTCGTTATTGAGTAACGCGTTAACGCGTCACTCGGTAGTGATTTAGCGCCGCTCAGCTCGCGTTCTGTGCGACGGCGAGAGCCGCGCCGACGGTCGCGATCTCGTCGCGGAGCGCGCCCACCGTGACGCGGATGTGCGGATCCTGCCCCTCGCCGAGCTGGAAAGGGGCGCCGGCCGCGACCCGGATGCCGACGGCGGCGAGCTGCACGACGGCGGCGCGCTCGTCGGCGACCCGCAGCCAGGCGTTGATCCCGTCGCCGCCCGCGAGCCAGCCGCCCGCCTCGCGCACGGCGGAGGCGAGGGCCGCCTGGCGCGCGGCGTAGGCATCCCGCGCCGACTCGATCTGCGCGGTGGACTCCGGATGCGTGAGCAGCTCGTGCAGGATCGCCTGCACCATGCGGCTCGTCCAGCCCGGCCCGAGCAGGCGCCGGGCGACGACCCGGTCGACGAGCGGGCGAGGGCCGCCGATCGCGCCGATGCGGAGATCGGGTCCGTGCGACTTCGAGAACGAGCGGACGTGCAGCACCCGCTCGGGCAGCCAGCGCGCGAGCGTCACGTCGGGGGAGGAGCTGATGGCGCCGGAGTGGTCGTCCTCGATGACGATCGCCTCCTGCGCCGTGCGGCTGCGGTCGAGGATGCCGGCGAGCTGTTCCGCGCGCTCCGGCGTCATCGAGATGCCGGTCGGGTTGTGGGCGCGCGGCTGCAGCAGCACGATCGCCGGCGCGGTGCCGAGCGCCGCCGCGAAGGCCGCGGGCCGCATCCCCTCCGCGTCGAGCTCGACGCCGACCGCCTGCAGGCCGTAGTGGTCGAGCAGGTCCATGAAGGGCGGGAAGGTGGGGTTCTCGACGATGACCCGGTCGCCGAAGCGGACGAGCGCCGCGAGCGCCCGGTCGATCGCATCGAGGGCGCCGTTGAGCACGGTGATCGACTCGACCCGTGCCGGCCAGGTCTCGCGCAGCAGGTCGTGCAGCTCCGGGATGTCGGGCTTGGCCTGGTAGCTCGCGGTGTCGGCGCGCGCGCCGACCCTGGCGAGCGCGGGTCCGAGCGACGGCAGCAGCTCAGGGTCTGGCGTGCCACGGGAGAGGTCGAGCCTGGCATCCAGCTGGCCGTCGAGGCCGCGGTAACGACGCGGCAGCCACTCGCGCGGCTCCGCGCGCACGAAGCTGCCGCTGCGTCCGCGGCTCGTGATGAGGCCGGCCGAGGAGAGCGTCTGCCAGGCGTGCGACACGGTCGCGGGGGAGACGCCGAGCTCGGCCGCCAGCTCGCGCACGGTGGGCAGCCGGTCGCCCGGCGCGAGATCCCCCGTCGTGATGAGCCGCGCGATCCCGGTCGCGATGCCGTGCGGCGAGCGCTCCTCGATCGAGAGGGCTACCGATCTCATCCGAACCCCCGTAGTTTTACGCTCACGTCACAGTGCGTAACGTCAGAGAAATGTTTACGGCGAAAGATAACAAAAAGCAACACCGAGGAGACTGCGCATGACCGTCGTACGCGCCGCCATCAGCCAGACCACCTGGACCGGCGACAAGGCATCCATGCTCGACAAGCACGAGGGATTCCTCCGCGACGCCGCCAAGGACGGCGCCCAGCTGATGTGCTTCCAGGAGCTGTTCTACGGGCCGTACTTCGGCATCACGCAGGACAAGAAGTACTACCGCTACGCCGAGCCGGCCGACGGCCCCATCGTGCAGCGCTTCGCCTCCGTCGCGAAGGAGCTGGGCGTGGTGACCGTCCTCCCGATCTACGAGGAGGAGCAGACCGGCGTCTACTACAACACGACCGTCGTCGTCGACGCCGACGGCACGATCCTCGGCAAGTACCGCAAGGTGCACATCCCGCACGTCGACAAGTTCTGGGAGAAGTTCTACTTCCGGCCGGGCAACCTCGGATACCCGGTGTTCGACACCGCGGTCGGCCGGGTCGGCACCTACATCTGCTACGACCGCCACTTCCCCGAGGGATGGCGGGAGTACGGTCTGGGAGGTGCGCACATCGTCGCCAACCCCAACGCCACCAAGCCCGGCCTCTCCAACCGGCTGTGGGAGGTCGAGGGACCTGCCGCCGCGGTCGCCAACGGATACTTCGTGCTGCAGCCGAACCGCGTCGGCCGCGAGGACAACGAGTACGGCGAGGAGGCCGTCACCTTCTACGGCACCTCGAACGTCATCGACCCGCGCGGCAACTTCGTGGGCGAGCGCGGATCGGGCGAGCACGAGGAGCTGATCGTGCGCGACCTCGAGATGGACCTCGTCCAGGAGATGCGCGACGACTGGCAGTTCTACCGCGACCGTCGCCCCGAGACCTACGCGACGATCGCGAAGCCGTGATTTCGATACGGCTTGCGGCCTGCTCAATCAACGGAGGGTTCTGATGGCAACGACACTCATCACGGGCGGCACGGTCGTCTCCGCCACGGGACGCAGCCAGGCCGACGTGCTCATCGACGGCGAGACGATCGCCGCCGTGCTCGCCCCCGGCTCGACCCTCCTCGGGCACGAGCTCGCGGCATCCGTCGACACGCTCATCGACGCTACGGATAAGTACGTCATCCCGGGCGGCATCGACGCGCACACCCACTTCGAGCTGCCCTTCGGCGGTACCGAGGCGTCCGACACCTTCGAGACGGGCACGCGCGCGGCCGCCTGGGGCGGCACCACGAGCGTCATCGACTTCGCGGTGCAGACCACCGGCACCCGCGTGCAGGACGGGCTCGCGAAGTGGCACGAGAAGGCCGCAGGCAACTGCGCCATCGACTACGGCTTCCACCAGATCATGGGCGGCGTCGACGAGGACTCGCTCGCCGCCATGAAGGGCTTCGTCGACGAGGGCATCACGAGCTACAAGATGTTCATGGCCTACCCCGGCGTCTTCTACTCGGATGACGGTCAGATCCTGCGCGCGATGCAGACCGCCGCCGAGCTCGGCCTGCTCACCATGATGCACGCCGAGAACGGCCCCGCGATCGACGTGCTCGCCGCCCAGCTCGCCGAGGCCGGCAAGACGACGCCGTACTACCACGGCATCGCGCGCGCCTGGCAGATGGAGGAGGAGGCCACCCACCGCGCCATCATGCTCGGCAACCTCACCGGCGCCCCGCTCTACGTCGTGCACGTGAGTGCCAAGCAGGCCGTCGAGCAGCTCGCCTGGGCGCGCGACAAGGGCCAGAACGTGTTCGGCGAGACCTGCCCGCAGTACCTGTACCTCTCGCTCGAGGAGCAGCTCGGCGCATCCAGCCCGGACTGGGGCGCCTTCGAGGGTGCCAAGTGGGTGTGCTCGACGCCCCTGCGCTCGCGCGAGGAGGGGCACCAGGACCACATGTGGCAGGCGCTGCGCACGAACGACCTGCAGATGGTCTCGACCGACCACTGCCCGTTCTGCATGAAGGGCCAGAAGGAGCTCGGCGCGGACGACTTCCGCAAGATCCCGAACGGCATCGGCTCGATCGAGCACCGTGTGGACCTCATGTATCAGGGCGTCGTGACGGGCGAGATCACCCTCGAGCGGTGGGTGGAGCTCACCTCCACCACGCCCGCGCGGATGTTCGGCATGTACGGCAGGAAGGGCGTCATCCAGCCCGGCGCCGACGGCGACATCGTCGTCTACGACCCGAACGGCCACACGAGCATCTCGGCCGAGACCCACCACATGAACATGGACCACTCGGCGTGGGAGGGCTTCGAGATCGACGGGCACGTCGACACCGTGCTCAGCCGCGGCAAGGTCATCGTCGACGACGGCCGGTACCTGGGCGCGAAGGGCGACGGCCGCTTCGTCAAGCGCGGCCTGACCCAGTACCTGGTCTGAGAACGGGGAACCGCATGGACTTCGGAGCCGTCCTCCAGACCAACCCGCCCGCCAGCCGGACGGTGCACCTCGCCAAGCTCGCCGAGCAGTACGGCTTCAGCCACGTGTGGACCTTCGACTCGCACATCCTGTGGCAGGAGCCCTACGTCATCTACAGCCAGATCCTCGCCGAGACCCGCAAGGTGAAGGTCGGGCCCTTCGTCACCAACCCGGCCACCCGCGACTGGACCGTCACGGCATCCGTGTTCGCGACCCTCAACGAGATGTACGGCAACCGCACGATCGTCGGGATCGGCCGCGGCGACTCCGCGGTGCGCGTCACCAACGGCAGGCCGACGACGCTCGCCGAGCTGCGCGAGTCGATCCACGTCATCCGCGAGCTCGGCAACTCGCGCAGCGTCGAGTACAACGGCTCGACGCTGCGGTTCCCCTGGTCGGTCGGCTCCGAGCTCGAGGTGTGGGTGGCCGCCTACGGGCCGCTCGCGCTCAAGCTCACGGGCGAGGTGGGCGACGGCTTCATCCTGCAGCTGGCGGATGTCGACATCGCCAGGTGGATGATCGCCACGGTGCGCGAGGCGGCCGAGAAGGCCGGACGCGACCCCGACGAGATCACCTTCTGCGTCGCGGCGCCGTTCTACATCGGCGACGACTGGGAGCACATGCGCGATCAGTGCCGCTGGTTCGGCGGCATGGTCGGCAACCATGTGGCGGACATCGTCGCCAAGTACGGAACGACGGGAGCTGTGCCGCAGGCGCTCACCGACTACATCGCGGGCCGCACCGGCTACGACTACAACTCGCACGGCAGGGCCGAGAACGACCACGTCGGCTTCGTGCCGGATGAGATCGTCGACCGGTTCTGCCTGCTCGGCACGGCATCCGATCACATCGCCAAGCTCGAGGAGCTGCGCTCGATCGGCGTGCACCAGTTCGCCGGCTACCTCCAGCACGACAACAAGGAGGAGACGCTCCGGGTGTACGGCGAGACGGTCATCCCGGCCCTCCGCGACACGGTGGCGGCCAAGTCGTGACCGTCGCGCGCCGCTGGGTTCCCGTCGCCTGGGGCGCGGCAGGCATCGTCGCGGTCGCGGTGGTCTGGGAGCTCTACAAGTTCCTGGGGCCCGCGGAGGGCGTCACGATCGGTGCCGTCGAGGGCGAGGCGGGGTCTGGCGTCCTCATCCTGCCGCGCACCCACGACCGCGCCATGCCGCACATCTGGACGATGCTGGCCCGCCTGTTCGAGCCGACGAGCGGCGGCGAGACGCCCCCGCTCATCCTGAGCGTCGCCCAGGCCGCGCTCGTGACGCTCGGCACGGCGGCGCTCGGCTGGCTCATCGGCGTCGCGGTCGGGATGCTGCTCGGGCTCGTGATGCAGCGCTGGAAGCTGCTCGAGTGGGGCCTGCTGCCCTGGATCGTGGTGAGTCAGATCGTGCCGCTCATCGCCTTCGCGCCCGTCGTCAACGCGATCGGCAACCAGATCGACCGTGCAGGCACCCCCTGGCCTCAATGGCTCTCGGTCGCCGTCATCGCGTCCTATCTGGCCTTCTTCCCCGTCGCGATCGGCGTGCTGCGCGGGCTCGAGGCACCCGATCGCATCCACCTCGACCTCATGCGCAGCTACGCCGCCGGGTACTGGCCGACGCTGTTCCGGCTGCGGCTGCCGGCGTCCGTTCCGCACCTGCTGCCCGCGCTGCGCCTCGCGGCCGCGAACGCCGTGCTCGGCGCCGTCGTCGCGGAGGTGTCGATCGGCATGCGCGGCGGCATCGGCCGCATGCTCATCCAGCTCGCCGGTCAGGCATCGAGCGACCCCGCCGCGCCGTGGGGCCCGATGTTCGGCTCCATCGCGCTCGGCCTCATCGCGGCGGGATCCGTCGCCCTCATCGGCCTCGGACTGAAGAACTACCGCAGAGGAGAGGCGACGGCATGACCCCGCGGCACACGCCTGACGGAACCGCTCAGGGCGACATCCTCCCGGCCTCCGAACTCGCCGTCCGGGCCGCGGCGGTCGGGAAGGTGTTCCCGGCGAAGGCCGGAGACGTCACGGCGCTCACCGGCGTCGACCTCGAGGTGGGCGCGGGCGAGTTCGTGTCGCTCATCGGCCCGTCCGGATGCGGCAAGTCGACGCTGCTGCGTCTCATCGCCGACCTGGACGGCGCGACCTCGGGCGAGCTCACCATCTTCGGCAAGCCGGCCCGCCGCGCGCGCATCGACCAGGACTACGGGATCGCCTTCCAGCAGGCCGGCCTGCTGCCCTGGCGCACCGTCGCGGCCAACATCGCGCTGCCGCTCGAGCTGCACAGAGTGCCGAAGCCCGAACGCGAGACGCGCGTCGCCGAGCTGGCCGGGCTCGTCGGGCTCACCGAGTTCGCCGACCGCTACCCCGACCAGCTCTCGGGCGGGATGCAGCAGCGTGTCGCGATCGCGCGGGCGCTCGCCGCCCGTCCGCGGCTGCTGCTCATGGACGAGCCGTTCGGCGCGCTCGACGAGATGACGCGCGAGTACCTTCAGGGCGAGCTCGCCCGGATCGCGGGGGAGACGGAGGCCGCCGTGGTGTTCGTGACCCACTCGATCCCCGAGGCGGTCTTCCTCTCGGACCGGGTGGTCGTCATGAGCCCGCGGCCCGGGCGCATCACGGATGTCATCGAGACCGGTCTCGGGCCGGTGCGCGACGATGCGCTGCGGGAGAGCCCCGCCTACTTCGAGAAGGTCACCGCGGTGCGCGAGGCGCTCCACGGCACCAAGGTCGAGAGGGCGAACGAGCGATGA